>JARLGE010000223.1 GCA_031296215.1 Occallatibacter sp.
AGGCAGTTAAGGCCCATAGGAGATTGAGGGTCGTGCTCTCCCACCCATGCGACAGAAAGGAGTCGCATGGATGGGGCACGGAGCTTTTGCGCCGCAGTTCAATTGCGGCCGAGTTTCTTTCTATTCCTTATTCCCTATTCCTTATTCCCTATTCCTTATTCCCTATTCCTTATTCCTTATTCCCTATTCCTTATTCCTTATTCCCTATTCCTTATTCCTTATTCCTTATTCCCTATTCCTTATTCCCTATTCCTTATTCCCTATTCCCTATTCCCTATTCCTTATTCCCTGATCCCTGATCCCTGATCCCTGATCCCTGACCCCTGACCCCTGACCCCTGATCCCAGATCCCTGACCCCTGATCCCTGGACCCTGCTCCAATACGATATAGTCAAGAAGGAATGGCAAATCCCCAGGACAAGAAGAATGAGGCAGGCAGCGGGTTTGTTTACCTGCCGCTGATCGTGGGCTGGCTGGTGCCCGGAGGCGGGCATTTTCTGATCGGCAAGTGGGGACGCGGGGCGCTGCTGGCGGCGTCGATCGTGGGCATGTTCTCGATGGGCCTGGCGATGGACGGCCAGATTCACTCCGGCGCGCACGACATTCTGGATCTGCTGAGCATGGCCGGCGACCTGGGCAACGGAATCCTCTACCTGGTGTGCCGGGCGATGGGCTGGGGTGCCAACCTGGTGCAGGTGACGACCGCGGACTGGGGCTCGCGCTTCATCGTGGTGGCGGGCCTGCTGAACGTGATTGCCGCCGTGGACGCGCACAACCTGCGGACGGGGAGGAAAGCCTAGTGTTCCATCCCTCTCACTTTGCCGCGGTGGTTCTGTTCGCGCTGTTCGCCTCGGTGGTCTTCGGCATCACCATGCGGGAGACGCCGATAAAGATGGTTCGCTACGGGCTCTATTGCTTCGTGCTGTTCGTGGGCTCGGCCATTGCGCTCAGCTGGCTGATGTTTCTGATCGCGCGGTAGGCGGCGCGGCTCTCTTTTCCGACAATTGGGTTCGGTGCTTTCCCACCCTTGCGGCAAAAAACAAAGACGCCGCAAGGATGGGGCACCCGGCTGCGGGATCTCCTGCCTCGTGCTTTGGCAGGTCTCAAAAATCGAAGCCTGGTGCACCCATCCAGGAAGCATTCCCTCAGGGGCTGAAGCCGTGCCCTTTCAAAGCACTGGAGGGCAAGTTTCGGTTATACAGCGGCTCAAGCGATGCGGCTTCGCTGCCAGACGGCGGCGTCGAAGGCGTGGGCGCAGGTGTAGCCCTCGGAGTGATAGAGTTCGATGGC
Source organism: Occallatibacter sp. (assembly GCA_031296215.1). Lineage (GTDB taxonomy): Bacteria > Acidobacteriota > Terriglobia > Terriglobales > Acidobacteriaceae > Telmatobacter. Next base: position 1,291 of record JARLGE010000223.1, read on the forward strand.
CGGGGTGTTGGAGGCGGTGACGGTGAGGGAGATCTCGCTGGCCCCGTGGCGCAGGAAGTGGAAGGCGGCCACGGAGAGCATCATGCGCGCCAGGCCGTTGCGGCGCCAGGCAGGATGGACACAGAGCTGGGTGATGTGGCCGCTCTGCGGGCTGACGCGCGAGCCCAGCACCAGGGCCACCAGTTCGCGGCTGTGGCGATTGGCAACCACGTGCGAGATCTGCGGGGAAAAGACGCCGCAGCCGGAGTAGCGAACGATGTTGGAGAGGAATCGCTGCGACCCGTGCACGGAGCGGTACTGGTCGTTGATGAAGCTGTCGGGATGGTCGCGATAGGCTTCCGCGATCAGCTTGCCGGCGGGGGCCAGGTCGTCTTCGCGCCAGGGGCGCATTTCCAGCTCCTGCGGCAAGTCGACGCGGGGCTGGTTCCAGAGGCCCTGGAGCTGCTGGACCATGAAGAAGCGGCGGAAAAGCTCGAAGCCGGCCTGCTGAAACAAGCCCAAGTGCACACCGGAGGGATGGAGCAGGAGCTGGGATTCGACGCGATCGACGTTGGGTGAGTTGAGCAGCATCTCAAACAGGTGCTTGAGCAAGGTCTGCTCGATCTCGTGGGCCGAGAGCGGGTTGTTCTGTTCGGCAAGGGCAGCGGCGGAGCCGGGCGGCAGGTTGAAGGCGGCCGCCGCGCTGCTGAGGGCGAAGACGTCGCCGATGACGGCCTTGGTCTCCTCGTAGACGCAGAAGGCATAGCCGGTGACCTGGCCGGCCTCGACGGCCGCGTAGCCAGGCAAGGAGTGGCTGTCGAGATACTGCATGAGCAGCTTGGACGAGGTGCGATAGTCCCAGTGCAGGCGCTGGCGCCAGAGCTCGGCCTCGGCATCGAGCACGGCCCGAAGGAGCGGCGCGGCAAAGTGTCGCAGGTCGAGGATTTCGATGGATACATCCGTAGCCATGCAACTCCCTGACAGATTGGACGGCAAGAAACGCACAGTGAAATCGTGCAGCAGGCAGCCGGCGAAGGCTGCGGAGTTCGGGACGGCCAGTCTAAGTTGCCGGCTCGCCAGCCGGGAGGGAGCCCGGGAAGATAGTGGAATTCAGATTATCAGAGTTTCTTCAGGGCTCACTTGGCTTTGTTCCGAAGCGCACCAGGGGCTTCAACGGCTGCCCACCATGTAGACCACGAGGCCCTGTTCCGGCCAGGCGAAGAGCTGCTCATAGGGCCGTCCCTCGAGGTATTCGCCGAGGGCGGAGAGGGTGTGGAGATCGGCGCCGTTGCGGCCGGTGACGCGCACCACCAGAAAATGCTGGCCGTCGGGCACACCGTCCTGCTCGTAGTTGATGACCTCGCGATTGCGATAGAAGGAGAGGCCATACTCGATGTCGCGGCGGACCTGGAATACGGCGACGGTGGCGTCGGCCGGAGCCAGCGCGGCCAGGCGGCCGGCGAGCGGGCGGGCGGAGTAGGCGCGGTCGAGCAGGTGGATGACCCGCTTGGTTGCGCTCACCTCGGGGATGCCGAAGAAGGGCCCGACGCCGTAGAGAAACAGCATGAGGACAGCCAGGATGCAGGTGGTGACCAGGCGCAGCCGCGTAACGCCGTAGCCCTTGACCACGATGAGGATGAGCAGGGCCGCGCCGGCGGCGGAGAGGGCCGCGATGGCCAGCGCATGCGGGGGAGGCACGGTGGCGCCGTGGGCCACAAACCAGGGCAGCAGCAGGGCAAACATGGTCATGATGGCGCAAAGCACGGCGTGGCCCGCGAGCACCCAGCGGTTCAGGCCCGGCCCGCGGCGGCGGAAGAGGTAGTCTCCGGTGAGGATGGCGAGGGGAGGAACGGAGGGCAGGACGTAGCCGGGCAGCTTGGACTGGGAAAAGGTGAAGAAAACGATGGGGATAAGCGCCCAGAGAACCAGGAATTCAGGAAAAGCGTCGCCGGGACGGTTGGGAATGCGGCGGCTCGGATTGAGGCGGCGCAAGCGCCACTCGGCCACCGAGGTGAGGATGCCATCGACCAGGGCGCGGACGGCGACCACGGTCCACGGCATCAAGGCCAGCACCACCACCGGCAGGTAGTACCAGAAGGGCTGCACATGCTGGTAGCGGTCGGTGGCGAAGCGCTCCAGATTGTGCTCCAGGAAGAACTCGCGGAAGAAGGTGGGGTTCTGGTTCTGGACGGCGATGAACCAGGGCAAGACCATGGCGAAGTAGAGCACCACGCCGGGCCACCAGAGGGTGCGGCGGAGAAGCGACCACTCGCGGCGAAGGAAGACGAAGGCGGTAATGATGAGCGCGGCGAGAAAGGGAGCGACCGGTCCCTTGGCCAGGGTGGCCACGCCGGTGAAGAAGTAGATGTCGAAGAGCCAGAACTTGGAGCCGGTCTCGTACCAGGCGTACCAGCCGAGCAGGCCGATGGCCAGTGGCGCCGCCATCTGCATGTCGGTGGAAGCGCCGCGGGCGAAGCCGATGATTCCGGCGCAGGTCACCGTGATGATGGCCGCGTCGAGGTGCCCGCCGGGGCGGAAGCGGCGCATGTGCAGATAGATGAGGCCGACCATGATGAAGGCGAAGGTGGTGGAGGGCAGCCGGGCGCTCCAGTCGTGGACGCCGAAGTCCTGGAAGGTGAACATGGCGCGCCAGTAGTAGAGGGCGGGCTTCTCGAGCCAGGGATGGCCGTAAAGATAGGGAGTGACGCAGGCGCTGAGGCGGCCGGCCAGGGTGTGGGCGGAGTCGAACCGATCCAGCATCTCGTGGGCTATCTGCGCGTAACGGGGCTCGTCGGCGCCCACCAGGCCCATGCCCGCGCCACCCAGCAGGGGCGTCAGGCCGTAGGCGAGAAAGAAGACCGCGGAGCCAAGAAAGACCCCCGCCTCGCAGACCGTGGGCCAGCGCGGCAGCCGCCCGCGCCAGGGTTGGGGCAGGTCCGCAGCCGACGGTTCCAGTTGATTCTCCACTGCGACGGGTTCTCCAGTTTCGGCGTTTCCTTGTGCGGCTGGGCTGAGGGTCTGTGACAGGCCCCAGCGCGTCGGCAAGAACCAGGCCTGCCGGCATCGGCCGGGCGGTGGGAGCCCGGCTCGCCCGCGGGCGGCTGCCGCTGAACAAAAACGCGGAGGTGCTGCCCGGCTTCGCCAGGGTCAAGGCTAACAGAGCCGCAAGCTACTCCGCCAGAGGCTCATCGTCGGGCGCGGGGCTCAGCCGGGCCGACGGCTTCGGCTCCGCGGCCGCGGGCTCCTGCGCCACGGGGAACTTGTTCCGCTTGCGCGAGCGGGCCATGAGCTCCTCGATGCGCGCCTGGAAGCGGCCCGAGCGGTCGGCAAGAAAGGCCAGCTCGGGCACATGGCGCACGCCCATGCGCTCCTTCAGCTCATAGCGGATGTAGCCCTTGGCCGTCTCCAGGCCGGCGATGGTGTCTTTCTCCGCCTGGGCAATGTCTTTGACGGCGCTGTCGACGGCGACGTACACCCGCGCCGACTTTCCCCCCGGATTGAGGGCCACTTCGCTGACGTAGCAGTTGTGGATGCGCGGGTCGGAGAGCTCTCCGTCGATCATGGTTCCAATCTCCAGCCGCAGCGTCTCCGCCACCCGGTCCTGATGATGCTTGCGCGCCCTGTTCTCCGGCATGACCCTTCACTCCTGCTTGGGGTAAACGGTTAAGGATAGCAGAGGCGGGGGCGGAGAAGACGGGAAGCGCGCCCACACTTGGGGCAATCGCATTTGAAGCAGATACCTTGGGAATTTGAGAGAGAGCTGCTTGGAAGGTGCGGAATGAGGCGGAACGAAGGGTGACGAGCGGATTCAAAATGCAGCAGGGGCTAAAGCTCAACCCTTTCTTGGCGGCATTTTGCGGCACGACTGAAGTCGTGCCCTGGTTACAAAGCAGCCTTCGATGGAGTTCTTCGGGTGGTCTGAGGCATAGGTTCGCCACCAAGGTTCAAATGCGATTGCCCTAGGCCGCATTTCGTCGCTCCGAGGCCTGCGCAGTTGCCCGCCACAAGTCTTCGTGCTGTATCTGGAGCGCCCGCGCGCAACATTTCGAGTTTGTACGCGCTTTGGGAGGACGCTTCCGATACAGCGACTTGAAGGAAGCCGCTCACAGGGAAGCCTATGAATTTTGAATGGCGCCAAACGTGTTCAGTGAGTGGATGAACTCGCTGTGACAGGGACGAACTGCCGCTTTGACGCATGAATTGCGTTGGGGAGCGACGCTTGGAGGGGTTGTGCAGCAGCTGGAGAGATGTATGGCGGAGCACTTTTGGCTCGTTGGAACAAGGGATCTGCGCTTCTTGTTGCCGGGGACGGAATCGCGCCAACGCAAGGTTGGGCGATGAACCATGGATGCGAAGAGGGGTCAGGAACCTTGCTGGACGTGGGTGTAGTACTGCTGCGTGATTTTTCTTCCCCGCAGGCCGAAAAGCGGGGAGTGAATGATGCCCGCCTTGTGGGCGGCGAAGCGGACGGTAGTGGCGAGCACGCCGAGGCCGTACTCGACGCTGCGCTTGAAGTTGATGCTGGAGGCTTCTTCAAAATACTTGGTGGGGCAGGAGATTTCGCCGATGTTGAAGCCGAACATCACGGCCTGGGCGATCATCTGGTTGTCGAAGACAAAGTCGTCGGAGTTTTCGAGCAAGGGCAACTTCTCCAAGAGCTCGCGCGAGAAGGCGCGGAAGCCGGTGTGATACTCGGAGAGCTTGACGCCGAGGAAGAGATTTTGAAAGGCGGTGAGCATGCGGTTGAAGATGAACTTGTAGAGCGGCATGCCGCCCTTGAGCGCGCCGTTGCCGAGGATGCGCGAGGCCAGCACCATGTCGTAGACGCCGCTTGCGATCATGCCGGCCATGGCGGGCACCAGCAGGGGCGTGTACTGGTAATCGGCGTGAACCATGACCACGATGTCGGCGCCGGCGGCCAGGGCTTCGCGGTAGCAGGTCTGCTGATTGCGGCCGTAGCCGTAGTTGGAGTCGTGGACGAAGGTCTGCACTCCGAGGCTGCGCGAGAGAGCGGCGGTCTGGTCCTTGCTGGAGTCGTCAACAAGGATCTTGATGTCCACCACGTCGGAGAGCTCGCGGACCGTCTTCTCCAGGGTTTTTTCGGCGTTGTAGGCGGGCATGACGACCGCGATGCGCTTTCCGTTGATCATGGCGAGGACTCCCTGGGGCGAGGCTGGTTGGCTGGAATGGGACAACTATCGATTATTTGCGGCCGACGGGCCGGTTGCCTATACGACTTTTGGGGCTGCCGGCGGGGCGGGCGTTGTAGATGGAATGGGGTGGGGCCGATTGTCTTTGCGGCCGGGACGCGGTTGTGGTTTCCCACCCATTTCGCAAAAAGCGCGCAATGGATGGGGCACTGGGCGGGCGTTGTAGATGGAATGGGTGGGGACGGTAGCCTTTGAGGCCGGGACGCGGTTGTGGTTTCCCACCCATTTCGCAAAAAGCGCGCAATGGATGGGGCACGGGGCGAAGGGGATGAGGAAGAACAGGGTGGTAGGCAGGTTGACGCACACCAGCACGGCGCGCCGGAACAGATCGGCCATCATGGGATCGGCAGGGATCTGGTGGCCGTCTTCCAGGTAGACGCGCAGGAAGTCGCCGTTCTTGTAGGGGTCGCTGCGCTCCGCCAGTCAGCGCGCGCCATAGTAAACGGCTTTGAAATCGGCCAGCCCGCCGGCAGAGCTTTGCGCTAGAAACGAGCCCCACAGGACGGAGAGACCGCTGCTGAGCAGGATCAACAGCAAAGCAGTCCGTCGCTTGCTATCCATGGCTGGCTTTACTCTCCCTGGTCAACACTGGGGCAGCGAGGAACGGCTGCAAGACCGCTTGCGATTCCATGATACGGGCTCAAAAAGCGAAAAGGAGAGGACGCAGGGGAGGAGATCCGCCCGGCGTACTCTCTTGCATACGTTGCAAACGTTTAGCTGCAAAGTCGGGAACCCGGCTGAGGAGGGCCGGGAGAAGAAGGAAGGGCGGTTGGTGGGCCCATGATTTCTCTATTAGCAGCCGGCTCATGCTGGCTGGTGGTGATTGGGGACTAGCTGATGTAGCTGCCGAGAGTGGTGCTGACTCCCTTGAAAGAGGAGTTGAGGCCGGTGGCCAGAGCTTTCATGCCGGCGGTGGCGCCGAATGCGATCAGAGCGACCAGGAGGGCGTATTCAACCAGATCCTGACCCTCTTCACGGCTAACCAGATCCTGAAATCCGATGAGGAGCTTGAGCAGAAGGGTATTCATTAGGGTCACTTTTCGGCTTCCATTTGATTTGGTCGCAGGTTCAGTGGTGAATCCTTGGAGGGAAGAGTGCACGCGACCAGTGTGGCCGGCTGAACTCTCCCCCTAAAGGACGAAACTGCGTGTTGCACCGTTCTGTCCTCGCGGGGACGAAGAACTAGCTGATGTAGGAGCCGAGGGTGGTGCTGATGCCCTGGAATGCAGAGTTGAGGCCGGTGGCCAGAGCCTTCATGCCGGCGGTGGCGCCGAACGCGATGAGGGCAACGACCAAGGCGTATTCAACCAGATCCTGACCCTCTTCGCGGCTGGCCAGATCCTGGAACTTGACATAGAGCTTGAGAAGCATGGAGTTCATAGTGTGTCTCCGAACTGAGGGTAGAACTGCGGTTGTGGGGAGACCCCGGTGTGGGGAGGGTACGCGACTTCAGGCGTTGCGCCGTGCGTACCCTCCCCTTAAAGGGGAGCAAAAGTGCCAGGTGGTGCGGTGTCCTCAGCGGGGACCAAGAACTAGCTGATGTAGGAGCCGAGCGTGGTGCTGATGCCCTGGAAGGCAGAGTTGAGGCCGGTGGCCAGAGCCTTCATGCCGGCGGTGGCGCCGAAGGCGATCAGAGCAACGACCAAGGCGTATTCAACCAGATCCTGACCTTCTTCGCGGCTGGCCAGGTCCTGAAACTTCACATACATCTTGAGAATCATGGTATTCATTTTGTCTTCTCTCCGTGGGTAGTATTTCCCAGCCTCAGCCGGGGCACCCTTCCTAGTGCACCTGGCGTGCCAATTGCGGGGCGGGAATATTTCTAGATAAATCAGTAACTTGCAGCACAGCCATGCGGGGCCCGCAAAGAAAGCGGTGTAAACGACTGTATACACATCTGGAGGCGAAGAGAGGCCTCGTATACATGACCGGAAGGTAACGTACAGGGAAGTGGGATACGGTCGTGACCCATAGGTGGATGTTGCCGAGGCAGGCAATCCCGGGAGGTTGTTGCCTGGGTTCCGGCGGGCTCACGATCGGCAGAGCGGCTGCGCTTCCGCCGCCGCCATCGCATGTTCGCCAATCGGCAGACAGTAGAATAGCGTGCATGGCAAGCAAGGCGGATCTTCCCGCAGGCAAGGCACGGCACGACGCCGCGGATTTGTCCATTGTGCTGGTGAGCGGGCTGACGCTGGCGATTACGGCTCTCTTTCTGTGCGTTGCGCCGTTGACGGGGCAGATTGCGGGGGCGCGCGACTTTGTTGTTTACTGGGCCACCGGGCAGCAGCTTGCGAACCATGCCAATCCCTACGATGCGGACGCCATGATGCGGATTGAGCGGGGCGCGGGGCTTCCCGCCGGGTACGGAGTTCTGTTCATGCGCAACCCACCGTGGGCGCTTCCCCTGGCGCTGCCGCTGGGGTGGATGGGCGTGCGGGCCGGCGCACTGGCGTGGTCGCTGGTTTTGCTGGGATGTTTGTGGGGCTCGGTACACATGGTGTGGCAGATGCATGGGCGTCCCAGCAGGCTGCTGAACTTTCTCGGGCTTTCGTTCGCTCCGGCGCTGGTGTGCCTGATCGTGGGGCAGACGTCGCTTTTCGCGCTGCTGGGCCTGGTCTTGTTTCTGCGCCTCAACGGCCGGCGTCCGTTTGTGGCGGGGATGGCGCTTTGGCTGTGCGCGCTGAAGCCGCATCTGTTTCTGTGCTTCGGGGTGGCGCTGGTGGCCTGGGTCGTGGTCAGCCGCAGCTACCGGGTTCTTCTGGGCGCAGCCGCGGCGCTCCTGGCCAGCAGCGCGGCTGCCTGGTGGATTGACCCCGCGGCGTGGGCCGACTACGCGCACATGATGCGCACGTATGGCATCGAGAAGGAGTTCATCCCCTGCTGGAGCGTGGTTCTGCGCCTGTGGGTGAGCCCGCAGACGATGGTTCTGCAGAGCCTGCTGCCGGCGCTGGGTTGCGGCTGGGCGCTGGTCTACTTCTGGAAGCGCAGGCACGGGTGGGACTGGGTGCGGGACGGCGGCCTGCTGGTGCTGGTTTCGATTCTCTGCGCGCCCTACTGCTGGGTCTTCGACCAGGCGGTTGCGATTCCGGCGCTGCTTGCCGGGGCCTATCGCTGCCGGATGCGGGGCCTGCTCGTGATTCTTGCGCTGGCCAGTGTCGCCATCGAGGCCGGGCTGGTGAGCGGAGTCAAGCTGCCCTCGCCGCTTTATCTATGGACCGCGCCGATGTGGCTGGCCTGGTATCTGCTGGCCATGGCGTCGGTGCGAATGGCCGAGAGCGCGGAGACGGCCGTCGATGAGGGCTCGACGCAAGGGTGAGGCGAGCAGTCGGGCTGAGGGATAACCCGCATTTCTCACAAGGCGTGTCAACGAATTTGCAGCGCCACCGGGCCGGGGGGCCGCGGGGCCCCGGGCCGCCGCGGCCACCCGTTTCTCCCTGATCGGGTGTGGACACCGGCTGGGTTTAACAAAAATTGACAAGGGGGGGCCGCCCCAACGACAGCGCTCATCGGAGGCTGTTCCACTGA
>JARLGE010000224.1 GCA_031296215.1 Occallatibacter sp.
CAGCGCTCCTTTGGTGTTCCCGGCGCCAGGCTGCACAACCTGTATGGCGGCGGTGGATTTGCCGCCGCCCTCGGAGTCGCTTGTGCTTACCCATGAGCCGAAGTTCGCGGAGACCTTCAGGTCGTCGAAGTTGCTGACCATGCCCGATTCGGAGCCAGCCGGCGGAGGAGGCAGCGGAGGCCTGCCGGTTTCGCCATTGGGGCCCGTAACCGTGAGCAGCACCTTGCTTGTCTTATCGGAAGCGGGGCCGACCATCAATTCAAAGACGCCCGGCTCGACGACGCGGTGCATATCGACATCGACAATCGAGAGCATGTCCGGCGTGAGGGTGAACTCGACCGTCTTTTTCTCGCCGGGCTTGAGGGTGATGCGCTCAAAGCCCTTCAACTGCATCACCGGCTGGGTTACGGAAGCGACCTTGGGGTGCACATAAAGCTGCGGAACCTCGTCCCCCTCGCGTTTACCGGCGTTGACGATGTCCACGCTGACCCTGGCCGTGCCGCCGTTGAAGATCCGCTGGGGCTCGACGCGGAGATTCTCGAAGCGGAAGGTGGTGTAGCTGAGTCCGTAGCCGAAGGCGTACAAGGGCTGGCGGGTGCTGAACTCATAACTGCGATTGGCGGAGGGCTTGTGATTGTAGTAGTCAGGCAGCGCGCCCACGGTGTGGGGAAAGGTGATGGGTAGCTTGCCGCCTGGGTTTACGTCCCCAAAGATCACCTCGGCGGCGGCGGTTCCGCCTTCCTGGCCCAGATACCATCCCTCAAGGACGGCCGGCACCTTCTCGGCGATGTAATTGATCGACAGAGGCCGCCCATTGAGCAGCAGGACGACGGTGGGCGTTCCGGTTTCGACCACCGCTTTGACGAGGTCGTTCTGCGCGCCCAGCAGGTCGAGCGAATCGCGGTCTCCGCGGTGTTCTTCCGCCCACGCCTCGCGGTTGGTGCTCTCGTTCTCTCCGACCACGAGGATTGCGACATCGGCCTTGCGCGCCGTCGCGACGGCTGCCTGAATCGAATCCGTTTGTGTTTTGGGATCGATGAGTTTCACATTATCCGCCATCCAGCCCAGATAACCCTGGGGCGCATCGGTGATGCGGCAGCCCTCGGAGTAGAGCACGTTTGCCTGGTTGCCGACGCGGGCGCGAATGCCGTCGAGAACGCTGACTCCCCGGCCGGGGTCCCGGCTGTAGCCGCCCAGGTGCACGTCGGCGGCATTGGGTCCGATCACCGCGATGGTCTTCAGCTTCGACAAATCCAGAGGCAGCAGATGCTTGTCGTTCTTAAGCAGCACCAACACCTTGCGCGCGGCCTCCAGCGCGATTTTGCGGTGTTCCTCGCCATTGGTAGTACGCTCGACGTAATCCGGGTCGACGTAGGGGTTCTCGAAGAGTCCGAGACGGAACCTGGCTGCCAGCACCCGCGCAACTGCCTTGTCCAGCGCGGCGACCGGCACGATGCCCTGGTTTACCTCGTCGACGAGCGCGCGATAGGCGGAGCCATCCGAGAGGTCGTAGTCCACGCCGGCGGCGAGCGCCATGCGTCCGGCGCTGGAGGCGTTATAGGCCACATGGTGGGTCAGCGCCAGCATTTGGATGCCGAAATCGTCGGAGACGATGTAGCCGCCGAAGCCCCACTCCTGGCGCAGAACTTTATCGAGGAGCCAGCGATTCATGTGCGAGGGCACGCCATCGATTTCGTTGTAGGAGGCCATGACGCTGCCGGCATGGGCCTCCTGGACCGCGGCCTGGAAGGGAAGGAGAAAACTTTCGCGGAGCACCCGTTCGGAAAAGTTGCCCGGAGCCGTGTTGGTGCCGCCCTCCGGCTGCCCATGCGCGGCAAAGTGCTTGGCAGTTGCCATGACGTGGTGGCGATCGATGAGGAAGGAATCGCCCTGAAGGCCCTCAATGGCCGCAACGCCCAGGCGCGAGACCAAGTAAGGATCCTCGCCATAGGTTTCTTCCGTGCGGCCCCAGCGCGGATCGCGCGCGATGTCAAGAACCGGCGTAAAGACCTGACCGACGCCGCGCGAGCCGGCCTCGTCTCCGGCGGCGGAAAACACACGCTTCACCAGCGGCGGGTCCCAGGTGCTGGCCAGCCCGAGCGCCTGGGGGAAACTGGTGCTGCCAAACTCCATCAAACCGTGCAGAGCTTCGCTCGAGAACAGCGCGGGAATTCCCAGTCTGGACTTCTCACGCTGATAGCGCTGCACGCCGTTGCGAAGAATCGCCATCTGGCGCGGAGAGACCTTCACCTCGGGGCCCCACTCATTGAGGATGATCTTCCGCGCCTGTTCGTTGGTGTAGGTTGCGGTGGGGTCGACGATCTGGATATGGTTCTCCCACCCGGTGGCAATCAGATCCACCTTCTCTTCCAGCGTCATACGCGGCAGAAGATCGGCAACGCGGTCTTCGATGGGCAGGCTGGCATCCTTATACCTGGGGGCGGCGGCCTGCGTGGCGGGCTTCTGCTGACCAGCAGCCGCAAGGGTGACGAGCAGAAACCCGGTGAGAAGACCGGGAAGCGCGAAGAGTCGGGCGATGCGCATAGAGATTGTCATATTGAAAGCAGAAGCCTGCCATCCTTTCGAACCTTTCGGCGGATCATTCTAACACCGGGTGTTGCATGGGACTTCGGGCGCAACTATTCGTAGAGCGGCCGGAACCGCCGACAGCGCCGATTAGCCAAAGCAATTCTCCTTCAGCTCTGCCCATGGAAGCAGACGCGTGCCGAAGCCTGGTATTCGGCGGAGCAAGAACGAGTATTGAACCGGTCCAGGAGATGGCCATGCCGTGGTTTTTTGAAGTCGCGCGGGACCGGCCGTTGCAAGTCGGCAAGTGTCATGGGATCTATCACATGCGCTCGCCTCGGCGGAATGGGAGGTCGCTAAGGCGTTTCCCGCCGGAATCCGGCCGGAAGCCAAATCTGCCTCGCTAGACCTTGGTCAACGATCGAGTTGGGTGTTTGCAAGAACGGAGAGTCTTTGAATTACGTGAGTCCTGGCCAGGTTCTCGGCGGGGCCGCGGCAGACTCCCTCAACGTTACCCTGTTATGAAGTCTGGTGATCGGTAATGGCAGCCGACTACGACGCTTTTAGCCGAAGCGAGGTTGTCACTATTGGTTACCAAGCGCCGTCGAGTTTGTCCTCCGCCTGCTGGACCAGGGCCAAGTTTAGGCCGGGGTATTGTTCCTTGCGAAATAAGGTGAAGTCTTCCTCCACGGCCTCGTGAAAGGTTCTGGTTCGGCCCGGCCTCTCCGGCATGGCAGCG
>JARLGE010000225.1 GCA_031296215.1 Occallatibacter sp.
TGGGGATGAGCGAAGTCCAGACAATGCTCCTCACGAAGAAAGCTCTGACCCTGACGCGGAGTCAAGGGAAACCAGCGGGAGGTCAGGCGCCAGCCGAGCTCTTCCAGGCAGGCCCGCGCCCGGCGCAGATCTTCGGCGGCGACGGCCACATCGAGGTCGCGCGCGTGGCGCAGACCGAGGTCTCCGTAGAGCTCGGAAGAAAGCGCCGGCCCCTTGAACGGCATGGCCGGAATTTGAGCAGCGCTCAAGCACTTCAGCACCGCGGCCAGCAACAGGGAATGGCGCACGGCCCACATGCGGCAGGCATCGCTGCGCTTTTTGAGCCCCTGCCGGGCGGGCTGAGGAATCTCCAATTCCGGCGCCAGCTTGAGCGCCGCCCAGCTGATGGCCGGCGTGCGGTGACGGTCGACCAGGCGCAGATATTCCTCCCAGTCCACGCCCGCGAACCCGGCCGCGCGGATGGCCGACCGCTGAGGCTCCCGCCAGAGGTCCGGGGCCAGCCAGGAGGTGGCCAGCATCAGGCGGAACGCGGGACTGGCGCTGCTAAGCCACACCGACTCGGCCATGGCCAATCTCCTCCATCTGGGCGGCCCAGGAGCCGGCGTAGGATCCGCCCAGCGCCACCAGCTCCGCATGCGTTCCCGATTCCACTACCCGCCCCTTGTCAAGTACATGAATCCGGTCGGCATGCATGGCGGTGGTGAAGCGGTGGGTGATCATGAGCGCCGTCCGGCCCGCGGTGAGGGCGCGAAACCGCGCCAGCCAGTCCCGCTCTGCCCAGGAATCCATGGAGCTGGTCGGCTCGTCCAGGATCACCAGCGAAGCGCGCCGGAAGAAGGCTCGGGCGAGGGCAATGCGCTGCCACTCGCCGCCGCTCAGCTCCGCGCCCCCGAACCACTTGCCCAACTGCGCTTCCAAGCCTCCGGGCAGGCGCCCGATGGGCTCCATCGCCCCGGCATCGGCGGCGGCCTCAAGCAGCCGCGCCTGGTCGGATGCTGCCTCCAGGTCCCCGAACGCAATGTTCTCCCGGACGGTTGCGTGGTAGTGCACCGGATCCTGGAAGAGGACGGCAATCTGCCGCTGCACGGCGTCCCGGTCCAGGGCCCGCAAGTCCACGCCATCGAAGAGAATCCGCCCCGCATCGGGATCGTAGAAGCGGCAAAGCAGCTTGATCAGCGTGCTTTTACCCGCGCCATTGTGGCCCACCAGGGCAACCACCTTGCCGCGGGGAATCTCCAGGTCAAAGCCGTCCAGGGCGCGGTGGAATCCTCCGGGATAGGTGAAGCTGACCCCCTCGAAGCGGATCGCGTCTTTCACCGGCAGGCCGGGCTGCGCAGACGGACCGGAGAGGATCTCGGCCTTCAGCGCCAGAAACTCGTCCAGATTCTCGACAAACAGCAGGCTGCGATAGATTTTTCCAGCACCTTCGAGAAGTGCGCGCAGCAGAATCTGGCTTTGCTGGAAGGCTTGGAAGCAGAGCAGCAGGTCGCCCAGGCCGGCCTTTCCAGCCAGCGTGCGGCCGAGCATCCAGCCGAGTCCGGCCAGACTGCCCGCCCAGGCCAGCACCCCTGCGCCCAGTTCGGTCACCGCCCCTTCCCTGACCAGGCTCAGCCGCCCTTCGCGGAGGCTGGCGCGGAGTGCTTCGAAGGCCCTCCGATGGTAGGCGCCCAGGCCAAACAGGCGCAGCTCAGCCGCGGCGCTGCGCTCGGTAATCAGCCAATCGAGGTAGCGCGTGCGCCGCTCCTGGCTGGTGTGCTCAAGATTCCAGCAGTGTTCGTTCAGAATGTGCCTGGCCACCAGCAGCAGGCCGGGAATTCCGGCAGCGACAACAAGCAGCGGCAGCCAGCGGGCATAGGTCCACAGGATTCCCGCCAGCACCAGAAAGCCCAGTCCGTTTTGCACCAGGGAACCGAGACTTTCGAGCAGCGCCAGGGGCTGCGCAATGGCGTCGACGCGCGCCCGGTGCAGCATATCGTAGGATTCCGGATGGTCGTAAAAAGCCATGTCCAGGCGCAGAGCCTGGGCGTGAATCAGGCCATGGACCTGGTCCTGCACTCGTTCGGCCTGCACCGCCCGCACCCAGCTCAGGGCGCTGGACAAGAGTTGGGCCACGATCCACAGCGCGGCAATGCCCAGGGCAGGCGAGGCAATGGAAGTCCAGTGCGGCCGGGCCACCAGGCGATTGACCAGAGCCCTGAGCAGCAGCACCTGGCCGGCTGGAATCAATCCCTGCCCCACCAGCAGCGCGCCCCAGGCCAGGGTCCAGGAGCGCGCCGCCTCCCACACCAGCGCCAGAGCCCGGCGGCCGGCCGGCAACTGGTGAACGAACTGGCTGAGCTGGCTACGCAACATGAAAACGAACAACCTCAGGAATTGGCGTTAGATCAAGCGGCGCAGAAAGAGCCCCACGCCCACTCCGCGGAGCAGAATCTGGCTGGCCCGGCTGGAGGTCCGCGGGTCGACCTTTGCAGCCAGATCGTCAAGACAGCGCAGGAGTAGCTTCATGTCAAGGAACTCCCTGATCGAAGGGTGCGCTTCGAACGAATCGAGAACCTGGCGGAATTGGGGCAGTTCGCGCAGGATCCTGTGCCCCAGATCCGCGGCTTGCAAACCCTTCAGGCGCCCTTCGAGCACCGCCGCCGGAAGGCGGCCGCGCATGGCTCGCCGCAGCAGGCAACTCGACTGGCCGCGGCGGCGAAACTGATCGTCGGGAACGCGCAGGACAAACTCCACCAGCGGCAGATGGACGGTGGGATCGAGGTAAGCAACGGAATGAGCGGCCCCCAGCTCCGACCAGAGCCCCGCGCCGATGCCAAACACGGCGCGAAAGAAACGCAGGCGGCGATCTTCGCCGGGGGAGAATGTGCAGGTCGCGTCATGGCGGGCCGCGCTCATGCGCTCATGCAGATTGAATTCCAGGGCCACGGCGGGATTCAGCGCCGAGTAGGCCTGCCAGGGCGGCCTCGAGCCCAGCATACCGGGAAGCCGCCGGACAAGGCGAAGCGGGGGCGCCAGCAGAGGCTTCAACAGTTGCCGCTTGAACGTCAGCCAGGGATTGGGCTCCGCATGAAAGAGCAGGCGCAGCGCCGTTTGCCCGCGGCCCTGGGCGAGCGCCAGCAGCGCGGAGCCGTTGCCTTCCCAGGAGACAGTGGCGTTGCCCATCTGACCGGTGAGCACCACCGCGGCGCCCTGCCGCGACGCGGCCTCGGTCAAAGCCTGGAGCCAGTAGTGGTTGTTGGCGGCGTGGCTGGGTCCGTCATGAACGTCGAGAAAGTGCTCGATCCCGGCGATGACGCCGAAGCCCGCGGCATCGAGGGCGACATGCTCGACGTTGGGGCCTGCGAGCGCGGAAGTGGCGTGCGCCTGGCTCCATTCATCGCCCAGCCGGTGCTGCCCGGCGCCGTCGGCGGCCAGAAGCGGCACCGACGTATAAGCACGGAGAGACCGGCCCCGGGCGGCCAGCAGCGGCGCGGCGGTGGCCACCACGGAGCCGGAGTCGCGCCCCCCCGAGAGCGTTGCGGCCACCGGCTTGCGGGTGCGCAGGCAGCAGGCGACCGCCTGCGTCAAGCACTCCCGAAAGGCCTCCTCGTACTCCTCGTCGCGGCGGCAGGCCGGCGGCTCACGGCCCTCGGCGGACCAGTGGCGCCAAGTGCGTGTCTGCCCCTGGGGGCCGACGGTCATGGCGTGCGCCCAGACTAGCCGCCGGAGGCCCTGATAGGCGGTCCGATCCGCATCGTGCTGCCAGGAGACCAGCAACTCGGCCAGGCGCAGGCGGTCCGGCTGCCGCACCACTCCGGGCAGCGCCAGCAGCGCCTTCAGGCTGGAGGCAAAGGCGAAGAACCCCTTGCCCTCAAGGAAGTAAAGCGTGGCGTTTCCGCAGGCGTCCCTGGCCAGCAAAAGGCGGCGTCTACGCGCATCCCACGCAGCCAGCGCCCAGTCGCCCTGGAGATGGGTTGAAAGCTCGTCGCCCCAGCGGTCGAAGGCCAGACTGACCAGATGGCCGTCGGAGTTGAGCGCGGCATCCGCGGCAGAGATCCGGAAGGCCTCCAGGAGAGCGGCGCGGTTGTCCAGCCGAGCCGCGCTCACCACCAGCCCGCGCTCGCCCCGGACCGGCTGGCGCTCCTGGGCGTCTTCCGGGTTGACCTCCAGCAGCAGATGGCCCAGCCCCACGGCGCCTTCCACCCGGCTCTGTCCGCCGTGGGGGCCGTAGAAGGCCATCGCCGCCCGCATCCGCTCCAGCCAATCGGGGTCCGGAGGCGCGCCGTCATAGCTGTAGATGCCGTAGATTCCGCTCACGTGCGTCTCCGCGCGAAGGTGGTAAAGACCTGGAAGGTCTGGTGGCCAGCGCCGCCGGTGACCACGGAGGAGCCCACGCGCAGCCAGGCATGGGCGTCGAAGGCCGATTCCTGACCCGTTCCCAGGCCGGGCCGCGCGCCAAAGCTCACCGTGCCCTCGAGGCCGCGGCGGCGCAGCATCGCTGTGGCCGCCAAAGCCTGGGCCAGGCAGCGGCCATCCCAGGGCACGCGGCGGCCCAGAACCCCGACCGCCCAGCCAATCTCTTCTCCCATGCGCGTCTCCGAGGGCGATGCCTCGGCTGGGCTCTCGGCTCCAGGGGTCCCCAGCCAGGCGGCAATGCGGCGGAAGGGCAGGCAGGCCATGGCCAGCCGGGCCAGGGCAAGCGCCGCCAGGGCTTCGGCGAGCAGCGCCTTGCGGGCGCGCGGAAGATCTCGAAGGCGCTTCCATTCATTCCACACGCAGCAACCCTTCCCGCTGCATCGCCTGGAGAAATTTCTCCACATCGGCCGCGCAGGTCTCGGGTGAGACCTGGTACTGCCGAATCAGGCGGGCAACAAGGGCGGAGAAGGTCATGGGCGCGGCGAGAGTCTCCCAGATGGTCCGCGCCGGCCCCTCCAGGCCGTAGTAGGCTCCCGCGTCCAGGCTCATCAGCACCGTCTCCTGGTCCAGCTCCGTGGAGAGCAGGTTTTCGACGCGGGACAGTCTGTCTTCAGGACCGAAGCGCATGGAGCTCGTCTCCTCTGGTTTGGTTCATGCGAGCGAAGCGTTGCGCCCAGGCCGCTTCAAGAAACTCGACCAAAGTTCCCACCCTTTCGGGGGCGCGTTGCCGGGTCACGACGGCGATGGTGCACTTCTCCGCAATCCGGCTCGCCATCCGCATCAGGTCTCCCTGTGTGCCCTGCCCTTTGAGAAAATGGGGCCGGTACAGGTTTCCGAGGAGCCGCTCGACCCGTTCAAATCCGCGCAGAACCCGGAACTCGGGAGTTCCCTGGTTGTGGCCCGCGAGAACGTGAATGGCGGCGAGCGGCACGGGGGTGGGGCAATAGCCGTGACCCATCGGCACCACAAATTTATCCACATCGAAGCGCCCGCCGGCCGGCGATCCTAGCTGTTCAAAGGCATCCGCGCACAACCGGAACTGAGCCGGCGCGGGAAGAATCCGCAACAGGTCCGCGGCCGCCTCCACGGCGCACACGTCGTCAGAGAGCAGGCGGAAGCCGCGACGGTGAAACTCGGCCGCCAGCGTGGATTTGCCCGCGCCCTGCGCTCCCACAAAAACCATCGCTCCCCAGGGCGTCTCCACCGCGCTCCCATGCAGCGGAAACAGCCCCCGCTGGTAGAGCAGCGCGCCCATGGCCGAGCCCAGCAGAAACAGACGGACCTTTTCCGGCGCGGCGCCGGCGACAGGCTCAATCGCGATCTGACGCCCGCCTTCCACCCGGTACTGGGCCACGCCTGCCACCGCCAAGCGGAAGGCTCCAGGCCGGGTCTCGTAATAGCCGTTCTGCAAAGGCTCCGTCGCTTGAGCGGATTCGGGCAGCAGGCGGATGGTCACATCGGGATTCCCGTCCGTCTCGGAATGAGACGGAAGTTCGGGACAATCCAGTTCCGCATGAATGCGGAGACCATAAGCCCAGTATGCGTTGCGGTGCATCTTCATCCTCGAATGAGATCGAAATCCAGCGCTTCCTTTACACCGCCTCAACAGACTCCGGCGCGAGGCCTCCTGAAGATCGAGGGACGAGAAGAGATTAGCTCATGGAAAATGCGTTTTGGCCTTGAAAACACAGCGTCCAAGACTTGCGCAGCCAGCTTTGCGCCCAACTTTTCAATCTGGCCCAATTCGGTACAGTCCAAGCACAGCGAGGCCAGACGCAGGGCCGTCCGGTTTTGCGCCGGTCAGGCCTTTCGACTTTGGCGGCGGCGGCGGCGTTTGGTTCGGCTGGACGGATCTCATAAGAATCAGTCTTGCCGAT
Source organism: Occallatibacter sp. (assembly GCA_031296215.1). Classification (GTDB taxonomy): domain Bacteria; phylum Acidobacteriota; class Terriglobia; order Terriglobales; family Acidobacteriaceae; genus Telmatobacter. The sequence continues at coordinate 6,273 of JARLGE010000225.1, forward strand.
TGGGGTCCATCGGACTGGCCGGCGCGCACCCAGGAGCTTTCGTTCCTTTCGTCATTAAAGCCAATCGTCCCATTACTTTTTGCTGGCCTGCGCGGGTTGGAATCGTCACGCCGGAACGAGCCCGCGCCGATGGGATAGGGGTCGGCCCACCCAGGGTTTTTCAGATTCTTCCTGGAACGCGACGAGAAAACCATAGAGGAACCGCCCCATGCGGAAGTTTCTGCTCAGCGGCCTGCTCGTTCTCTGTCCAGCACTATCGTTCGCCGGCGTGGTGAGCGCCTCAAGCAGCGTGGCGGTGACGGCGACCCCGGCGAGCCCCGCGTATGGAAGCCCCATCACGCTGGCGGCCACGGTCGTAGACCAGAACGGGAACCCGCTCACGAACGGCGCCGTCACCTTCTATGACGGCAACGTCCGGCTGGGAACGGTTCAGGTGGCGAGCACAGCCTTGGCCGGCGGCGTCCCCGGCACGGCGACGCTCACAACCTTCCTGACGCAACTGGGCTCGAACAGCATTACGGCAACGTATGCGGGAGCCGGCGCAGCAAGCGCCTCCGCGCCTGTCACGGTCACAGTGACCGGCCTCTATCCAGCCGCCGCCGCGCTGACCGCCTCGGGCAGCGCGGGAAACTACTCCTTGACTGCGACTGTCCTTGGGGCCAGCCCGGTCGCACCTACTGGAAGCGTCGTGTTCACCGACTCAACGACCGGTCTTGAGATCGGCGCGGCGAGCTTCAACTCCTCCTCACCGGCACAGACGTTCACCGTTGCCGCCGCCACAGGCGTGACCGCTCCGCAGGCCGCGGCTCTCGACGACGTGAACGGAGACGGAATCCTCGACCTGGTTGCCGGCAGCGCCTCCGGGCTCTTCGTGCAACTGGGCAACGGAGACGGCAGCTTCCGCGCGCCGGTTCAAGTTTCCTCCTCGAGCGTCTCTCCGGCAGCCACCTTTGGCCTGCTACCCGGCGCCAGCATGGTCTTCGGCGACTTCAACGGCGACGGCAAGATCGACATTGCCTTCGTCTCCTGCGCAGGCTCGAACTGCGCGGTGGGCGTGCTACCGGGCAACGGCGACGGCACCTTCCTGCCGGAGCGCGACTTCGACCAGGGCGAAACGATTGCAGCCATCGCGGCAGGCGATTTCAACGGCGATGGAATCCTGGACCTGGCGGTAGCCAAATACGGCAATGGAACTGTCGACATATTGCCGGGCAACGGCGACGGCAGCTTCCAGACGCCGCTCACCATCTCCATGCCGGGAGCGAGTTCGATTGCCGCGGCAGACCTGAACGGCGACGGCATGCTCGACCTGGTTGTATCCAGCTGGAGCGCAGCCACTGTAAGCGTGCTGACGGGCAAGGGCGACGGGACCTTCCAGGCGGCTCAACCGTACGCGACAGGCGCGAACCCAAGCAACGTGATCCTTGCCGACCTGCGCGGCATCGGCAGGCTCGACATCGTGAACCTCGACGCCAACGGCTCAGTCAGCGCGCTGCTGGCGAACGGCGACGGCTCGTTCCAGCCGGCCACGCCGGTCTTCACTGCCTCCTCGGAGAGCGTGGCCAGCCTGGCCGTGGCCGACGTGAATGGCGACGGCAGACAGGACCTGGTGGTCTCCGACCAGGCCGGCAATGCGGTCGATGTGCTGGCGGGCAACGGCGACGGCACCTTTGAAGGCCCCGTCTCCTATTCGACCGGAGCGGCTCCCCACGGCGTTGCGGTTGGAGACCTGAACCACGACGGCCTGGCTGACATCGCCGTCGCCAGCCAGACCGCCAACTCCACCACGATTCTGCTCAACCAGGTGACGCAGACCGCGACGCTGAGCAATGCGGCCATTCCCGGCAAGGGCACGCACTCGGTCGTCGCGGCCTACTCCGGCGATGCGAACTTTGCCGCCTCCACCTCGAACCCGGTGCAGCTTGCCGCCGCCCTCGCCACGCCAAGCATGAGCCTGGCCTGGCTGCCCGCAGCCACCCTCGCCTGGGGCCAGGCACTGAGCCTGAGCGTAGCGCTGGCCGGGCCTTCCGCCACGCTGCCCACGCCCACCGGCACGGCCAGCTACTCCATCGACAAGGGATCCGTCCGCAAGGTAAACCTGGCCGCCGGCGCGGTCACCGTCCCCATCAGCCAGCTTGCCGTCGGCGCTCATTCCATCTCCGTCACCTATGGTGGCGACTGCTACTACGCCGCCCTGCCAGCGCAGACTCTGGCGGTGAATGTCGACCTGGCCTTGCCCGTTATCAGCTGGCCCGCTCCGGCCGACCTCCCCTACGGCAAGGCGCTCAACGGCGTGCAGCTCAACGCCACCGCGAACACGGCTGGAACTTTCGCATACTCTCCAGCCGCGGGAACGGTCCTGGCCGCCGGCTCGCAGACCCTCTCCGTCACCTTCACCCCCACCAACGCCAGCGTCTACGCCGCGGCGACGGCCACGGTCACGCTGACTGTGAATCCTGCCACACCGGGCGTAAGCTGGTCCGAGCCGGCAGCCATTCCCTACGGAACCGCTTTGAGCGCGACGCAGCTCGATGCCTCTTCTCCCATTGCCGGAACCTTCGCCTACTCGCCAGCCGCGGGAGCAATACTGACCGCCGGATGGCAAACGCTCTCCGTCACCTTCACACCCACCGACGCCACCGACTACAACTCCGCGACGGCCACCGTGAAACTGAGTGTGAGCGCGGCCAAGCCTGCCATAACCTGGGCGACGCCGGCCCCCATCGCCAATGGAACCGCCTTGAGCGCGACCCAGCTCAACGCCAGCTCGCCGCCGGCCGGAACCTTCGTCTACACCCCTGCGTCCGGCACCGTGCTGGCCCCAGGAGCGCATATTCTCTCCGTCGCCTTTACCCCGGCCGACAGCACCGACTACACCACGGCCACCGGCACAGTGACAGAGCTGGTCGGACCCGGCATCTCCACCCAACCCGCCAATGCCAAGGTGGTGTTTGGCCAGAGCGCCACCTTCAAAGTGTGCGCATCGGGCGCGGCGCCGGTTACCTACCAGTGGCAGTATCTGAACGGCTCGACGTGGAGGCCTTTCGGCGCGGGCGCCGGTTATACCACCGCCACCCTGACCACCTTCCCCACCACCGCGATGTTTGGCGGCGCACAACTTCGGGTGGTCGTCACCGACGGCAACGGCCTCTCCGCAGCCAGCAACGCCGCCACGCTGACCGTGACGCCCGCGATTCTCACCCAGCCGGTATCGCAAACTGTCGCCTTTGGCGCAAGCGCCACGTTCAGCGTGGCGGTGGGCGGCGTGGGCAACCTAACTTACCAGTGGCAGTATCTGAACGGCTCGACGTGGATGCCTTTCGGAGCGGGCACCGGCTATAACACCGCCACGGTCACCACCTTCCCTACCACCGCAGCTTTTGACCGGGTTCAGTTCAGGGTGGTGGCGACCGACGGCAACGGCTTCACCGTGACCAGCTGCCAAGCCAGGCTGTTGGTGGCTCCGGCCATCCTCGCCGCGCCCTTTAGCCAAACGGTCGCCGGCGGCAGCGCGGCAGTCTTCACCGTCTCAGCCACCGGCCTGGGAAGCCTCAGCTACACCTGGCAATACTGGAACGGAAGCGCCTGGGTTACATTCACGCCGGCCATGGCAAAGGCCTACTTCACGGCCACCCTCACCACCGTTCCGGCCACCGCGGCCTTGAACGGGCTGCAGCTTCGAGTGCAGGTGACCGGCAACGGCACCACCGCCACCAGCGCCCCGGTGACCCTGATTGTGACACCCGGCATCACGCAGCAACCAACCCGCCAGACGGTGCCAGTGAATTGGAGCGCCACCTTCAGCGTGACGGTCGTTGGCGTGCCCAACCTTATCTACCAGTGGCAATACCTCGACGGCGCCAACTGGACGCCTTTCTGCACAGGCAGCGGCTACGATGCGGCCATCTTCACCACCGTGAACAACCCATTGGCCAGCAACGGCACACAAGTCAGGGCCGTGATCACCGACGGACAAGGCCTCACCGTCACCAGTAAAGCGGTAACGCTGACCGTGATTCTTTAGAATGGAACGCTGCGGATGGAAACACTACGGATTCTTTGGCCCATGCAGGTTGCTGAAGTCCTGGCGGCCCGCTTCCACGGTCACCGCGAGCTGCTTCGATCGCCGGTAGACGTTGGCCACGGCCAGGGTCCAAAGAGGAACCAGACCGACACCGGGGACGAGCTTGCCAAGAAACGAGGGCAGAAACTCCCAGTGCCAGCCCAGCAGGTAAACCATCAGGGCGCCTATGCCCAGGTCGAGCGCGTCATCGGCAGGCGATGCGGCGCCCTCGATGAACAGGGGCATCACGGCTAGCTGCACGACATCCGCAACGATCGCCAGCCCCATGGCGGCGCGTATGCGAAAGCCCGGCGAGAGTTGGATGAAGTCTTGAGCCACTGGAGTCTGCTGCCTCGAAGGTGGTGCCCGATAGCCCCATTCTACGCTCACCGGCGGCGTGACCAGGGCGGCCAACGTCCCCGCTCTCAACCGGTCCGCGAGCTGGCCTAGTACTGCAGTTTTATTTGCCTCAAATGGCCCCGATCCGGGCCTAAAGGCCATGCTGTGTTGGCCGCTTGTCAGGGGTCTGAAGACCCCCGCTCCCTCCGGAATTTCCGATCTACAGCTGTAGTACCAGGCCGGAGCGAGCCGCTTCTCCCCACCCCGCCCAAGGAACCTGAACTGTTAAAATCCCGTTCATTTATTTGGCCCGGAGTGCGGCGAGGAATATACTCATCTACCGGACCCTCAACCCCAAGCCGGCCGTAGAGAGCGGCTTTTGTCAGCAAGGAGCAACACCCGATGGTTTCCACCACGCCGATCAACGCCGCGGACCTGGAATTCGACAACGGCAGTTGGGACGCAGCCGCCTTTACTGCGCAGACCCTCTCCAACTGGCAGTCGCTGGCCTCCGTCATCGACCACACCCTGCTCAAGCCCGACACCACGCGCAACCAGGTGGAGAGCCACTGCGGCCAGGTCATCCGCTACCGCTTTGCCTGCGCCATGGTGAGTCCCGTGTGGGCCGCGACAGCCGTCAACCAGCTCTCCGGCAGCGGCATTCCGGTCGGCGTCACCATCGGCTTTCCACTGGGCGCTTCGCTGGTGTCCACCCTGCGCCAGGAGGCAGCCGCCCTCACCCGCCTGGGCGTCCGCGAGCTGGACATGGTGCTCCCCATCGGCCCGTTGAAGAGCGGCAACCATCAGGCCGTCCACCACACCATTCAAGCTACCGCCAGCGTAGCCCATCATCACGGCGCACTGCTCAAGGTCATCCTGGAGACCTGCCTGCTTACCGTGGAAGAAAAGCTGCGGGCCGCCGAGATCGCTATCCAGGCAGGCGCGGACTTCCTCAAGACCTCGACCGGCTTTTCAACCGGCGGCGCAACCGTGGCCGACGTGGCCCTGCTGCGCGGCGTGGCCGGCGCGCGCGCGGGCGTCAAGGCCTCGGGCGGCATCCGCACCCTCGCCGAGGTCCGCGCCCTGCTCGAAGCCGGGGCAAATCGCATCGGCGCATCGGCTTCCGTGGCCATCGTCAGAGAACTGGGAGCAGAGTAGCGCAGGGTTCAGGGGTCAGGGGTCAGCCCGCATCGCTCGGCCCGCAGCAGCCCCTCCTGTTTCCTACTCCCTATTCCCTATTCCCTATTCTCTTTTCCCTTTTCCCTATTCCCTTTTCCCTGTTCCCTGACGCCTGGCCCCTGACCCCTGCGCTATCATTCCTATTCGACCCCCATGTCCTCCAAACCCCCACTTCCGCCGGATGAACCTGAATTCGAAGGCGACTACCGCCCCGCCGATCCCGCCAACCCACACGCTCATCTGGACCCTGTCAACGCCCGGGTTGAAACGGCCGACCTCAATTACCTGGTCCGCCTTGCCGACGCCCTCAACACCACGCTCGATCTCGACACCCTGCTCAACCGCACCGCGGAGCTGGTGCGCACCCTCATCGACTACCGCATCTTCGCTATTCTGCTGCTCAACGACCGCACTCACGAGCTGCGCATGCGGTTCCAGATCGGCCACACCCCCCAGACCGAGCGCATCCGCGTGCCGCTGGGCCGCGGCGTCGTGGGCCAGGTGGCGCTAACCCGCCAGTCCATTCTGCTCAACGATGTCTCGACCTCCGCTATCTACTTCGCCGTGAATCCCGACGTGCGCTCGGAGCTATGCGTCCCGCTGATCGCCAAGAACCGCCTCATCGGCGTCATGGACATCGAGAGCGAGCAGGCCGACTACTTTCGCCCCGAGCACCTGCACGTGCTCACGCTGACCGCCTCGCGCATCGCCCAGGCCACCGAGAACGCCCGCCTTTACACCCGCGTCTCACGCCAGGCCGAGGTCCTCGCGGTCCTCAACGAGATCGCCGTCGAGCTGACTTCCATTCTCGATCTCGATCCACTGCTAGAGCGCGTCGGCCAGCTTCTGCGCCGCCTCATCGACTACCAGATGTTTACCATCATGCTGCTGGACGAGAAGGGCGAAGTGCTCATCACGCGCTACGCATGGCGCTTCGGCTACGCCCACGCCCCGCTGCGCCGCATCTCGGTCTCGAGCGGGCTGGTCGGCGCCGCCGTGCGCGAGTGGCGTCCCATCAACGTGCCCGACGTGCGCAAGGACTCGCGCTACCTGCCCATGAACCCCGAGACCCGCTCCGAACTGGTGGTGCCGCTGTTCTATAAAGGCCGCGTCATCGGCGTGCTCGACCTGGAACATACCCGCCCCGGCTTCTTCAACGAAGGTCACGAGCGCATGCTCACCACCCTTGCCGCGCAGGTGGCCATCGCCATCGAGAACGCCCGGCTCTACCAGGCCGTCCGGCGCCAGGAGCGCCAGCTTGAGCGCGACATCGCGATGGCCCGCGAGGTGCAACTGCGCCTGCTGCCCGCCGCGGCTCCCGAGCAGCCCAACGCCGAAATGGCGGTCCGCTTTCTGCCCGCGCGCACCATCGGCGGGGACCTCTACGACTTTCTCGACTACGGCGCCGGCCGCACCGCCATCGTTCTGGGCGACGTGAGCGGCAAGGCCGCACCCGCGGCCCTCTTTGCGGCGCTGGTGAGCGGCATCATGCGCTCCGCCGCATTGCATCACCCCGAACCGGCGAAGATGCTGGCCAACCTCAACGACGCGCTGCAGGAGCGCAAGCTCGAATCGCAGTACGTGACGCTGCTCTTCGCCCTCTGGAACGACGAAACCCGCACCCTCACCGTGGCCAACTCCGGCGCCGTGCAGCCCATCTTCTGCCGCCAGGGCCAGTCGAACGCCATGCGCGCCGAAGGCTTCCCGCTGGGACTCTTTCCCGACGTCGTCTACGACGAAATCCGCCTCGAAGCCCAGCCCGGCGACGCAATTGTCTTTGTCTCCGACGGCATCCTCGACGCCGAAAACGACCAAGGCGCGATGTACGGCGAAGAGCGGCTCTCCCACCTGCTCTGCGCCAGCCGCGACAACCCCCCAGCGGAGATCGCCGACGCCATCCTCGCCGACGTAGCCCGATTCCAGGGGGCCCACGACCGCTTCGACGACGAAACCATCATCGTGCTGCGGGTGCGATAATCACAGCGATTTGACCATGAAGCCCAGGATCAAGCCCAAGAATCCGCTCCTCTTTGTCTTCGAACCGCTCGAAGACGACCCCCAGTTCTTCCTGCGCAAGCTGTTCAGCTTCGACGCCGCCCACCTCGGCAGCCGCATCTATCTCGCCGTCTCCGGCGGAGCAGAACCCTGGAACGGGCTGCTGGTCTGCACCGCGCGCGAGCACCACGCCTCGCTCCTCAGGCAGTTTCCTCAGCTTGTCTCTCACGAATTCCTGGGCAAGTGGCTTTACATCTCGCAAGCAAATCCGGAATTCGAATCGATCGCCCTGGACCTTGCCGCCCTCGCCCGCAAGCGCGATCCCCGCCTCGGCGTCGAATCCAAGGCAAGAATCCCGCGCTGATTCAATCCGAGGAAGCGCCAGTCCCCTAGGGCTTCCCCGCCCCGTAATTCGGAACCTTCGGCGTCAGCCTCCGAATCAGAAACTCCTGGAACAGGTTCTGCATTGCACTCGATCCGAACCCCACCACCATGTTTTCAAACATCGGTCCGGCTCCCTCGCGGGCCTCCTCGGGGTAGTAAGCGTTCGAGATTCCCGCCGACGCCAGACCGCCCACTATCGCCGAATAGTCCACCTGCCACTTCCCGTTGTCGCCCCTGCACATCACTGAGTTGGCAATTGCATAAGCCACCCTCGACTTGACCGACCCCGTCCCCTTGTAGAAATAGCGCGGGTCCTGCTTCCACCACGACGAAAGCAGCGCGCCGCCAATGAAGTTGTCGGTGGCGCTGTCGGCAAACAGCGCCCCGAAGCGCTTCCCGTAGCCCTGTGCCCCCTGCCCATAGCCGGAGAAACTGTTCGTCGCCTGCTCCATTCCCGCCATCGCACCCACAGCCACAAAGTTCATCGGGTCCACCGCCGAGCGCCAGGCCAGGTGGAACTTCTGTTTCGCGGTCAGCGGAGGAGCATTGGGAACATAGCTCACATAGAAGTTGGGCAGCACGCCCAGCACATGCTGGGTCTCCTCCTGCCTGAATTGCTCGACGGCAATCTCCTCGCGCGAGGCGGCCACGCGCACCTCGCTTGCGGCGCCGCTCATGACCAGAACAATGGGCTCGCACTCGTAGCTCTCGCCCGGCTCGAGCGTCCCCGTTACAACCTGGGTCGCGAAACCGGCCGAGCCCACCGTGAGACGGAAGGCCCCTCCACTCACTCCGCTAAAACTGAATCGACCGTAGCTATCGGTCCTTGTCGCCTGGACTGCGGCAGTGTCCGGATTGGCCCCGCTCCCCGCACTGGCCTGCGCCAGGCTGAGCGCTACCTGCGCCCCTTCGTACACTGCCCCTTCACGGTCCACCACCACGCCGTGAATGCTGCCCGTGGCAGGCTGAATCGGCGCTTGCAGCACGCCGGCAGCCGGCGCCTGGGGTGCATCGGGCAAGAGTGGACTCGGGGACACGCCGCCGCCCGCCGGCGCACGCACTTCCCTACCTTGCGCCCGTGCCCCTGCCGCCAGTCCCAGTAGAGCGATGACGAGCACAACACCGGACGCGCAACGCAGAACCCTGCGCCGCGGGCCGTACTCCGCGCAGTTTAGATTGATTGCTTTCCCGATGGTTCCCTCACCCGGTTCCTGGCCCTCAGACACTCCTGACCGCAAACGACTCCCCCAGCGCAGCCTTGGTGCGTTAAACGGATCCCCGGCGGAGAGTTTTCTGCCACAGTTTATAGCAGCTCCCAGATTCTGGCGCTGTGATACAGGTCGCAGCTCCCAGTGGACCGCCAGTTGGCGGGCGACAGATCGGAATGGAGTGCCGCCGCGGGCCCGAAAATCTGCGCGTGTTTGAAGAGGTTGAACCCTGAGGCGCAGGGCTCTAGTACTACGGTCGTATTGGCGGTCTGCGTGAGAAAAGTGACAAGGACCCAGGGCTAAAGGCCTCGTTCTTTGGCTTTCTTTCAGGGGGTTGAACCCCCCCGGCTTACTCCGGAACTTCCGATCTACAACTGGAGTAACAGGCTGCGACCGTCCTGAATTCGCGCCTTCCCGGCCAGCTTAGACTGGATAAGACAACAAAAAGACGGAGCCCCGCGTGCATACGAAGACCGAAGAACGAGTGATCCGCCCTGCCCGCAACGTGTACGGCAGCCTGCGCCTGCCCGGTGACAAGTCCATCAGCCATCGTTACGGCATGCTTGGAGCCTTCGCCGAAGGGACCTCGCGGTTCACCAACTTCTCCACCGGGGCCGATTGCGCTTCCACCCTGGCCTGCATGACCGCGCTGGGCGCAACGGTGAGCAAGATCGCCGACGGAGTGGTTGAGGTTACCGGGGTCGGCGGAAGCGTCACCCCCGCCGATCACCCGCTCGACTGCGGCAACTCTGGTTCGACCATGCGGATGATCGCCGGCCTGCTGGCTCCGCAAGCGGGCAGCTTCACCCTCGTCGGCGACGCCTCACTCTCGCGCCGTCCCATGGAGCGCATCCGCAAACCTCTTGCGGAGATGGGCGCAGGAATTACGCTCACCGAAGGCCACGCCCCAGTGACGATCGAGGGCGGCCCGCTCAGGGCCATCGACTACACCACTCCCGTGCCCAGCGCCCAGGTAAAGACCTGCGTTCTGCTAGCCGGCCTGCAAACCGCGGGAACCACGACGGTGCGGGAAGCGCTGCGCACGCGCGACCACAGCGAGCTGGCGCTGCGCGCCTTCGGCGCTACGCTCACCCGCGACCTCGATTCGGTGTCGATCTCCGGCCCGCAAGCGCTCCACTCGATCGAAGCCCAGGTCCCGGGAGACATCTCCTCGGCCGCCTTCTTTCTGTGCGCCGCCGCGCTCTTCCCCGGCTCCACGCTGCTCTTCGATTCGCTGGGACTGAACCCCACGCGGGCCACGCTGCTCGACGTGCTCACCGCCCTGGGCGCGCGGATTTCGGTGCTGCATCTGGAAGAGAAGAATGCCGAGCTGGTGGGCGCGGTGCAGATCACAGCCCCGGCCGAGGGCCTGGGTTCCACCGAGATCAGCGGAGCACTGGCCGCCCAGCTCATCGACGAGCTGCCGGTACTGGCCGCCATCGCCCCCTACACCAGGGGCGGCATCCGCATCCGCGACGCAAAAGAGCTGCGCGTGAAGGAGTCCGACCGCATCGCGCTGGTGGCTAAAAACCTGCGCGCCATGGGCGCAGAAGTGACCGAGTTCGAAGACGGCATCGACGTTCCCGGCGGCCAGACCCTGCACGGCGCAACGATTGACTCGGGCAGCGACCACCGCATCGCCATGGCGTTCAGCGTCGCCGCTCTTCGCGCCCAGGGCGACACGCTCATCCAGGGCGCGGAGGCAGCCGCCATCAGCTTTCCGGAGTTCTTCGATCTGCTCGATCTTGTGGCGGAACGGTGAGAGCGCCCGCCGCAATCATGGCGAGGAATTTACTTTGAAAGGGCGCGGCTTTAGGCGCGCCGTAGAGGGGGCCAAGGGGACAGCGGCTTTAGCCGCCGAGGGAATGCAAGCTGTTGAAGATACATTCCCTCAGGGGCTGAAGCCCAAGAATGCATTTTGCCGTGTCAGCGGCGCGGCTAAAGCCGCGCCCTTTCAAAACGCCGAGCCTTTACGGGGGCTGTCAAGCCCTGCCCGGCAAAAGGAAAAGGCCCGTTCAGCTCTCATAAGCTGAACGGGCCATGACGTTCCACTTGATGATGCGGGCGGACTTACCGCGATGCGGGCGGCGCTGTTGTCGGCTCCTTGCCCGGCTCGGCAGGCTTCAGTCCCGGAACCAGCGGCGTCGTCTTTACGTCTCCGCTGGCGGCCTCGTTGAGGTTGATGCCGTAGTGATGCAAGGTGGAAGCCAGAATCTGGTAGAAACCCGCACGGTCCTTGGCATAGGCCGCCTCGGCCGAGATCAGGCTGTTCTCCGCCAGCGCCATGGCTCGCTGCTGCTGTAGAACGAGCGCGGTGGTCGAGGCTCCCAACCGCAGCTTTTTGCTTTCCGCGTCCGTGCTCTGCTTGTTGTAGTCCAGCGTGGCGGTCGCCGCCTGCACCTGCGCCCGGTCGTTGGCCAGGGCGAACTGCTGATTGACCACCTGCATGCGAATTTCGGTGTAAAGCTGCTCGAGCCGCAGCTCCGCCTGGCGGTATTCCATCAGCGACCGCACCTGCTCCGACTGAGCCAGCTTGTTGCCGATAGGAATGTTGATGTTGAATCCGACGCCCTTGTCCGGCGAGGAGTTATTGAAGGCGCTCTGCAACGCCGTCCCGAAGCCGCCGATGCTGGGCGGGCAAACGCCGCCGTAGAATGTGCAGCCCGCCTTGACCATGGCCGGGTTCACCGTTCCGGCCACGCCGGAACCGTTCAGGTAGGCAAAGACATCGACCTGGGGCAGCAGCAGGTTGCGCGCGCCCTTTAACGAGATTTCGTCATTGCGCAGGGTGAGGACCGCCTGCTCCAACTCCGGCCGCTGTTGGAAGGCCTCCTGCACCAGCTCTTCCACCGGCTGCTTCTCTTCCGGAATCTCTTCGATGCTCACCCTGTCGGTCGGAATCACCGCCGCAGCCACCAGCGCCGGATCGTTCAGGTTGCGCGCAATGGCCTGCTTGATGATCTGCTGCTGAAAGTTCAAGCTGCTCTGCGAGGCGATCAGCGCCTGCTTGTCCGACGCCACCGACTGGTCGGCGTTGAGCACGTCCAGCGGGGCCATGGTGCCGATCTCCAACTGCTTGCGGTTGTCGCTGGACACCTTGCTGCTCTGGTCGAGCGCCCGCTCCTTGGCCTGCACATCTTCGTAGGCCTGCACCAGCCCCCAGTAAATGGATTCAACCTGGTTGACGGTATACATGATCTGCTGGCGGAAGGAGGAGTCCGTAATGCGCCGGTTGTTCAGCGCCTGGTACATGTAGCGCTTGTTCACCCAGATGCCCGCGCCTTGCAGAACGTGCTGAGTCACCTTGGCGTTGAAGCCGGCGTTGTACTGCGGGCTGTAGGTGGTAATCGGGTTGGTCGACGTGGCGGTGCTGTTGTTCCACGAGAACTGCAACGCCGTGCCGGTGACGAATCCCTGGTTGTAGCCGAAGTCGTAGGTGTTGGTGTTGGTCTGCCCACCGGTGAAGAAGTTGGTAGAGGGAGAGGTCTGGCGATCGAACTGCAAGGTCGAGGTGACCGAAGGCTCCAGGCTCTCCGGCTGCGGCCCGGCGCCCGCGGTAGTCAGCGACAGTCCGGCCGTGCCGGAACCCGCGCCGCCTGAACCGACTGTCGTGCCGCCAGGACCGCCGCCGGCTGTCAGCGTCGAGGCCGACCCGCCCAGCGTATTGGTAACCAGCCCGGCCGGGGCGCCCAGCAGGCCCGCTCCAGTGCGCGAGCGCAGAATGTCCGTGTCGGCAATGTCCAGGTCGTAGCGCGCAATGGCGATGTCGTAGTTGTTCTCCAGCGCCAGCGCCAGGGCGTCCGACAGGCTCAGGTAAATTTTGCCGTCCTTGACCAGATCGGCCAGGCGCACCGAGTTGGCAAAGCTGGCCTTGGGAATCGATGTCGGCTTGAAGATGTTGATGGGGTTACCGGTCAGCCGCGCCGCAGGCCGGGAATAATCGCGCGCCGAGGTGCGCAGGTCCAGCGGCTGGGTCAGCGCCGGCGCCGGAGCGCCCGGTAATTCTGACGCTTCCTTTTCCGGGGTCTTGGCTCCCGCCCCCTGCACGGCCTGCTGGCCATATCCGGGGGGCACTCCCATTGCCAGTGTCAGCACCACTGCCGCAATTGCGCGCAGCCGGTTGCCTGCCTGCCCACGGTCTTTCCGGGCGTTCTTCTCAACATCCTCAAACACACGTTTACCGTACAAATGCATTATCCCTCTCCGTGAATTGCCGAGGCATGTGGGTTGCCATTCTTCCAGACGTTCGGAGGGCCTCTCCGGACGCATTTTTGTCGTTGCACGGGACGCTTTTCGCCCCGAACCCGGTCTGCGGTCTCACCGTAACTACGCGCGCCGCCTCTGCTTCGTTCCAGCCAATCCGTTTTTCGCGCAGGATTCCGCGGATTTCTGAGGTTCTGCCCATCCTTGGCGCGGCCGCGCCGCCAAGGGATGCAGAAAGCTGAGTATATCCCACCCCCGTTCGGCTTCCCTCCTTCCTAGAACCTGTATAAAAACTCGCAATTTTGAAAGGGCACGGCTTTCGCCGTGCCGAGGAAACGGAAAATGGGACGCGGCTTTAGCCGCCGAGGGAATGCAAAGGATTGAAAATACACTCCCTCGGGGGCTAAAGCCCAAAACTCAATCTGCCATCGAGCGGCGCGGCTAAAGCCGCGCCCTTTCAAAGCAGATCAATCCACCACATGACCGAGTCTTTATACAGGTTCTTAGACGCTTTCGAGTACTCTGATATTTGAACTGGAAGCCCGTGACCGACAGCGCCCAACCCGCCCCCCGCCTGCACACTCGGAACCAGAATTGGAGGCTGACCGTGGCTTACGACGGCTCCGACTTCAGCGGCTGGCAGATCCAGCCCGGCGAGCGCACCATCCAGGGCGAGCTGCAGGCCGCCCTCGGCCGGGTCACCGGAGAAGCGCCGCTGCCGCAGGGTTCCGGCCGCACCGACGCCGGCGTCCATGCCCTGGGCCAAGTGGCCAGCTTCGAACTCCAGGCCAACATCCCCGCGGAGAACCTGCAGCGCGCCCTCAACCGGACCCTGCCTGAAGCGATACGGGTGATCGAGTCGAGAACGGTACGAAGTACCTTTCATGCGCGGCACTCGGCTCGCGCCAAAACCTATGAGTACCGCGTCTTCCGCCAGGCCGTCTGCCCGCCCTTCCTGGCCCGCTACGTCCACGCCTGCGGCTGGCCCATGGACGTGGACCTGCTGCAAAGGTCCGCCCGGCTTTTCGAAGGCGAGCACGATTTCCTCAGCTTTGCCGCCACCGATCCCGACCTGGCCACCCGCAGCCTTCCCCCGGACGAGGAACTCGACCCAGGCACAGAAGCGCCCAGAGCGCCGACGCCAGAGCCGCCCGCAGGCAAACAGGGCGCAATCCGCACCATCTTCTCCTCTGGCTGGCAGGAGCGCCAGACCGAGCACGGCACGCTGCTCATCTACCGAGTCCGCGGCAACGGCTTTCTCCACCACATGGTGCGCAACCTGGTGGGAACGATGCTGGATGTGGGCCGCGGCTACCGCACCATCGAAGAGATCCCGCAAATCCTCGCCGCCCGCGCCCGCTCCGTCGCCGGACCCACCGCTCCGGCGCAAGGGCTTTTTCTGCATTCGGTCGAATACGACGAGCTGGAATTCGCTCCAAGGACCGAATAAGGACTTTATTTGGTTCTTAAAAAGATGTATATTCAGGCTATTCAAGAACCGCTGGAGGTCTTCATGCGCTATTCCACCCAGATCAAGCCCATCAGCTATGTCAAGGCCCACGCCGCCGAACTTCTCGACCAGATCACCGAGGACCGCCAGCCGATCATCATCACCCAGAACGGCGAGGCGCGTGCGGTGCTGGTGGATGTCCGCTCCTACGAGAAGTCTCAGGAAACCATGGCGTTGCTGCAAATCCTGGCCATCGGCAAAAAGCAGGTAGAGGCGGGCCAGAGCTATCCGCTCTCCGAGGTCATCGGCAAAATTCGCGGCCGCCAATCGGCCAAGAATGGGCCGGAAGGAGACGAATTCAGCCTGAAGCTGGAAACCCGTGAGGATCCTATCGTCCGATGACTTACTCTCTGCGAATCACCAGCGCTGCCTGGAGGGATCTGGTGGAGATTCATGACTGGATCGCGGAAAATGACTCGCTGGAAAGCGCCGACTCTGTTTTGGACCGGCTGAGCGAAACGGCTGAGAGCATCGCGGCCATGCCTCATCGAGGCGCGCGCCCGCCGGAACTTCCCCAGAACATGGAGGGGGAGTTTCGACAGGTTCTCTTCAAGCCTTATCGCGTGATCTACGAAGTCAGCCGCGACGAGGTGCTGATCCATCTCATCGCCGATGGCCGCCGGAATTTGCAACCGCTCCTGTTGCGGCGGCTCAGCGGCGGTTGATGCCGCGTGACTCTCGCTCTTCAAGATTTGCTCTTCGCCCTCTCGCAAACCGTCCCTGTTACCCTGAACCCATCGCCATGCCAATCTTTCCCCGCAGCTCGGCGTTTTCCCGCGTGACGGCCCTTGCCGGCCAACGGCCGGTCCATGCCGCCTTCGCCTGGCTGCACGGCAATCCCAAACGCATCATGGACTGGCAATCGGCGCTGGTTGCGATCCCGGGGCCGCCTTTCGGCGAAGAGGCGCGGGCCGCCTGGATGGCCGAGCGCTTCGGCGAAGCCGGCCTCGCCCAGGTCCACACCGACCAGATCGGCAACGTCCTGGGCTTTCTGCCCGCCGCCAACCTCTCGCCGGAGAGCACTGGTCCCATCGTTGTCCTCTCCGCGCACCTCGACACCGTCTTTCCCGTGGGCACCGCGCTTAACCCGGTCCTCAAAGGAGACCGCCTGGAAGCGCCCGGAGCCTGCGACAATGGCGCCGGAGTCGCCGGGCTGTTGGCTGTGGCCCACGCGCTGGTCCATGCTCACGTCGAGCTGCCGGCGGCGCTGTTGTTTCTCGGCAACGTGGGCGAAGAGGGCGAGGGCGACCTGCGCGGGGTGCGCCATCTCTATGAACAGAGCGCGCTGGCCGGCCGCATCGGGGCGCACATCGTCCTGGACGGCGCCGGCTCCGACACAGCCGTCACCCAGGCCCTGGGCAGCAAGCGCTACCAGGTGGTCATCACCGGCCCCGGCGGCCACAGCTTTACCGACGCGGGCACGCCCAACCCCATCGCCGCCCTGGCCTCGGCGCTGGCCGTGGTGGCGCAAACTCCCCTCACCGACGACCCCCGCAGCACTCTCAATCTCGGCACCATCCAGGGCGGCACCAGCGTCAACTCGATCCCCGAGAGCGCCCAGGCTTCCATCGATTGCCGCTCCACCAGCAGCGAGCAGCTCACGCGCCTGGAAGTGGCCCTCTTTCGGGCGGTGGAAGACGCGGTGACCCGCGCCAACCTCTCCGCCAAAACCGGCCCGGCGACCGTAAATGGATCACTCGCCTTCGATATTTCGACCATCGGCGACCGTCCCGCGGCCCAATTGCCTTCCGATTCCCCGCTGCTGGAAACCTTGCGCGCCGTCGATCGCCATCTGGGCCTGCGCACCGATCACCGCCTCGGCTCAACCGACGCCAATGTTCCCCTCGCGCTGGGAGTCCCCTCCGTATCGATGGGCGCCGGAGGCGAGGGCGGCGGAGCGCACACCCGCTCCGAGTGGTACTCCGCCAAGGATCGCGAAACCGGCCTGAAGCGCGTGCTGCTGCTGACCCTGGCCATGACCGAATGGGCTGCCTGGCAGTAGCGCCTCTCTGCTAAACTGCGGCCCATGCGCGTATCGATCGCCTTGCTCGCCGCCGCCCTTGCCGCCACGCCGCTCAACCCGCTTTGCGCTGCTCAAAGCGCCCCGCAGAAACATACGCCCGCTCAGCGCGTGAAGCCGGCGCCGCCCAAGGCCGACGCGGTCCCCGAGGTCATCTTCTTCAACGGCGCCATCTACACCGGCATCGGATTGGCGGAAGCCAAGCCCGAGACCGTCCAGGCCATGGCCATCGGCGGCGGCAAGGTGCTGGCCGTGGGCACAACCGAGGAGATCACCCGGCTGGCCGGCCCCAACACCCGCCTGCGCGACCTGAACTCCGCCAACACCAGCACCTACGTCTTTCCAGGCCTGAACGACGCTCACACCCACCTGGGCGGGGCCGGCCAGACCAAGCTCAACGTGGACCTGACCGGGGTTCAATCGCTGGCGGAAATGCTGACCAAGATAGGAGCCTTTGCCAAAGATAAGCCCGCCAGCCACTGGCTCACGGGCGGCAACTGGGACCATACGCTCTGGGCCAGCAAGACTCTCCCCACCCGCCAGGACCTGGACCAGGTCACAGGCGGCCACCCCACGTTTCTCGACCGCATCGACGGCCATATCTCCATCGCCAATAGCGCCGCGCTGAAGGCGGCCGGCGTCACCGGCAAAACCGTTCCGCCGCAGGGCGGAGCCATCGACCTCGACGCCAACGGCGAACCCACCGGAATCCTGCGCGAGTCGGCGCAGAGCCTGGTCTACAAGGTCATTCCCCCGCCCAGCCACGAGGAGCGGCTACGCGGCGACCTGCTGGCCATCGCCGACGCACTCTCGCATGGGGTGACCAGCGTGCAGGACTTCAGCGACTGGCAGGATTTCCTGGTCTTCGAGGAACTGGAAAAGCAGGGCAAGCTCGGCCTGCGCATCAGCGAGTGGCTGCCCTTCAAAGATCCCCTCCCCGAACTCGAGCGCATGCGCGCCCACCACGACCTCAACGACCCGCTGCTGCACACGGGAATGTTGAAGGGCTTTATGGATGGATCGCTGGGATCGCGAACGGCGGCGATGAAAGCGCCGTTTGCCGACGATCCGAAAAATACCGGCCTGCCCCAGTACACCCAGGCGCAGCTGAACAAGATGGCCTTCGAGCGGTCGGGTGCAGGCTTTCAGCTCGGCTTCCACGCCATTGGCGACAGGGCTGTATCGATGGCGCTCAATGCGCTTGAGCAGGCGGAAGCGGGGCACTTGCCAAACATATGCCGCCCCTATGGCGTCCCCCCGAAACCCATGGACGAGAAAGCGACATGCCCTTCGCCTCGCAACCGCATCGAGCACGCCCAGGTCGTCGATCCTGCCGACATTCCGCGCTTCGAGCAACTGGGCGTCATCGCCTCGATGCAACCCAATCACCTGCTTACCGATATGAACTGGGCCGAAGACCGCCTCGGGCACGAGCGCGCGGCTTACTCTTATGCCTGGAAGGCCTTCCTCGACGCCGGCGTTCCGCTGGCCTTCGGCACCGACTACCCGGTCGAGCCCATCACGCCCTTCCGCGGCCTCTATGCCGCCGTGACGCGCATGAACGAAGCGGGAACCAAGACCTACTTCCCCCAGAACACACTCACCCGCGGCCAGGCGCTCTATGCCTACACACAGGGCTCGGCCTATGCGGAGTTTGCCGAGAAGCGCAAAGGCAAGCTCGAGCCCGGCTACGAGGCCGACTTCATCCTCGTCGACCGCGACCTCTACAAGGTCGGCGCCCGCGCGATTCTCCAGACCCAAGTCGAGGAGACCTGGGTGGGCGGACACGAGTCGTTTCCCAGCAACGCCAACGCGGAGTAGGGCTGGGCGCAGTGGTGCTCGCTGCTTTCGAACCTGAATTGCTCAACGGGACGCAACTGCAATAATCCATGCAGATGAAGCTGCGCGCTTACCTGTTAATGCTGTTTGTGGTCGCCGTGTGGGGATCGACCTTCGTGCTGATCAAGGGCGCGCTGGCCGACGCGACCCCCGGCGCGTTCAACCTGGTGCGCATGACGCTGGCCTTCGCGATTCTTTCAGCGGCCTATCATCGATCGTGGAAAGCCATCCGCGGTTGGCAGATTGCCTCGGGCGCCCTGGTCGGCCTCTGCCTAGCCGTCGGCTACCAGTTCCAGACCACCGGCCTGGCGCGCACAACGCCGTCGAAGTCGGCGTTCATCACGGGCCTGGTGGTGGTTCTCGTCCCGCTGTTCTCCTCCATCCCCGGCCTGCATGTGCCCGGCGCCCGGCGACCCCGCTGGAATGCTTTCGCCGGCGCGGCGCTGGCCTTTGCGGGAATCATCCTGCTCACCGCGCCAGCGGCCGCCGGCGCACACGGACCGGCTTCCGCCCTGCGCTTCGCTGCCGGCCTCCTGCCCGATCTCTCTTCCATCAACACCGGCGATCTGCTCACGCTGGGCTGCGCGATCGGATTTGCCTTCCACTGCATCGCCCTCAGCCACATCTCGCCGCGCATCGGCTTCCGGCCGCTGGCGCTGTTGCAGGTGGGCTTCTGCGCGGTCTTCATGGCGCTCAGCCTGCCCTTCATCGAGCATCCGCATATCGCCTGGACTTCGCGCCTCGCAATCGCTCTCGCCATTGCAGCCGTCCTGGCCACGGCTGCCGCCTTCTCCATCCAGAGCTGGGCGCAGTCGGTGTTGCCGCCCACGCATACGGCGCTGTTGCTGACGCTGGAGCCTGTGTTTGCCTGGATCACGTCGTTCGCCGTGATGGGCGAGCGGCTCGGCCTGCGGCCAGCATCGGGCGCGCTGCTCATCCTGGCCGGAATCGCACTGACCGAACTGGCGCCGCAGCCGCATGTGCCGACGGCGCATGAGGCGTGAGAAAAGCAGGGAACAGGGATCAGGGAACAGGGATCAGGGAGCAGGGATCAGGGATTAGGGAGCAGAAGGCCCGATTGGGCCTTCATCCGTTCGCGCGTCTCAAGATCATGGTGCGCCCAGGGAGTGTAATTCAACGCACGGCCACTTGCTGTGCGGCAGCCGCCGCTGGCGCGGCAGTTTTAGGGTCGTGGTTTCGCACCGGCAGGTCAGGGGCGGATCTGGGGTGGGGCGACTGGCTTCGCCGCTTGCAGCTTGGCGAGCGAATGGCCCAGGCGCTTCTTGAAAGCGCCCTCTTCGTCCGCCATGTACCCGCTGTCGGGGAACTGACCTTGCAGTTCACACCCGTTGTCCTTGGGATTCAAGGCGACGGAGTTGACGCGCTGCCGTTGCGCCCCAACGGCGACAAAGGAAGCCTTCATCTCCGCATCGTCCGCAACCAGGACGCTGTAGTTCCCGGCATTGCCGAGGGTGTCGCCGACAGCCTTCCAGAGGCCGTCGCAGGGGATGGGATAGACGTCGCTGTGTGGTTTGCCGAACGCTGGAATAGCTGAAAGAAGAAGGAGTAGAGCGGAAACCAAAAACCTTGCCATTTTTCGCCTCGTGGCACAACGTACCGCGCGACCCAAGACTGAGGAGGGACATCGGAGATGGCTCCGCGATTCGGCAACCAGTTTACGCTTGATGCCTCGGGTCGCTGGTGTCAGGAATCACACGAGAGCGGAGTCAGCTCTGTTCGATCTTTTGCCATTGAGAACCGCGCGAGGCTCCTGCGTTGGGGCAGACGGCGCTTGCGGGCCAGGAGGTTTTGGGGTGTCCCGAGCCGCCCTGCGGCTCTTAGCCCTCGCGCCAAGGCGAGCGCGAACGGCCTATTCCCTGACCCGTGATCCCTAAGGGACCTCTGATTAAGTCCTATATCCATGCCAGGCATTCCCTCAGGGGCTAAAGCCCGGGCCCTTTTTCGGCCTGGTGCGGCACGACTGAAGTCGTGCCCTTTCAAAACCAGACTTTCACCACGGCCTGCAAATCCCTGATCCCTGTTCCCTTCTCCCCGCTCCCTGCCTTATCGCGGCGCGGGGTCGGCGGAGTCGGCCAGGGCGTAGGCCAGGACGGTTACGACGGCGGCGTTCTCGTTCAGGTGGTGCGGGTCGACTTTGTCGAAGGTGTCGGCGGCGGTGTGGTGGTAGTTGAAGTAGAAGCGGCTGTCCTGCACCGGGGCAAAGCTGGGCACGCCTTTCTCGGTGAGCCCTCCAATGTCCGCGCCGACTTCAGGAGCGCTGACGAGGGTCTCCGCGCCGATGTCGCCGAGGACCTGGGAGACGGGCTGGAGCCACGCGCCCAGCGCCGGTTTGCCGGCGTAGAAGATGCCTGTGGGGTGGTCCGCGCCCCCGTCGGTCTCAACGGCGCCAATGTGGTTGGCAAAATCGATCGCGTGGTCGGCCACGTACTGCGCCGCGCCCGCGGAGCCTTCTTCCTCGCTCATCCAGGCGATGAAGCGGACGGTGCGGCGGGGATGAATGCCCAGGTCGTGCAAGAGGTGAATGGCCTGCATGGAGACCACCACGCCGGCGCCATCGTCAATCGCTCCTGTCCCCAGGTCCCAGGAATCCAAATGCCCGGAGACGATGACCACCTGCTCCGGGTGCTCGGTTCCCTTCCAGTCGGCGATGACGTTGTAGCTGTCGGCGTCGGGAGGGGTCTGCGGCGTCAGGGTCAGGTGCAGCTGGACCGGTCCCTGGCCGGCGAGGTCCTTGAGCAGGTCGGCGTCCTCGGCGGTGACAGCGGCGGCGGGAATCTTGGGGACGCCGTCGGCGTACTCGGTCAGCCCGGTGTGCGGAAGGCGGTAGTCCGCGCCGCCAACAGAACGCACCAGCACAGCGATGGCGCCAGCCCCGGCTCCGGCAATGGGACCCGCTCCGCGATAAACAACGCTTCCAACATAGGCCTCGAATCCCCTTCCCTGGGCGGCCAGTTCCTTGTCGAATTTGTGGTTGAAGAGCAGAATCTTCCCCTTGGCCGCGCCGGGCGGGAGTGCGTGCAACTGCTTCCAATCGTCGACCACGACGACCTCGGCGGTGAGGCCTTCAGGCGGCGTGGCCACGCTGCCGCCCAGCGCGGTGAGCACGACCTTCCGGGTGGTTCCCGGCGCCTGGCCGGGCCAGCGAACAAGTTCGGCGGCCTCCGCGCCGCGCACCCAGTGGGGAACTTTGGCTTTCTCCAGCGTCACCTCGGCGCCCAGCGCGCGCATCTGGGCGGCGACGTAGTCGACGGCCTGAGCGGCCTGCGGCGAACCGCTCAGGCGCGGACCGATGTTCGAGGTCAGGTAACGCAACTGGTTGAGGGCGTAGGGGTCTCGGATGGCTGCGTCGCGCAGCCGCTCCATGGTGGCCAACTGCCCGGGGTTCCAGGCGCTGTTGCCGCCGCCGATGATGGCGTTGAGACGGTCCAGCAGGGTAGGAGCAGGCGCGGGAGCAGGGCTTTGCGCAGCGCAAAAAGGCGCGCTCAGCGAGAAGAAGAGAGCCGCGAGAAGGGCAATTCGAATCTCGGTCCGGGGAAATTCCATGCCGGATGTTAGCACGGCGCCGGTGCGACTCTTTGCCGCGGTTGACGTCTATTCAGCAGGGGCGGCCAGGACAAAGTGAGCCGCCGCGCCGGGCGAGTTTTCCGGCTAGAGCAAAACCAGAGTAAACGTGCGCTCATGGAGAGTCGCGCAGGTGGCTTTTTCTTGAGGAAAAAGCCACTTGTGAGGATCGCCTCGGGGTACAGCTACTCTGGTTTTGCTGTAGTCGCTATACTGATAGTTGGTGCAGTCAACCATCCAGCCGCAGGGCTGGTTACTCGACGAGGTCAGAAGAACCCATGAGATCGCTTTTTGAACGGCTGCGCACGCGCCGTCTCGCTTCGATGTTTGTCTTGCTTGCCACGCTGTCGGTCGCGATTGTGGCTGGCTCCTTTGCGGCGCACGGAGTCCGCGGACAGGAAAAGCAGAACCAGAGCACCGACGCCACCCCCCTGAAGGTGGTCAACTCGGCGGTTGCGCCGAACGAGTTTGTCCGTATTGCGAAGGAGGTGGGGCCGGCGGTGGTCAACATCAACACCCGCACTCTCCCCAAGCTGTCGGAAAACAAGGGCGGCCGGGCCCCGCACGGGCGCGCCATTCCCAACCCGCATCAGCAGAACCCTGACGGAGACGATCAGGGAGACGACCAGCAGCAGGGCCAGGGCAACTTCCAGGACTTCTTCAACCGCTTCTTCGGCGGGCAGATTCCCGACCAGGATGGCGGCGACGACGGGCAGGTGCGCCAGTCGCTGGGCTCGGGCTTCATTGTGGACCCCAAGGGCTACATCATCACCAACAACCACGTGATCGAGAAGGCGGACCAGATTTACGTGAAGCTCTCGACCGACCCCGACTCGCAGGACCTGGGCCGTCCGGCGCGGGTGATCGGCTTCGACAAGGCGACCGATCTGGCGGTGATCAAGATCGACACCAGCACGGCGCTGCCCACCGTGAAGCTGGGCAACTCCGAGACCGCGCAGGTGGGCGACTGGGTAGAGGCCATCGGCAGCCCCTTTGCGCTTTCGCAGACGGTCACGGCGGGGATCATCTCGGCCAAGCACCGGACGATCGAGCCGGGCGCGAGCGGCCAGTTCCAGCACTTCATTCAGACCGACGCGGCCATCAATCCGGGCAACTCGGGCGGGCCGCTGTTGAACATGAACGGCGAAGTGATCGGGGTGAACACGGCCATCTATACGCAGTCGGCCGGCTACCAGGGGATCGGCTTCGCCATGCCGTCGAACACCGTGGTCGAGGTCTACAACGACCTGATCGGCGTGAGCCACAAGGTGACGCGCGGGTCGATTGGCATACGATTCAACCAGGGGCTGTCCGGCGCGGTGAACCGCGTTTACGGCTTCAAGAACGGGGTGCTGGTGCAGCAGGTTGTGCACGGCGGCCCGGCGGACAAGGCCGGACTGAAGGGGGGCGACGTAATCACCACGATCGACGGCCGCTCCATCAAGGACGGCGACGACCTGGTGAACGAGATCACCAGCCGCCGGCCGGGCTCCTCGGTCCGGATCGGTTACCAGCGCGACAGCAAGGCGATGGACACCACGGTCACGATCGGCGATCTGGACAAGGTATTTGCCGATGCGGGTGCGCAGCAGGCCGAGACCGGCCCGGACGACACGGGCGACGCCGGCGAAACCAAGCTAGGCCTGGTGGTTCGGCCGGAGTCCGACTCGACGGCCGCCAAGCTGCACATGCAGGGGGTGGTCATCCAGTCGGTCCGTTCCGGCTCGTTTGCCGACCTTCAGGGGCTGGAGCCGGGCCTGGTGATTACCCGCATCAATAAGCAGCCCACCGGCACCAAGGAGCAGTTCAACGCCGTGGCCAGCAAGCTGAAGCAGGGCGACGACGTGGTGTTCGAGGTCATCGACCCGCGCCATCCCGACAACGGCATCAGCTACCTGGGCGGGACGCTGGAGTAAACCCAAGCAGATGCGCCGGTTGCGGGCCTTTCCGCAATCGGCGCACTGGCCCGAACGGTTTCCAAGCTCGGGCTGCGACCGATTTTCCTCTTGTCGCGATGCGAGACAAGTGATTAGACTGAAACGTAAGTTTTCACCGGAATCTTTTTTCATAAGGGGATTCAGCCTGCCTTCTTATCGAGCCGAACTTGCGATGGTGCTCTCAGCGGTGCTGATGGCTTCGCCGGGATTTGCGGCAAGCACACACCGGACCCTGGGCAGCTCCCACTCCGGGACGCACGCCGGCGCCGCGCACCTTGGCGCCGCACACACCGGCAGCGCCCACTCGAAGTCCTCGCACAAGGCGGTTCCCAAGCCGCATAAGCTGCACGGCCAGACGGCCATTGAGCCGGCGCGGGTGACGGAGATTCAGGAGGCGCTGATTCGCGAGCGCTACTTGAGCGCGGAAGCCAATGGCAAATGGGATGCAACCACCGAAGCGGCCATGCAGAAGTACCAGGCCGACCAGGGCTGGCAGACCAAGCTGATGCCCGACTCGCGGGCGCTGAAGAAGCTCGGCCTGGGGCCGGACTACTCGAACGCCATCAATGCGAAGAACTCGAGCTTTGCCGCACCACCCCCGGTGAGCACCATCCCCGCCGAGCAGGTCTCTGGATTTGCGCAGGCAGCGGGCGTCAATCACTGAGATTGAGCTGAACGATTCGAAGAAGGAACGGCCGCCCGAGGGCGGCCATTTTGTTTGGTGCAGGGTTTTCCTGTTCCTAGAACCTGTCCAAGAATCGAGTTCGGGGAAGGCTGGATTGGGTTCGCGGCTTCCCACCCATTCGCAAAAAAACGCGAATGGATGGGGCACGGAGCGTTTGTGGCGAGTTGAAGGTGGGCAAATTGCAGCTCTTGGGCGTGTTCTTAGAAGTGGAACGATGGCATTCCCTTCAGCAGGAACTCGTAGCGCGGGCGCAACGCGTCGGGACCAGCGGTGATGGTCGCGTCCAGATGGATGAGCGAGTCGTCCTTGTCGTACTTCGGCCAGACAGGAAGCCCCGCTCCGTTGGGGTCGCCGGTTTTGGCGAAGTTGGTCCAGTAGCTCATCATCTGATCGCTCAGCGTGTGGTCGTCCGGGCTAACCGTCCAGCCGGGCCGCGTGTCCAGGGTGCCGAAGACGTACTCGATGTCGTCGGAGTGGAAGGCAAACGTGCCCTGATGGTACTTGCTGGGCGTCGCCCGAAGCTCGAAGTGGTAGCGATAAACGGGCGAGTCGCCGGTTTTGCGGTGCGCTTCCAGCCACTTCCAGGTGCTGAAGGCGATGAAGGAGTCGCCGCCGTAGGCGCCAGCCGAGTCGGCGACCTGATCGTCGTTGTCGCCGGGATAGAGCTTGAGGAACTCCTCGGCACGCTCCTTGAAGAGTCCTGCGGCCATACCCTTCCATTTGTCGACGGTCATGCCATTGGCCATCCAGCTTCCTTCGTCGCGGTTCCATCCTGCAATCAGGGGGACGTGGGCCTGCCTGCCGGCTGCGTAGGTGTCGGCCACGGACTCCGTGAGGGCTTTTCCGTCGATGTCGGGCCCGAAGCCAACCATCCCTTTGCTCTTGGCGCCATCCAGGATCTTGTCGGTGGAAAGGGCGCGAAGCTCCGCCAACGACTTGACGTTCAGTTTGGCAACCCAGGCATCGTCGATTTTGACGCGGTCTTCAAGCTTCTCCTGCCCGAGCACGCCCTCTCCCAACGCGCCGCCACTCTCCCCGATGCCTTTGTGGAATAACCCACGAGCCGCAGGCGAAGCGATCAGCGTGCTGACCGCAGCCGAGCCGGCGCTCTCGCCGAAGATGGTGACGTTGCCGGGGTCGCCGCCGAAGTTGGCGATGTTGGCTTTGACCCACTCCAGCCCGGAGACCATGTCGAGCAAGCCGTAGTTGCCGGCCACGCCGCCGGCTTCCTTTGCTAAATCGCTCGTGGCCAGGAATCCGAAGACGCCGAGGCGGTAGTTGACGGTTACGAGCACAACGCCCTTGAGAGGCAGAAAGTCTCCGTTGTGGCGGGGCTCGGAGCTGGCGCCGCCGGAGTAGCCGCCGCCGTGGATCCAGAACATGACGGGCAGTTTGCTCTTTTTTGAGGAGGTGGCGGGCGCGTAGACGTTGAGGAAGAGGCAATCCTCGCTGGCAACTCCGTCCTGGAAGATCATATCCGCGAAGACGCTGCCCTGGGCGCAGTGCGCGCCGAATTTGGTGGCGTCGCGCGCTCCTTTCCATTTCGCGGCGGGCTCAGGCGCCTTCCAGCGCAGGTCGCCGACGGGCGGCGCCGCGTAGGGCAGCCCCAGAAACGCCTTCACCTTGCCGTCGTTGATGGTCTTGCCCTGCACCTTGCCCTGCTCGGTCTTGACCGTCAGCGGGTCGGCAGAAGCGGACATCGTCGTTCCCCATGTGAGCCCGGCAATCGCCAGGGCGCACGCCAGTTTCATTCCCACTTGCATTGTAAAA
>JARLGE010000226.1 GCA_031296215.1 Occallatibacter sp.
GCCTGGGAGGGCCGGGAAGGCCAGGGCCGGCCCAACTGGCAGCGTCGTGGGCAGGCGCCGCCGGCAGACGGCCAGGCGCCTCCGCCGGCGGGTCCACAGAGCCAGGTGGTCCCGGATGGGCCGCCGGCGCCGGATGAAGGCGGAGCGGAGTAGGCGGGTTTCTCCAACAGGTTTTCAGGCAGAGAGCAAATACGGTTGAACGTCAAGACCGGTGGCGGCAGGGGGCGATCCTTCTGCCGCCGATTTTTTTGCGGCGGAAATCCGCGCAAACCAAGGCCAGGTGGGGCTTGATGGCGGTTTGGCTGCATCGAATCGGGACAGAGCGGTGAAGCGCAACCAGACAGTGGTTGATGCGAATTCAGACAGCATCTGGAGCGAATTCAGACAGCATGTGGAGCGAAGCGAAACAGCTTGCACTGGGGTGCGACAGAGAGGGGTGGGAGAGCTTCTTAAAAAAATGACTAAAGTTATTTTCCCTGGCACCGATGAAAGGTGTGGATGCAGAATCGCCTATCCGGACGGTGCGGAGGGCCTGGCGTAAGGCAGCGAGGTCCGCAGGCAGGACGAAGAGGTTGGCATCCGAGAAGGAGATGAGCCCCATGTCTCTCGGTGTATTGAACAACCTGTCGGCGATCTACGCAGAGAACAATCTGAACAACACGAACAACAGCCTGCAGACGGTGTTGCAGCAGTTGTCGTCCGGGTCCAAGATCAACTCCGGCGCCGATGACGCAGCCGGGCTCTCGCTGGTGAACGGTCTGGAGGCCAACCAGACGGCGCTGATGCAGTCGGAGACCAACGCCACGGAGGGCGTGGGCTTTCTGCAGGTGGCCGACGGCGCGCTGTCGCAGGTGACGAGCCTGCTGGACCGCGCCGTGACGCTGGCCACCGAGGCCTCGAACGGCACGCTCAACACCACCCAGGAGGCGGCGGCGAACCAGGAGTATCTTTCGATCCTGGCGGAGGTAAACAACATCGGATCGACCACGACCTACAACCAGGACCAGGTGTTCACCGGCAGAACCATCTCGATCTACACCGGCGACTCCTCGTCGGCGGGATCTTCGCTGGACAATCTGAATATTCGCAGGATGTCTTCGGCGAGCGTGGGGGACTCGGGCGGGCAGATGTCGTACAGCAGCGGCCAGGACAACGTGTTCATCAACCTGTCGAATGGCGGCACGAATGCCGCAGTCTCCGATAGCCTGAGCGGGACCAGCACGACCATCGCGGTGAACTATCTGACCCAGGGGGCGAGCGGCGCCGCGGTGACCGGCACGGCCAACATCAGCGTGGGGGCCGGCACCACCTACGCCAATACGGCGCAGGGATTGATCAGCGCCATCAACAGCGCCGGGCTGGGCCTGAGCGCCACCTTTACGACGGCGGCGCAGGCTGGAACCGCGTCCACCTCCGCCGCGCTGGGGACCGGCACGGAAACCGGCATCCTGATCTCAGGACAATCGGTGGGAACCGGGACCAGCGCGGGCGTGGTGGGAGTGCTGAGTTTGACCGGCGCTGTCTCCAACGCCGGCGATGTGCTGGGCGGCACGCTGACCATCGGAGGCAGCACCATTACCCTGGGCACGGCCAACTCGACCGACACGCTTGCGAATCTGGAGACGACGATCAATTCGGGCCATTACGGGGTGACGGCCACGCTGGCCGGCTCGACGCTGACGCTGACTTCGGCCAATCCCGCTCTCGGCGTCACCAGCACGGGCCTGGTGGATGCAACCACGGGCAACGAGCTGGGCACGCTGACCGACAGCATCCCGGCCGATACGCTGACCGGCAACTTCAGCATCATGGATTCGGTTGGAACGACTCATACCTTCGTTCTGTCGGCCGGCAACAACAACAATACGATGGCCAAGCTGGCGGCATACATCACCGCCCAGGGGTGGGGGATCAACGCCAACACCGTGGGCGGAACCATGACCCTGACCACGACGACGTCGGGCTCCCAGGCCAGCTTCAACGCATCGGACACCCTGGCCACCGTGCCTACGGGCGGGGTGCTCACCATGGCGACCGGGCCCGCGGAACTCAATCTGTCCAATGTGCCTACGGCGCTGTCGCAGATGACCACGGTTGCGGGCACCATCGGCACCATGACCATCGGCGGGCTGGGCACCTCCGGCGATCTTCTCGCCGGCACGCTGGACATCACCGGGGCCGATGGAATTGTGCAGCCGATCGTGGTCTCGGCGGGCAACAACAACAACACGCTGGCCAAGCTGGCGGCCTACATCACGGCGCTGAACATCGGGGTAACGGCCGCGGTGAACTCGGGCGGCAATGGGCAGGTTCTGACCATCGTTTCCACGTCGGGGGACTCGCAGGCGTCTTTCAACGCGGCGGATATCGCCGGCGTGACGGATGGAACCGCCGGCTCCACGCTGACCGTTGCCAACGCTGTTCCGCCCCGGGTGGCCTACGCCAGTTCCGCCATCTCGGGCAGCGTGACGGACAGCAGCACCGGCGGCGGAACCGCCCTGACCGGCATGATGACCAACACGGATGGCACGACCGGCGTGGCCACGATCAGTTATTCCGACAGCGCCGGCGCCGACCTGAGTTCAACCGACCTGCTCAGCCAGCAAGATTCGCAGCAGGCGTTGACCAGTCTGAACCTGGCTATCAGCGACGTATCTTCGCTGGACGGCTACGTGGGCGCGCAGATCAACACGCTGAACGCCATCAGCCACGTGATGAGCACGCAGCAGGAGAATGTGGTTTCGGCGCAGAATGCGATTCAGGCCACCGACTACGCGTCGGCGACATCGAACATGTCGAAGTACGAGATTTTGAGCCAGACGGGCATCGCGGCATTAGCGCAAGCGAATTCTGTACAGCAGGAAGTGACCAAGCTGTTGCAGTAAGGTCAGGGGTCAGGGGTCAGGGGCCAGGGAACGAGTTTTGAAACAACGCAGGATTGCAGTCATTTCAAGAAAACCCAGGGACGGGCGGCGGCGAAGGATGAAACCTTTGCCGCCCATTTTTTTTGTTGGGACAGTTCGCAGTTCATAGTTCGTCGTTCACAGTTCCAAGAGACCCGGATGGATCCGCGGGATTACTTAGACGTGCTGGACGGCCTGGGCGAGGTGGGTGAGGGTGGATTTGGCGTCGCCGTAGAGCATGCTGGTGCAGGATTTGAAGAAGAGCGGATTCTCGAGGCCCGAGAAGCCGCGGCCCTGGCCGCGCTTGAGCACGATGACGCTCTTGGCGCGATCGACTTCAAGGATGGGCATGCCGGCGATCAGCGACTTGGGATTGTCGCGGGCGTCGGGGTTGACCACGTCGTTGGCGCCGATGACCACGGCTACGTCGGTGGAGGAAAACTCGGGGTTGATCTGCTCCATCTCGTAGAGAGACGAATAGGGAACATTGGCTTCGGCGAGCAGGACGTTCATGTGGCCGGGCATTCGTCCCGCGACCGGATGAATGGCGTACTTGACGGTGACGCCGCGGCCTTGAAGCAGATCGCCCAGTTCGCGGCACGCGTGCTGGGCCTGGGCTGTTGCCAGGCCGTAGCCGGGGACGAAGACCACGCGGCTGGCGAAGGCCAACTGCATGGCGGCGTCGTCGAGAGAGATCTCGCGCATCACGCCGTCGGCGTTGGAAGAGGCCTCGGCGATCACCGCCCCGAATCCGCCGAAGAGGACATTGGTGATGGAGCGGTTCATGGCCTTGCACATCAGCACAGACAGGATGAAGCCGGAGAAGCCGTCCAGGGTTCCGGCGATGATGAGGACGTTGTTGCCGAGGACGAAGCCGGTGGCGGCGGCGGCCAGGCCGGCGTAGGAGTTGAGCAGGGACATGACCACGGGCATGTCGGCCGAGCCGATGGGGATGACCAGCATGACGCCGAAGACGAAGGCCAGGCCGAGCATGGCGTAGAAGGCGACGACGACCTCGGGGTGAATCCAGAAGAAGACGAAGCTGGAGACCATGGCCAGCGCGACGATGAGGTTGACGGCGTTCTGGCCGCGGAACTGGATGGGCTTGCCGGCGATAACGCCTTGCAGCTTGCCGGCGGCGATGAGCGAGCCGGTGGTGGTGAGGGCGCCGAGCATGACTTCAAAGCCCAGAGCGCCGCGGGTGACCGCGCCCATCTCCGCGGCCTTGACGACGAACTCGCCGATGCCGACCAGGGCGGCGGCAAATGCGCCGAAGGCGTGGGAGAGCGCGGTCCGCTGCGGCATGGCGGTCATGGGAACCCAGATGGCCATCAATGCGCCGATGATGGAGCCGACGGTGAGGCCGGTGACGATCCAGACCCAGGTGACGATGTGCGCGCCGATGAGGGTGCCGACGATGGCGGCGAACATGCCGCCTTCGGCCAGGAACATGCCGCGGCGCGCGGTCTCGGGATGAGACATGCCTTTGAGCGCCAGCACAAAGAGGATGGAGGCGATCAGGTACGTGGCTTCCATGAAGTAGGTGGTGAGGCTCATTTCCGCACCGCCTTGGCTTCGGGATTTGCTTCCGGCTTGCGCTTGCCGAACATCTTCAACATGCGGTCGGTGATGCCGAAGCCGCCCACCACGTTGATGGTGGCGGTGGTGACGGCGACAAAGCCCAGGATGTGCGCGGGCAGAGGATAGCCTTTGGCGCCGGCCAGCACGATGGAGCCGATCAGCGAGATGCCGGAGATGGCGTTGGTGGCCGACATCAGCGGGGTGTGGAGCAGCGGCGGCACGCGGCTGATGACCTGGTAGCCAAGGAAGGCGGCCAGCGCGAAGACGTAAACGGAAGCGATGAGGACGGCGGGGGTCATGGAATCTCGGGAGCGGAGTTCGCGGAATTTGCAGATTAGGCGGGTTGAGGTTTGAGGTTTCCCTGGTCCCCCAATGCGAGGGACCAGGGGCACCCGCGCGCGTGTTGGCGAGTTAGCTGGGTGTTGTGGCTGGTTCTAGTAATTTGGCCACGCGGGGGTTGACGGGGGTTCCGTTGTGGGCGACGCATGCGCCGGCCAGGACTTCGTCGGCGAGATCAACTGTCAGTTCGCCTTTCTTGACGATGAGGGCGAGGAAGTTGAGGATGTTGCGGGCGTAGAGCTGGCTGGCGTGGACGGGGACTTCGGCGGGCAGGTTGAGGGGGGCGAGAAGGGTGACGCCGTTGAGGGTTTGCTCGACGCCGGGCAGGGTCAGTTCGCAGTTGCCGCCGGCGGGAGCGGCCAGATCGACCAGGACGGAGCCGGGGCGCATGGCTTCGATGGCGGCGCGGCGGATGAGGCGGGGGGCGGGACGGCCGGGAACCTGGGCGGTGGTGATGATAAGGTCTGAATGCTCGGCGGTCTTGGTAATCAGGTCGCGGCCGCGGTCGAGGGCCTCCTCGGTGAGCTCGGCGGCGTAGCCTCCGCCGCCCTCGGCGCTGATGCCGCCCAGGTCGACATCGAGGAACTTGGCGCCCAGGGAGCGGACCTGTTCGCCAGCGGCGGCGCGCACGTCGTAGGCCTCGAC
>JARLGE010000227.1 GCA_031296215.1 Occallatibacter sp.
CACTTCCACGAAGTGGGCGCGGTGGACACCATCGTCGATATTGTCTGCGCGGCGGCCGGGTGCGAAGCGCTGGGCGTCGATCGCTGGCTGGCGTCGCCGCTCAACGTGGGCAGCGGCACCGTGGTCTGCCAGCACGGAACGCTGCCCGTGCCTGCGCCCGCCACGCTGGCCCTGCTCGGCGATGCGCCCGTTTATGCCGCCGGCACGCCCATGGAGCGCGTCACGCCCACCGGCGCGGCGGTGCTGCGGATGCTCGATGTGTGCTATGAGGCGCTGCCGCCGATGCGGATCAAAGCCACGGGCTACGGAGCGGGCGGCCACGACACGCCCGGCGAGCCAAATCTGCTGCGTCTGCTAGTCGGAGAGACGGATGAGGCGGAGACCGCAACTCAGGAAACCATCGCCATTCTGTCGACCGTCATCGACGACTCCAGCCCGCAGTTGCTCGGCTACGTGAGCGAGCTGCTGCTGGCCGCTGGCGCTTGGGATGTCTACCGCGCAGCCGTGCAAATGAAGAAAGGCCGCACCGGCGTCGAGCTCACAGTGCTGTGCCAGCCCGGCCTGGTCCCCGCGCTGCGCGATCTGATCCTGCGCGAGACTACCACCATCGGCCTGCACTGGCGGATCGAAAACAAGGTCGCGCTGGCCCGCGAGTTTTTGAAGGTCGAGACGCCGTGGGGCGCGGTGCAGATCAAAATCGCGCGCTGGCCTTCGGGGAAGGTTGCCAACGCATCGCCCGAGTATGAGAATTGTCGCGCGATTGCGACGCAGCACTCGCTCCCCCTCAAGCATGTGATGCAAGAAGCGATGCGCATCTACGCGGCCGGAGACGCCGCAGAGGACGGAAACTGATGGATCGGACGCAAATCGAAGCGCTGCTGAACGAAGTGCGCGAGGGCCGCACCGGGGTCAACGACGCCCTTGACCGGCTCCGCGATCTGCCTTTCGAAGACATCGGCTTCGCCAAACTCGATCATCACCGCGCCCTGCGCACAGGCATGCCGGAGGTCATCTTTGCCGAGGGCAAGACCCCCGCGCAGGTCGCCGAGATCTTTGCCCGCATGGCGCGGCACGGCGGCAACGTGTTGGCCACACGCGCCTCCGCCGACATGTATCGCGCCGTCCGCGACGGAGAAGCCCGCGCCGAATACCACGAGACCGCCCACTGCATCACGCTCAATCAGTCTCCTGCCCCTCAAGGCAAAGGAACCATTGCCGTGATCTGCGCCGGCACCAGCGATCTGCCGGTGGCCGAGGAGGCCGCGGTTACCGCGCGCCTGATGGGCAATGCTGTCGAGTTGATTGCCGACGTCGGCGTGGCCGGCATCCACCGGCTGCTGGCGCAAAAGGCCTCGCTCGAATCGGCCCGCGTGCTCATCGTCTGCGCCGGCATGGAGGGCGCTCTGCCCACCGTGGTCGCCGGCCTGGTCAACGCACCGGTCCTGGCCGTGCCCACCAGCGTCGGCTACGGCGCCTCTTTTGGCGGAGTGGCCGCGCTGCTGGGGATGCTGAACACCTGCTCGCCCAACGTCTCGGTGGTCAACATCGACAACGGCTTCGGCGCCGCCTGCATCGCGTCGCTCATCAACCGGATGTGACGCCTGGGCTCCAAGGCCGAACAGGTCGACCTGAAAACCCAACAACCGTGGACAAGGATTTCATTCCGTGACGCAGATCACCGCCCGCCGCCGTCCAACGCGTCAATCATTTCAAGTACAAGCAAAACGCCCGCACGGCCGGCGTGCTGAGGAGTCTTGTGCCCCATTCCAGGTTGCCGCTGCTGCGCCGGATCTCGCAGATCTTCTTTCTGCTCCTCTTCCTCGCGCTTCTGATCTTCACCTCGCTGCGCCCTGTTCCTGGCGCCACCAGCGACATCCATCTCCGCGCCCCGGTGCGCCTCTTCTTTCTGCTCGATCCACTCGTTGCTCTGGTCAACGCCCTGGCCAGTCACGCTCTCTATCGCGGCCTACTGCTCAGCCTCGTCATCCTCATTCCCACGCTCTTCCTAGGGCGCTTCTTCTGTGGCTGGATCTGCCCCCTGGGCACCCTGCAACACTTCGTCGCCAACATGCCCTCGGAGTCGAAGAGGGGCAAGCAGCGCATTGACGCCAATCGATATAAGAGATGGCAAACCGGCAAATACGTGGTCCTGATCGCCGGCCTGGTGGCCGCCTGCTTCGGCTCCGCGGCTATCGGCTGGCTCGACCCCTTCAGCCTTCTCGTTCGGTCATTTGGATTGTCTCTTCTGCCCGCTTTCAACGCCGCCGCACGCGCCGTCCTGCTGCCGCTTGAACACAGTCCCATCGCCTTCATCAAAAACAGCGGCGAAATCCTCCATTCGATTCTCCTCTTTTTCGTTCTGGACTTCCGCCAGCCCCACTTTTCCCAGGGGTTGATCCTCGGTGTTTTGTTTATTGCCATCCTGGCTGCGAGCCTGCGCGTGACCCGCCTGTGGTGCCGCGGCCTTTGCCCGCTTGGCGCGCTGCTCGGCGCTGTCTCCCGCTGGTCTGTCCTCGGCTTGCACAAGGACCCTGCCGCCTGCGACAAGTGCAACCGCTGCCTGCTCAGTTGTCAGGGGGGCGACGACCCCATCGGCGGATTCCCCTGGCGCAAGTCCGAGTGCCTGATGTGTATGAACTGCGTCGGCTCCTGTCCTCACTCGAGCCTCCAGTTCCGCTTCTTCCGCAATGAAAAGGAAGTCGCCAGCCCAGACCTCGGCCGCCGCCGCACCATCACCGGCCTGGCCGCCGGAGCGGCCATCGTCCCGCTCATGCGCGCCAATACCGGCCTCGGGAAAAGCCGCCACGAGCGGCTAATCCGTCCCCCCGGGTCTCTGGATGAAGAGGACTTCCTCTCCCGCTGCATCCGCTGCGGCGAGTGCATGAAGGTCTGCCCCAACACCGCCATCCATCCGACGCTCGACCAGGCCGGCCTTGAAGGGCTTTGGACGCCTACGCTAATCCCCCGCATCGGCTATTGCGAACCCAGTTGTGTCCTCTGTTCCGATGTCTGCCCCACGGGCGCCATCTGGCAAATCACGCCCAGGGAAAAAGGCTGGGTGGTCGGCATCGGCACAACCGAAGGCAGGTCCGTCGCGACGAGCCAGCCTATTCGGCTCGGAACCGCGTTCTATGACCGTGGCCGCTGCCTGCCCTGGGCCATGGCCACGGAATGCATTGTCTGCGAAGAGTGGTGCCCGGTCTCGCCGAAGGCTATTTATGTCCAGGAGGCGCAGGTGATCGACTCTGCGGGCAACACCAAGACCCTCAAGCAGCCGCGCGTCGATCCCAGCCGCTGCGTCGGCTGCGGCGCATGCGAGTACGCCTGCCCGCTGCAGGAGCACCCCGCCGTCTACGTCACCAGCATCGGCGAAAGCCGTTCCCCGGCCAGTCAGATTCTGCTCAACCGCAAATAGAGGAGACCGCGCCATGACCTTACGTTCCAGGCTTTGGATATTCGCAACGGGGCTGATCGGGTTCGCCGTCCTTGCCGCTTTCACCGGCTGCAAGCCGAAGGCCGTCGATCCGTTCCCCGCGTCGGGCGCGGTGGCGGGATGGGAGAAGACCGGCGACACCCGCACCTTCGACGCCAAAAACCTCTACCAGTACATCGATGGCGATGCCGAACAGTACATTTCCGCGGGCGTGGTAACCACATCAACCGCGGACTACAAATACCAGGGCCAGTTGGAAGCCATGGTCGATGTCCACACCATGAGCGGCGCGGAGGGCGCGCGCAAGATTCTTGAGACCGGACAGACCAAGGACGCCAAGACCGTTCAACTCGGTGACGCCGGTATCGCCTACGGACAGAGTGTCGCCTTCCGCAAAGGGCACTATCTGGTCCGCATTGTCGCGTATGAGTCCACGCCCGAAACACCGCAGGCGCTGCTGGCGCTGGCGCATGGCGTGGAAGCGAAACTATGAACTCCAAGCCCCTTGGGAGCCCCATCCTTGCATAGTCCTTTGATTCAAGGGTGGGAGGCAAACTGCAAAAAGCGAGGAACGCAATGAACAGCCGCCGCGATTTCCTGAAGTCAGCAGCAACAGGGGCCCTGGTGCTGGGCTCGTCCGCCACGGTGGAAAAGCTGGGCTTGGCCGCCGCGCTCGACCAGCGAGCCGCCGGCAAGTCAAAGGTTGTGATTGCCCGCGATCCAGCTCTCCATGGCCCAACCGGCCAGCTGGACGAAAAGCGCGTCCTGGCTCTGCTCGACCGCGCCATCGCTCGCTACACCGGACGCGACAACCCGGTCGAGGCCTGGCAGCGCATCGTGCCCGTCGACAAGGTCATCGGCCTCAAAACCAACGGGCTCGGCGGCAAGGGCATCTCCAGCCACGCGGTCCTGGTCATGGCTATCGCCGAGCGCCTGCAGCAGGCCGGCGTCAAGCCGGGCAACATCATCGTCTGGGACCGGAACGCCCGCGACCTTGAGGCGTGCGGCCTGACCATCTCCACCGATCCCAGCCGCGTCCGCTGCTATGGCTCCGATGCGGCCGGCTTTGAGGATGCGGCCGTGCCCTGCGGCGCGGGCGTCGGCGTTTACCTTTCCAAGATCCTCACCCGCCAGTGCGACATGGTCATCGGTGTGCCCATCCTGAAGGATCACAGCATGTCCGGGGTAACCTTCGCCATGAAGAACATGTACGGCGTCCTCAGCCGTCCGCAGGACCTGCACAGCGGCGGCTGCGACCCTGGCGTGGCCGACATCAACGCCGTCCCCGTCGTCCGCGAGAAGGTCCGCTTCACCGTCGGCGACGCCATGACTTCCGTCTACGACGGCGGTCCCGGCTTCCGCCCCGAGCGGCTCTGGCAGCCCAACGCCCTCATCGTCGGCGAAGACCGCGTGGCCATCGACCACACCGCGTGGCAGATGATCGAGCGCAAGCGCGCTGAAGTGGGCATGCCCACCCTCGAAGCCGCGGGCCGGCCGCCGCGCTATATCGCCACCGCCGCCGACGCCAGCCACAAGCTGGGCGTCAAC
Organism: Occallatibacter sp.; assembly: GCA_031296215.1. Lineage (GTDB taxonomy): Bacteria > Acidobacteriota > Terriglobia > Terriglobales > Acidobacteriaceae > Telmatobacter. Next base: position 4,982 of record JARLGE010000227.1, read on the forward strand.
AACCCCGAACACATCAACCTGGTGGAAATCTGACCGGAAGGACACCAATGGCCGGGCAACCCGATCTCGACAAGCAATCCCAGCCGGCGCCTCTCACCCGTCGCGAGGCCATGCTGCAATTGCTGCGCGTGGGCGGCGTGGCGGCGGGCGCAGGCGCGGCGGGCGTGTGGCTTAGCCGGCACAGCCTCCGGCCGGTTCCCTCACTGGCCGAGCAGGCCCGCCGCGACCATCGCACCTCTGCCAATCCGCAGTTTCCGCACCTCACCGTGGTTCAAGGCGGTGAACCGCGGGCACTCGTGCAGCGGGCACTCGCCGACCTGGGCGGCATGCAGCGCTTCATCAGCCGCCAGGATGTGGTCGTGATCAAGCCCAATATCGCCTGGGACCGCACCCCGGAGCAGGCCGCCAACACCAACCCTGAAGTTGTGGCCGAGGTGGTCCGCCAGTGCTGGCAAGCCGGCGCCAAGCGCGTCATCGTCACCGACGTCAGTTGCAACGAACCGCGCCGCTGCTTCCAGCGCTCCGGCATCCAGGCCGCCGCACACGCCGAGGGAGCCGAAGTCATCCTTCCCGACCCGGAGCTCTACCGCGAGGTCGATCTGGGCGGCGTGGTGCTCAAGAGCTGGCCGGTCTTCACGCCGTTCCTCGAAGCCGACAAGATCATCAACCTGCCCATCGCCAAGCACCACAGCCTGGTCGGCGTGACGCTCGGCATGAAGAACTGGTACGGCATCCTCGGCGGTCAGCGCAACCGGCTGCACCAGCAGATTCACCAGAGCTTGGCCGATCTGGCCAACTTCATGCTGCCCACGGTCACCCTGCTCGACGGCTACCGCATCCTCATCCGCAACGGTCCCACCGGCGGCAGCCTTGAGGACGTGGTCCTGAAGAAGACCATGGTCGCGGGCACCGATCCAGTGGCTCTCGACGCGTATGTAGCCAAAGCCTGGTGGGACCTCGACCCCGAACACTTGCCCTACCTGCACATGGCCGCCGCCCGCGGCCTGGGCACCGTGGAATACGATAAGCTGCCGGTGAAGTTCAGCCAGCTTGGTTAGCGCAGCCAACCGCGGTCCAGGGCGCGCCAGCGGCGTCTGCCGCACCGCGGGTGGTCAGGGCCGCTCGTAAAACCGGAAGAAGAGCGACGGCTTTGCCACCGGCTCGGCCTTCGCCACCAGCTCCGTCGCCTGCCCATCGCTCAGAGGCGTGAACTCCCGCGCCAGGTGGACGTTCTCCTCCAGTTGCGCGATGGTGTCGCAGCCGATGATGACCGTGCTCACCGGACGCGACAGCGTGTAGTACATGGCTTCGCGCATGGTCAGCGTTCCCGGCGAGGTGGTCTGGAAGGTCATGCCTTCCCAACTGTGCTTCTGCTGTTCGATCGGCGGCGGCGTCCAACTGGAGAGAAGCCGGCTGCGTCCCGGAATCTTCATGCCGATGATGCCCATCTGTCGCTCGACGGCCAGCGGCAGGAGATCCTGATTGAAGCTGAAGTGGTGCGGGTCGGCGGCGTTCATGGCCATGAGAATCGTGTCGAAGGGATAGCGCTTGATGCCCTCCATCAGCGCCTCGGGCCGGTAGTGTCCGGTGAGGCCCAGGTGGCGGACTACTTTCTGCTCCTTCATCTCGAGGAGCGCTTCCATCGCCCCGCCCTTGGCGAAGACCTGGTCAATGTCGTAGAGGGTGCCGATGTCGTGCAACTGCCAAAGATCGACGTGATCGGTCTGAAGCAGTTGGAGCGACTTCTCGATCATGCGCATGGAGCCGTCGCGGGTGCGCTCCTTGGTCTTGGTGGCGAGGAAAGCTTCCTTGCGCCGATGCGCCATGACCTTGCCGACGTACTGCTCGCTCCAGCGCTCCGGGCCGCCGTAGATGGACGAGGTGTCGATGTAGTTGACGCCCATGTCGAGGGCGCGCTCAATGATGGGCACGGCCACGTCGAAGTTGTTGGGCTTCTCCAGGCTGGCCTGGCCGCCGAGCGAAAAGATGCCCACTTTGTAGCCCGTCTTGCCCAGGTTGCGGGTGGGCATGGAGGCCGGCGTGAGCGGGTTCGAGGGCAGCGCGGGCAGGGTCTTTGGCGTGTCTGCCGTGAGTGCCGTGGGAGCCAGAAGAGCCGCTGTGACTGCTCCGCCGGCTTTGAGGAATGCGCGGCGTCCGTGCTGGCCGCCGATGCTGTTGGCGTCGCTCATAAGAACCTCCCCGCGAGACTGAAAGATCCGCGCCTTCATCATAGTCCAAGGCGGTTGCGGGCGGGAAAAGAATGGAATTCGACCGGAATCCTGCTGAGATGAGGACTCCTGGATGTGGGCAGGCCGTGCGCCCAGCGCAGCAAAAGGGAAGCTCCGGTCGGGACTCAACCGAAAGCCCTGCTTAGGCGATGGCCGAAAATCCAATAATCAAAGAGCGATTCAAGGATGGGGTGGCCGGCAGACTGTGTGCACGCTGAGTCCAGGCCCTACGTCGTGGGCACCCGCCCCATCGGGTCCGGTTAGATCAAGCCGATGCGGCTATTCCTGGCTGCTGACGAGTGAGAACATGGCTCCTTGAGGGTCCTGGCCGTTGATGATCCAGCCGCCGCCGGGGACCTGCGCCGGGCCGTAGAGGGCCTTGCCGCCGCCGGACTGAACGCGCTGGACGGCTGCTTTGATGGAGTCGACGTTGAAGTAGAAGTTCCAGCAGGAGACGGG
>JARLGE010000228.1 GCA_031296215.1 Occallatibacter sp.
CCGGCGTGACAGGATCTGGCGAACAATCGCGAGCCTTCCTCGCATGAAGGCAGCGCACATAGCTTCCATCATTGCTCCTGCACCTTGATGACGAAGTAGATGAATTCTCCATGGTCCGGCAGCAGAAGCTGGTGCGGGACGCCGGCGGGAATGTGCACCACATCGCCCTCTTCGAGAGACGTTCGCGTGCCACCCTGAACTTGCGTTCCATTGATCTCGCCTGGGCCCACCGTCCGCGCATCCACAACAGTTCCGCCGGTCGCCAGCGTGGCCTTCCCGCGGATAACGAAGAAAAAGTCGGCGAACTTCTCGTGAATCTCGGCGCCGCCGCTTTTCTTGCGCAGTGCGATCATGGTGAAGTGGCGAGGATACTCGGCCAGTTTGGCGCTGGCAGAGCCCCCCGGTGTTGCTTCCGATTCCAGCGCGAGTGCCCTCGAGAGCAGTTCGTTTTGCGTCAAATGATCGACAGTTGCGGACTGTGCCGGCGCCATCGATGTCAGCGCGACAGCCGCGAGCGCGGCGCCCGCAAATCGAGCCGTTTTTGCGGCGGTCTTTTTCATTCTCCCTCGCTACCCACCTGCTTGAAATCCGAAGCGTCAACTCAAGAAACTACCGCCTCGACCTGGTGACCTGTAATCATACCCAGAAGTTTGGGTGCCCCAGGTCCCGATTTTGGGACCTGGGAAAGCACGAATCCACCTGCTCGGGGCGCTATCGTGCCAGCCAGCCTCCGTCGACCGCCAGAATCTGCCCATGCACATAATCGCTGGCGTGCGAGGCCAGGAAAACTGCCGCCCCGGCCAGGTCCGCCGGCACGCCCCACCGCCCCGCCGGGATGCGTTCCAGGATCTGCCGGGAACGCTCCGGGTCCTTCTGGAGCACCGCGGTATTGTCGGTGGCCATGTAGCCGGGCGCGATGGCGTTCACATTGACGCCCTTCGCGGCCCACTCGTTCGCGAAAGCCTTTGTCAGTTGCCCCACCCCGCCCTTGGCTGCCGCATAGGACGGCACAAACACGCCGCCCTGAAAGGTCAGCATGGAGGCGATATTGATGACCTTGCCCGAACGCTGTTCGAGCATGTGTTTTCCGGCTAGTTGCGTGAGCCGGAAGACGCTGGTCAGGTTGGTGGCCAGAACCGCATTCCAATCCTCCATGGAGTGCTCGGCGGCCGGCGCACGGCGAATGGTGCCCGCATTGTTCACCAGAATATCGATGCCGCCGAAAGCCTGCAGCACCTCGTCCATCAGCTGGACGCACGCGGATTCAACGCTGACATCGGCAGCCAGTGCAACGGTGCGCGTTCCGGCCGCTGCAATCGTTTTCCGCGTAGACTCAGGCACGGACCGCGATCCATGCAGGGCCACATTGGCCCCGGCCTCCGCCAGCGCCAGAGCGATGCCCGCGCCCAACCCGCGCGAAGATCCGGTGACGAGAGCCGTTTTACCCTTCAGGCTGAAGCTCGCAAGAATCATGGCTCCTCTTGTTTATCCTGAGCGCTACAAAAGCTCTGCAACCGCCAGTCTATCCATGTCGTCGTAGTCCTGGTTTTCGCCGCCCATGCCCCAACAGAATGTATAGCTCGCCGTCCCCACGCCGGCATGGATGGACCAGCCGGGCGAGACGGCCACCTGCTTGTTGGCGACCACCAGGCTGCGCGTCTCGTGCGCCGGTCCCATCAGGTGAATCACCCGGTCGCCGGTAGGAATGTTGAAGTAGAGGTAGACCTCCGAGCGCCGCATGTGGGTATGCGGCGGCATGGTGTTCCACACGCTGCCCTCCGCCAACTGCGTGAAGCCCATCACCAGTTGGCAACTGCGCACGCCGGCCTGATGGATCAACTTGGTGATCTCGCGCTGATTGGCCGTCTCGGGTGCGCCCAGCTTCACGCGCGCGAGACTCCCGGGCTTGATCAGCCTGGTGGGGTGCATGGCGTGCGCAGGGTAACTCAGCAGGTAGAACTCAGCGGGGAGGCCTGATTCGCGGCTCGCGAAGGAGACCGATTCATTGCCGCGTCCCACGTAGAGAGCATCCAGGTTGTCCAGATCGAAGCGCTCATCGTTGACCGTGACCGTTCCCGGGCCGCCAATATTGAGGATGCCCAACTCGCGCCGCTCGGTAAAATAATTCGCCTTCAGAGCATCGTCGCAGGGAAGAACCAGGGACTCGCCAACCGGCGCAGCGGAGCCGATGACGGTCCGGTCCAGATCGACATAGGCCAGGTCGATCCGCCCTGGCTGGAACAACTCCGTCAGCAGAAACGTTGACCGCAGCTCCGCGGTGGTCATCGTCCGATAGCGAACCGCATCCGCCATTTGCAGGATCTTCATTGTTTTGCCAACCCATTCGCAGTCGTAGAAAGTTTACACGCCGGGGCCTGCAAGCGGCGGCGGCTGCGCGGCGGCCGCCTGACGAGCGCCGTCCGCCATGGCGCATTCGCATGAATTTCAGATTCGTGTTACGCTGTTGCGGTGGGGAATCAGGCGGGTGTCTCCTCGCCTGGCGGTGGCAGCACACATCTCGAAGACCTGCGCCATAGGCGAAGATTGGCCCGAGACCGCTGGACGCGCCCCAGGGAAAGCCGATGCGATTCTTCCTGACGACACTGGTCGACGACGAGCCGGGCAGCACCAAGGCCAGGGTTGCGGCGCTATATGTCCTTTTGCTGGGGTTCAATCTGGCCGCATGGTGCTGGGCATTCGTTGCCTTTCACCGCTTTCCGGTGCTGCTCGGCACGGCATTTCTGGCTTACAGCTTTGGGCTCCGGCACGCGGTCGACGCCGATCATATTGCCGCCATCGACAACGTCACCCGCAAGCTGATGCAGCAGGGCAAGCGCCCAGTTGCAGTGGGACTGATGTTCTCCCTCGGCCATTCCACCATCGTCATCGTGGGCTCCATTGCCATTGCCGCCACGGCGTTGGCCTTGCAGCATCGCATCGATGCGGTGCGGGAGATCGGCGGCGTGATCGGCACGCTGGTGTCGGCCCTGTTTCTGTTCGCCATAGCGATCGTCAATCTGGTTGTCTTGCAGTCGGTGTTACGCAGCTTCATGCGCGTCCGCCGCGGCCAGCCCTATGTGGAAGAGGACTTCGATCTGCTGCTCGGCAATCGCGGCTTCCTTTCCCGCCTCTTCCGCCCCATGTTCAACCTCATCCGGACGAGCTGGCACATGTATCCGCTGGGCATTCTGTTCGGCCTCGGCTTCGATACCGCAACCGAGATCGGCCTTCTGGGCATCTCGGCTGCCGAAGCGTCCAAGGGACTCTCGCTCTCGTCGATCCTGGTGTTCCCGGTTCTGTTTGCCGCGGGCATGTCGCTGGTCGACTCGACCGACAACATCCTGATGCTGGGCGCCTACGGCTGGGCCTTCGTCAAGCCCATCCGCAAGCTCTACTACAACATCACCATTACTTCCGTCTCGGTTGTTGTCGCCCTGGCAGTGGGCGGAATCGAGGCGCTCGGGCTCTTAGCAGGACAGTTCCACCTGAAGGGCGGGCTATGGAGCCTGGTGAGCAGGCTCAACAGCAACTTCGGGCTGCTCGGCTACGGCATTGTCGCGCTGTTTGCATTTAGCTGGCTCCTGTCGATCGCCATCTACAAGTGGCGCCGCTTCGACGATCTCGAATTGGTCGCAAGAGACGCGGCCTGAAGCGCCGCTGACAGGTGGCGCGGGCTCTTCGATGAAGGAAGAACCCACGAAAAAATTCTTACGGCTTGTCCGCAGGCGGCGCGGGAGGCGCGGGCGCGTGCGCCAGGTGCTGGAAGTTGAGGATAGCGTTGAAGACCAGGGCGTAGCTTCCCACGGTTTCGCCGCGATAAACGGGGTTGTTCCCGAAAAGCAGCACGTTGCCCTGGCCGAGATGGGCGTTGACGACGACGGCGTGCTCGGCGATTGAGGAGCTTTTGTCGAGGAGGCCGTCGAGGAGCAGCGATTTGGCTTCAACGAAGCGGAGGATGACGTCGGGGCGGAGTTCGACGGGAATGAGGCTGAGGTTGTTGCGCATCTCTTCCTCGTTCAACTTCTTCGCTTCCCAGGGCTGCTGCTTGACGAGCGGTTCGGCTTCGGCGATTTTGCGGCCCGTGGGCTCATCGCTGTCATCAACGTTGCCGCGGCCGGTGGGGCGTTCGGCATACGGGTCCATGAGCAGGCGGCCGCCGCGATTGCCCAGCGTGTTGCTGACATTGAAGGCAAGTCCGTTGGCGCTGATAACCGGGACGCCTGAGCCGTAGCCCGAGGCAACCGGGCTGTCGTGGTCGACAAAGACCGTGTTGAGAATGGTGCCGACCACGCGTGCGTCTCCGCGCGCGGCCACGCTGACACCGGGAGCCAAACCAGTGTCGATGGCGAATTGGGCGGTGTCTTCGCAGGTGATCAGCAGTCCGCCTTGCTCAATGAAGCGCTTGAGGTGCTCAAGGCCTTCGTAGCCCAGGCCGGGGCGAATGTCGGCGGTCGAGTCGATGCGGCCGAGGTTGGGCGTGAGGTCGGACTTCTGCCAGGGCATGGCGTTGTTCCACATGGGAATGCCGTTGAGGATAGTCTCGGTGCCCGCGAAGCCAACGGGCGCGAAGACGATGACGTCGAACTTGGCGCGCAGGTCCGCTTCGCCGGCCACGGTCTGGGTGCTGATGTAGTGGTAGGGCACGCCGGCGGTGTCGAAGGCGTAGCGCCACCAGCCTTCGGTCTGCGTGGCAAGCCAGGTGTGCATGAAGGCGATGCGCGGCGTGGTAGCGGCGTGGGTGGGGACCGAGGGCGTGGCCAGATGGGCTGCGTCGAGCGAGAGATCGTGGAGGATGGGCGCGATCTGCGCGTCGTCTGTCCCGGTGATCAGCAGCGAACCGGCGGGGTAATGTTTGCCGTCGGCGTCGAAGGCCTTTTCCGTGATTTGCACACCCACAGCTTTGAGCTTGTAGACCAGGGACAGCAGCGAAATCTGTGCGGTGTTGGCGACGGCAAGGACGGAACCCGTGCCAGAGAGTTTACCGGTGAGGGTGGCGGGATCGTCGATGGGCGTCATTTTGGATTGCAGAATGGCGGGATCGACGACGCGGACGACCTTCAGGTTGAACAGGTGCGTAAACGACCAGCCGGTGTCGTCGTAGGGATGCTTCTGCGGGTCGTCGGGAGCCCAGAACTGGCGGTCAAGCAGCGCATCGGCGACGCGCGAGTAGGGCTGATCCATGCGGATGACAATGGAGCCCACGGGGAAGGTCTCCTGGGTGGGCTTGTCGCCGCGCTTGGCGGCAGGGATGGTGGACGTAACCGCCTCGGAGAGCTGCTGGACCTCGACGTGCTGCCGCTTCATCACCTTCAGCAACTCCACCTGACGGTTGGCGTCCGCCGGGTCGGATGGGATGACGTAAGCGGCCGGGCCTTCGAGTGTGGGCTTGAGGACGGAGCGCTTGCTCTTGAGGTAGTAGTTCTCAAGAAAATGATGCGTGTTCTGCGCGAAATAGGAGATCGTTGTCAGTAGCGCCGACTCTTCGTAGTTGTTGTTGTCGCGCTGCGACCAGGTCACGATGGGCAGCGGCGGATTCTGGCGGTACCAGGTGCGGGAGTATTCTTCCGGTTCGAGGATGCGCTTTTCGGTGTCCGCGCCACCGTTGCCAAACGTCTCATACAAGCGGCTGATGCCGTTGTGCAGGCCGGCCAGGAACATCAGGTAGCCGGGACTCCAGGTGTCGAAGTCGCCGTGGGTAAATACTCCCGGCATGCCCAGCGACTGCATCTGCGCCACGTTGTTCCAGCCCAGCTCGGCCCATTCGTCGGCCAGCGTGGGATCGACCCAGGCGTTGTAGGGGCCGTCGCCGACGGTGTTGTCGTAAAGGAACGGAACCGATTCGTGCAGGTCGTGGAGCACCTGGGCGTGCCAGCCGAGATAAGTGTCGAGCACGTTGCGGGTCAGGTTGAGGGTCATGCCCATGGCGTCGCGGTTGTTGTCGTGGGCAACGTAATGGCCCCAGTAGAGCAGGTGGGGATACTTCTGGTTGGGGTGGGCCTTGTGCCATTTGTAGAGATCGACCATGCGGTCGCGGCCATCCACTTCGACCACCGGCGTGATGAGCACGATCATGTGCGAGCGGATGAACTTGATGTAGGGTGCGTTGTCCACAGCCAGGCGATAGGCCATCTCCATCAGCGCGGTGGGGGCGCCGGTTTCCGTCGAGTGGATGGTTCCGGTGATGTAGTAAACGGGGTGGGACTGGTCCACAAGCTGGCGCGCGGCCGCGTCGTCGAACTTGATGGTGCGAGGGTCGGCGAGCTGGGCAAGACGGGCATCATTGGCCTTGGCGCCGGCCAGCAGCTCCGGGTCGGCGATGGCCACGGCGATCATCTCGCGGCCTTCTTCCGAATGGCCGATCGTCATCACCTTCACGCGCGGGCTCGCGGCCTCGAGCATGCGGAAGTATTTGTAGACGTCCTCGGCATAGGGAAGCATGTCGGGCGCGCCGGATACGTCGCCCAGCACCTTGGCCGGCGTGGGGACATTCTTCGCGGCAGGCAGATAGTCAACCAACGGCGACAGGAAGGAGGGATCGGTGGTGTACTTGTGGATCTGGTCGGTGTACGGCTGATCGATCGGCTGCGCGGGGTCGCGGGCGAAGTTCGAGTTCAACTGCTGTGAGAGGAGCGGGGCGGCGGCGATGAAGGCGGCGAGGAAGGCAGCGAAGAAGTGCAGTCTGGCTGGGCGCATGGGTCCTCTGGTAGGGTTTTCCGGTGCGGGAATCCTGTGACAGTCAGTGTTCCACAGAGGGGCGCGTGTGGGAAAGACAGAAACGCGCTGGGAAGTTTTCGCAAGAGAGACTCGGAGCGGGCGGGCTGCCTATAATCCTGGGACGGGAGCAAACTTGAGTGGGGGAGTCAGCCTGGCGGGTTGGCTCACAAGGCAACAAGGAGAGTTGAAAACTGTTGGAGGCGGCCGTGCTGGGCAAATTGGAAATGATCGTAGGGCCGATGCGGAGCAACAAGACTGCGGAGCTGCTGCGCAGGATCGAGATTCGGAAGCAGTACGCCAAGCAGGACGTGATGCTGCTCAAGCCCTCCGACGACACCAAGGCCGAAGCGGGCCTGGTGGAGAGCCGCAACCGCAACGGTTGCGGAAAGATGGAAGCCGTGGAATTCCGCTCCGCGGATCCGTGGTCGGTTCTGCCGGTTCTGGCGGCCACGGAGAAGAAGATCGGCAAGCGCGTCGAGTGCGTCGCCATCGACGAGGGTCAGTTTGTTCAGGATCTGTTCCTGTTCACCAAGCGCCTGCTTGAAGGGGGCTACGACGTGATGGTCTCCGGCCTGGAGCTCGATTTTCGCGGCCTCCCGTTCGGCGAAATGCTCGATCTATCCTGGCTTGTGCGCACCTATTCGGGGAATATCACCGAGCTGGTGGCTTATTGCAGCTGCGGGGCCAAGGCGCTTTACCCGCAGCGGCTCATCGAGGGCAAGCCGGCCCAATACGACAGCCCCATCATCATGGCAGGGGACTTCTACGAGCCGCGCTGCGACGTCCACTTCATCCTGCCCGGGCGGCCGCATTAACAGGAGGAATCCGTATGGTCGTTTTGTCCCGCCCCAATGCTCCGCGCACCAGTTTGCTGGTGGTCCTGGCCATGCTGGGCATGGTCGCCGTCCCCGCCGCGCTGACGCTGCTGACGGTACGCGGGCCGGCGGTGTCCGGGGCGCCGGCGGTTGGTCCGTCTCCATACGGATACACGGTCAGCCTGCTCCTCTTCATCGTACCCATCGCTGTGATCGGGTTTTGGCTGGTCCCGCGGGAGGGGGTCCGGATCTCAAAAAAAGCCTTCGTCCGCACCATCGCAATCCTGTTTCCGCTGGGCGCGGGCCTCGATTTCTTCTTCGCCAATTCGTTCTTCACCTTTCCCAACTCCGCTGCCACGTTGGGGATTACGGCTCCGGCGCTGCATGGCGGCGTGCCCGTGGAAGAGTACGTCTTCTACTTCACGGGCTTCGTGGCCATTTTGCTCATCTACATCTGGCTGGATGAGTATTGGCTGGCGGCTTATGGCGTCCGCGCAGATGCCAAGGAGCGAGCGCAATTCGATCGTCTGCTGCGCTTTCACTGGCAGTCGATGGCGTGGGCGGCGGTGCTGATCGCCGCAGCCATCCTCTATAGGAACGTCTTCGTACCCGAACCGGGGTTTCCTGCCTATTTCACCTTTCTTGTAGCCGGAGCTCTCGGCCCCTCGGCGGCGCTGCTTCCCTCAGCCATGCCGGTGATCAACTGGCGCGCACTGAGCTTGACGATGTTCATCCTGCTGCTGACCAGCCTGGTGTGGGAGGTGACGCTGGCCGTGCCGTATGGCTGGTGGGGCTTCCAGGATGGGGCAATGATCGGAGTGCGGATCGCGGCGTGGAGCAGGCTTCCGATTGAAGAGGTGTGCGTGTGGCTCGCCGTGACCTATGCAACCGTGATTGTGTACGAGATTGTGCGGCGCTGGCAGGCGTCGGGGAAGCGGATAAAGCACGCGCTGATGGGGTGAGGCGGGCGTAGCTCCGCAGCAGGCTGACCCTGCATTGCAAGTCTCAGACCGCATCTGGCGCGGCGGACGAGGCAAGGGCACCCCGCGGAGGAAGATCATGGTCGTGACTCGCCGTACTGCTTTGCGTATGATTGCCGCCGGCTCCGCGGCGTCCTTGTTGCGCGCTTCTCAGATCAACGGTTCTTCCCTGCCGGCCGGCAGTGAGACTTACCAGCCGCGGTGGGAGTCGTTGCAGCAGCACTCCTGCCCCGACTGGTATCGCGATGCCAAGTTCGGGATTTACTACCATTGGGGGCTCTACTCGGTTCCTGCATTCGGCAATGAGTGGTATTCGCACAACATGTACTTGCCCGGCCGGCCAGAGTACGAGCATCACCTGGCCACGTATGGCCCGCTGAGAAGGTTTGGCTACAAGAATTTTGCCCCGGCCTTCACCGCCGAACACTTCAACGCGGATGCCTGGGTCAGCTTATTCAAGGAGGCCGGTGCGCGGTATTTGGGGCCGGTGGCCGAGCATGCCGACGGGTTTTCCATGTGGGACAGCCAGGTGAATCGCTGGAACGCCGCGCGCATGGGGCCGCGGCGCGATACCGTGGGCGAGATGGAGCGCGCGGTTCGCAGGCAGGGGCTGAAGTTTTATGCCAGCTTCCATCACCAGTGGTTATGGGGCTGGTACTCAAGCCCAGTGGCCGATGCGGATATCTACCAGCCGCAATTCGCCGATCTCTACTGGCCGCAGAGGTATACGCTGGGCACACCACTGCCGAAGGATGCCGTGCCTGCCGTTCCGGGCGCATTCAACTACGCTCACCCCGATCCGCCGCCTTCGGCCCGCTTTTGCGAGATATGGCGGGACAAGGTGATTGAGGTTGTAGACCGCTACCATCCTGACGTGATCTATTTCGACAGCCGCAGCTTCATTATTCCCGAGACGTACCGGATGGAGATGCTGGCGCACTACTACAATTCGGGCCGCGCAGCAGCGCGCGAAGTGGTGATGACTTACAAGGAAAAGGACTTCGCCACTGGCTCTGGGCAGATCGACATCGAAGCCGGGCAACTGGGCGAGAAGGCCAGCTTTGTGTGGCAGACCGACGACGTGATGGACTGGAACTCCTGGGGCTACCTTACGCAGCCCAACTACAAGTCCGCCGGACGGATTCTGCGCCAGTTGATCGACGTGGTGAGCAAGAATGGAAACATGCTTCTCGATGTGGGGCCGCGGCCGGACGGCACGATTCCAGCCGGGATTGAGGACCGGCTGCGGCAAATCGGCGCGTGGCTCCGGGTGAATGGAGAAGCGATCTATGAAACGCGTCCCTGGGAGCGCTTTGGGGAGGGTCCGACCAGGATCAAGGCAGGATCGTTTGGCTCCGACCGCAACCTGGACCTGACCGCACAGGATCTTCGCTTTACCACGCGAGCCAACGCGTTCTACGCCCACGTGCTGGGCGCGCCGGGAAGCCAGGTGCGTGTGGGTTCACTCAGGCGCGATAGGCCGCTTGCCTTCGGCACCCTGCGCAAGGTGCAGATGCTCGGGCTTCCGCAACCGCTCGCCTGGGAGTGGAGGCCTGAGGGGCTGGTCGTCCAGATGCCCGAGACCCGTCCGTCGGATGAAGCAGTGGTCATCAAGCTGAGCTAGTGCAACGCTGGCTTCGGTCGGGTTTGCGCCACCGGGGGCCAAGTTTGCATTTCCGCGGAGGTTTCAGTAAACTTATTGGATACGTCCAAGGGGAATCCCTGGACAGTCATAGGCACCACGGTTTCTGGGCCTGTTCGAGCACTGCGTGCGGCAGATTTTTCCTTGCCGATGCCCGCAGGACTCCAGGTTTTCGCCACAGGCGGACTGGCAGCAGCGGTGGGAGACGAGGGAAGAATGGCAAGAAAAGACTCGAAGAACATTGTGAAGGCGCGCGCGGCTGTGCAGAAGCCTGCGTATGCTCTGCCTGAGGCCGTGGGGCTGCTCAAGCAGGTCAAGTACGCCAAGTTCGACGAAACCGTCGACTTGACCATGCGTTTGGGCGTGGACACACGGCACGCCGACCAGATGGTGCGCGGCACGGTGGTGCTACCGCACGGGTTGGGCAAAACCAAGATTGTGGCCGTGATCGCCACCGGCGACCGGCAGAAGGAAGCCACCGCGGCGGGCGCGGACTTTGTGGGCGGCGAGGAGATGGTGGAGAAGATCCAGAAGGAAAACTGGACAGCCTTCGACGCGCTAATCGCCACGCCGGACATGATGAAGGTTGTGGGCCGGCTGGGCAAGGTGCTGGGACCGAAGGGCCTGATGCCGAATCCCAAGACCGGGACGGTGACCCTGGACGTGGCCTCGGCGGTGAAAGAGATCAAGGCGGGCAAGGTGGAGTTCCGGGCCGACAAGACCAGCCTGGTGCACGTGCCGGTGGGCAAGCTGAGCTTCGATCCGCAAAAGCTGATCGACAATGCGACCACGGTGATCGGCGCCATTGTGCGTTCGAAGCCCTCGGCGGCCAAGGGCAAGTACATCAAGAGCGTGACGTTGAGCTCGACGATGGGCCCCGGGGTGCCGCTGGATTCGGCGGTTGCGGACGCGGCGGGCAAGCACTAAAAAGCAGGGATCAGGGGTCAGGGGTCAGGGATCAGTTGATCCAATGATTCGTTTGGCATAGCGCCTGACCCGTAAGGCATCGAAATACAAAGCGCCTGGTGAGGGCGAGGAAGAGGGATCAAGAGGAGCAGAGGCAAGGATCACGCAATACGCAAAAACTGATCCCTGACCCCTGACCCCTGACCCCTGTCGAAGCGGAGCGAAGACATGGCGATTTCAAAGGCGAAGAAGAATGAGAAGGTCCAGCTGCTGGCCAAGGAACTGGAGACCTCGACAACGGCGATTATCGGGACCTTCAGCAAGCTGACGGTGGCCAAGGACTTTGAGTTGCGCAAGGTCATCCGCGAGGCGGGCGGCAAGTACCGCGTCGTCAAGAACAAGCTGGCGGCTGTCTCCGGCAGGGGTACGCAGGTCGAGGCCGCGCTCAAGGGCCTGAGGGGCGTCAACTCGGTGGCTTTTACCTCCGGCGACCCGGTGGCCCTGGCCAAGGTGTTTGCCAAGTGGGCCGGTGACCACGCCGAGTTCCAGTTCAAGCTGGGCATTGTGGACGGCAAGCTGCTGGACGTGAACGAAGTCAAGGCGCTGGCTACCATGCCGGGCAAGGAAGAGCTGTTCTCGAAGCTCCTGTTCCTGATCAATGCGCCAGCGCAGAGGCTGGTGACAGTTCTGAATGCGGCGGGCCGGGACCTGGCGGTGGTTCTGGGCCAGGGCGTGGAGAAAGAAAAGTTTGCCGGCGCGGCGTGAGAGCCGCTAGCTTCCAGCTCCCAACTTCTAGCTTTGTCTTGCGGAAGTTGAGGTCTTTGGGTTAACCACGCCAGAGCTAGAAGCTAACAGCTAGAAGCTGTTTTTGAAGATTTGGCCGGGGAACAGGTTGAGAGTGCGCGGGTCTGGCGCATCGGAAACTTTCACTCTGGGACGGCGGCCGGTAACAGCAATATCAAACAAGTTCGCCGCGGCGAATTTGGATCAAACGATTCTGAATGGAGAAGAAAAATGGCGGATCTGGCACAGTTGGAAGAGCAAATCGTATCGCTGAGCCTGCTGGAAGCAGCGGCTCTGGTGAAGAAGCTGGAAGAGCGGCTTGGTGTTTCGGCGGCGGCAGCGGCCCCGGTGGCGGCGGCAGCGGGCGCTGGCGCGGCGGCACCGGTGGTTGAGGAGAAGACCGAGTTCGCGGTCATTCTGAAGGACTTCGGCGCCAACAAGATCAACACCATCAAGGCCGTCCGCGAAGTCACTTCGCTCGGTCTGAAGGAAGCCAAGGACCTGGTCGATGGCGCGCCCAAGGCGATCAAGGAGAGCGCGACCAAGGACGAGGCCGAGGCCATCCGAAAGAAGTTCGAAGGCATCGCGACCATCGAAATCAAGTAGTCGCAGTCAGGGTGGTCAGACCCGGGGCAGCTCCGGTCCGCGCTGGCGGGCCGGCGCTGCGGGGTCAGGCCAACGGGAGCCTTGCAAGCACGGCCAGGACGCGTTAGGATATCTGTTGCGCGTCTTTCCGGGTCATTCCGGTTTTCTTAGGGAATGGGGCAGGCTGGACGGCGATCTTCGGGAACAAGTGGAATGGCACGCAAGCATCCGCAGGCAGAGGCAGAGCCAAGCACTCTGGCAGCGGTTGGCGTGTGGTAGTTAAGTGCCTTAGGGTCAACGGGATGCCCTGGACAGGGCGGGCTCCAGTTGACGGTTGGCGAACGAGCGGCAGAAGCGAGTTTTGGGATCGGCGAGAGCATTGACAGAGAATTCGGATGGGGGCACAGGCAAGGGGCCGCGCTCGTGAGGCATTGCGTCCTTACGAGCTATTCGTGTCTCTCACCTGCGGCAGGTTGAGCAGATTTGCTCACAATCTACCCTAAGCGCACAAAATCTTTTTGACGGGCTTGCCCGTTGCGCTCGGCTTCTCTCGATTGTGCGCAGTCTAGCGCACTTGCCGGATGTTCGGCAATGCCCAATTCGCGATTTTGACGCCACTCTCACGAAACATGCTTGGCATCGTTTACGTCCTGGCGCGCCCGCAGGAGCATCCATGGGGGCGAGACGGGGCGGGCAGAGGTGGGGACTGGGTTATAGCCGTTTTCCAGTCTGGAGTTCTTAGGTTTCTTACCGTAAACAGCCGTTGCCCCGAGACTCGGGCCGCGGCCCGGAACCGGCTTGCGGGTTTGGCCGGATTCGGAGTGACGAGCCTCAGGAGTGAACATGCCCAACGAGAAGCGCGCGATTCGCAGCCGGCTCGACTTTTCCAAGATTCCCACAGCCACCCAGATTCCCAACCTGATTGAAGTGCAGCGGCGCTCCTATGAGCGGTTCCTGCAGATGGACAAGCTACCCAACGAGCGCGACGACTCGGGGTTGCAGTCGGTGTTTGTGTCGGTTTTTCCGATCACCGACTTCCGCGGCATCTCCCAGCTGGATTTTGTCGATTTCTCGATTGGTAACTGGGAGTGCAAGTGCGGCCACCTGAAGGGGCTGCACCACCTGCGCACGGCTTGCGTGCATTGCGGCGCCATGGTGATCACCGACCCTTTCCTTCCCGGCGATGTGCTCTGCCAGAAGTGCGGAACCTACAACAAGAACACGCCCGACTTCTGCAACAAGTGCGGCGACCCGGTCAGCCTGCAGTTGAAGTACGACCAGCAGGAGTGCGAGGAGCGGGGCATGACCTTCTCGGCGCCCCTGAAGGTGACGGTGCGCCTCACCATCTATGAGAAGGACGCGGAGACCGGCAACAAGACCATTCGCGACATTAAGGAACAAGAGGTGTTCTTCGGCGACATTCCGCTGATGACGCCCAATGGAACCTTCATCGTGAACGGCACCGAGCGCGTGATCGTTTCGCAGCTGCACCGCTCGCCTGGGGTCTTCTTTGAGACCGCCAACAACCGCACCTACTTCCTGGGCAAGATCATTCCCTATCGCGGCTCGTGGGTGGAGTTCGAGTACGACCAGAAGAACACGCTCTACGTGCGCATCGACCGCAAGCGCAAGTTCCTGGGCACCATCTTCCTGCGCGCGCTGGGTCTGCGCTCGGACGAAGAGATTCTGAAGACCTTCTACACCGTGGACCGCATCCATGTGGTGGACGGCAAGCTGCACTGGGCGGTGCCGCTGGAGGCGGGCGCATCGACGCACCTGCTGGGCGCCAAGCCCGCGCACGCCGTGGTGCACAACGGCGACGAGCTTGCCCATTCCGGGCGCAAGATCACGGCCCACACGCTGAAGGCGATTCGCGCCGCGGCCATCGATCGCGTTGAAGTGGAAGCGGCCGAACTGGACGGTGCGCTCACCGCGTCCGACGTGGTCGATCTGAACACCGGCGAAGTGGTGGTGGAGGCCAACGTCGAGCTGACTGCCGACCGGTTGCACAAGGTGCTGTCGTCGGGCGCCGTCAGCTTCGAGCTCTTCTTCCCCGAGCGCGACGACGTGGGCAACATCATCACCAACACGCTGAAACGCGACTCGGTCCGCAAACCCGAAGAAGCGCTGATCGAAATCTATCGCAAACTGCGCCCCGGCGATCCTCCCACCCTGGACACGGCCACTGCGCTGTTTGAAGGCATGTTCTTCGACGCGCGCAAGTACGACTTCTCGCGCGTGGGTCGTTTGAAGTTCAATATCAAGCTCTACGAGAACCAGGACGCGACCGGCCTCGATCATCGCACGCTGACGCCGGAAGATTTCTACGCGACCATCCGCTACCTGCTCAAGCTGCGCAAGAACATCGGCATGGTGGACGACATCGATCACCTGGGCAACCGCCGCGTGCGCGCGGTGGGCGAGCTGATGGAGAATCAGTTCCGCATTGGCTTGGTGCGCATGGAGCGCGCCATCAAGGAAAAGATGAGCGTCTATCAGGAGCTTTCGACGGCCATGCCGCACGACCTGATCAACGCCAAGCCGGTGATGGCGGCCATCCGTGAATTCTTCGGTTCGTCGCAGCTTTCGCAGTTCATGGACCAGACCAATCCGCTCTCGGAAATTA
This sequence comes from Occallatibacter sp., assembly GCA_031296215.1. Taxonomy (GTDB): domain Bacteria; phylum Acidobacteriota; class Terriglobia; order Terriglobales; family Acidobacteriaceae; genus Telmatobacter. The sequence continues at coordinate 15,052 of JARLGE010000228.1, forward strand.
CCCACAAACGCCGCCTGTCGGCACTTGGGCCGGGCGGCTTGTCGCGTGAGCGCGCAGGCTTCGAAGTGCGCGACGTGCACCCCACGCACTATGGGCGCATCTGCCCGATTGAGACGCCGGAAGGCCCGAACATCGGCCTGATCAGCTCGCTGAGCTGCTTTGCGCGCATCAATGAATACGGGTTCATCGAGTCTCCTTACCGCAAGGTGAAGGACTCGCGCATCCTCGACTACGTTGAAATCGTCAACGCGGGCGAGAGCGGTCTGCGCGTGGGCGATCACATTGAGAAGGAAGAAGCGGCGCGGCTGAACGCCAACCTGAAGAAGGCGGGCAAGCGGCAGATCGACAACATGCCGTTCAGCTTCTATCTTTCCGCATGGGAAGAGGACAAGCACACCATTGCGCAGGCCAACATCGAGTTCAACGAAGAAGGCGTGATCACCGAGGATCTGGTGAATGCCCGCCGTCAGGGGAACTTTGTGCTGGTGAACCGCACGGATGTGGACTACATCGACGTCTCGCCGAAGCAGCTTGTTTCTGTAGCTGCATCGCTGGTGCCGTTCCTTGAGCACGACGACGCGAACCGCGCGCTGATGGGCGCCAACATGCAGCGCCAGTCTGTACCTCTGCTGGTGGCCGAGGCTCCCCTGGTGGGCACGGGCATGGAGGGCGTGACCGCGCGCGACTCCGGGGCTGTCATTCTGGCCAAGCGCAACGGCATTGTGGATTCGGTCGACTCCGAGCGCATCATCGTGCGCGTGGAAGGCGAGCACCATCCCACGCAGTTGTCGCGCGAAGTCGGTTCGGACATCTATCAGCTGATCAAGTTCAAGCGCTCCAACCAGAACACCTGCATCAATCAGAAACCAGTTGTTCGCGAAGGCGACCGGGTGGTGAAGGGCCAGGTGATCGCCGACGGACCTTGCACGGAGCAGGGCGAGCTGGCGCTGGGACGTAACGTGCTGGTGGCTTTCATGCCGTGGCGCGGCTACAACTTCGAGGACGCGATCCTGATCAGCGAGAAGCTGGTGCGGGAGGACTACTACACCTCGGTGCACATTGAAGAGTTCGAGATCGAGGCGCGCGACACCAAGCTCGGTCCGGAGGAGATCACGCGCGACATTCCGAACGTAAGCGAGCACGCACTGCGGGATCTCGACGAGAGCGGCGTGATCCGCATCGGCGCCCAGATCAAGCACGGCGACATTCTCGTAGGCAAGGTGACGCCGAAGGGCGAAACCCAGCTCACTCCGGAAGAGAAGCTGCTGCGCGCCATCTTCGGCGAAAAGGCCGGCGATGTGCGCGACGCGTCGCTCACCTGCCCTCCGGGCATTGAGGGCACGGTGGTGGACGTGCGCATCTTCAGCCGCAAGGGCCAGGAGAAGGACGAACGCGCCAAGCTGATTGAGGCAGAGTATGTGGCCAAGCTGGAGAAGAACCTGGGCGACGAAATCCGCATTCTGACAGACGAGCGTTTGAAGCGTCTGGACGGCATTCTCGGCCAGAAGGAAGTGCTGGCCGACCTGCACGACGAGCGCACCAACAAGCGCCTGCTGACCAAGGGCGCGATCCTTGACCGCGAGACCATCGAGCGCATCTCCACCAAAAACCTCAAGCGTATCCGCTACGCCGACAAGGACCCGCGGGTGAACGAGCAGATCGACGAGATCGAGGAGATGACCTCGCGTCAGATCGAAGTGCTGCGCAAGATCACCAACGAGAAGATCCTCAAGCTGCAGAAGGGCGACGAATTGCCTCCCGGCGTGATCAAGCTGGTCAAGGTGTACGTGGCCATGAAGCGCAAGCTTTCGGTCGGCGACAAAATGGCCGGCCGTCACGGCAACAAGGGCGTGATTGCGCGCATCTTGCCGGAAGAAGACATGCCGTATCTCCCCGATGGAACTCCGGTTGAGATTGTGCTGAATCCACTCGGCGTGCCTTCCCGTATGAACGTCGGACAGATTCTGGAGACACACCTGGGCTGGGCGGCGCATGCGCTGGGGCTGAAGATTGCCGGGCTTGTCGACCAGATCAACGAGCAATTCAAACAGAAGTCAGATGGCGAACAGATGCTCGATAATCTAGAGGACAAGAGCCGGGCTGACTGCGTCCGCGAAGTGATGAACAAGGAGTTTGCCGGAACCGCAGCCCTGCGCCAACTGCAGGAACTCGACGATGAGATGTTGCTTCGCGTCGCGCCCGGCATGCGGCGCGGCATTTGGTTCGGCACCGCGGTCTTCGACGGCGCGCAGGAGAGCGAGATCAAGGCGCTGCTGGCTTCGGCCGGGCTGCCTTCCTCGGGCAAGACGCCGCTCTACGACGGCATGACGGGCGAGCAGTTCGAGCAGCCGGTGACGGTGGGCTACATCTACATGCTCAAGCTGTCGCACCTGGTGGACGACAAGATTCACGCGCGTTCCATCGGACCGTACTCACTGATTACGCAACAGCCGCTGGGCGGCAAGGCGCAGTTCGGCGGGCAGCGCTTCGGCGAGATGGAAGTGTGGGCGCTGGAAGCATATGGCGCTGCGTACATTCTTCAGGAACTGCTGACGGCAAAGTCGGACGACGTCTATGGCCGCACCAAGATTTACGAGGCCATTGTCAAGGGCGAGGCGGCAATCGAGCCGGGCGTGCCCGAGTCGTTCAACGTGCTGATTCGCGAATTGCAGTCGCTGTGCCTGGACGTGGAGCTAATCAAGCGCGCGGATTTGATCAAGAAGCTTCCCGCGCCGGAAGTGGCCGCAGTGGCCGACTGAAAAACGGCTTTTAGGTTCTAGCCTCTAGCTGCTAGTTTTCCTCGTGCCATGTAGATGCACGTGATAGCAGCGAGACGGGCTGGAAGCTAAAAGCTAGAAGCTAGCAGCTGTAGTTTAGGGTCTTTCTTGAAAGCGGCAAACACCGCTTCCCGGGAAGGAAGGGCTCTTAAAGAATCCCGGGAAAAGCCGCGGCAGGCGCCGAAAGGCCCGCCAAGGAGGGTCGCCTTGTTCCGTTCGAACCCGTTTGAGCTTACCAGCCCCATCACCGACTTTGACGCCATCCGCATCATGCTAGCTTCGCCGGAGAAGATCCGCAGTTGGTCGCATGGCGAGGTAACCAAGCCCGAGACCATCAACTACCGCACCTTCAAGCCGGAGAGGGACGGCCTCTTCTGCGCCCGCATTTTTGGCCCCGTAACCGACTGGGAGTGCCTGTGCGGCAAGTACAAGCGCATGAAGCACCGCGGAGTCATCTGCGACAAGTGCGGCGTTGAAGTGACGGTGAGCAAGGTGCGCCGCGAGCGCATGGGCCACATCGAGCTAGCATCTCCGTGTTCCCATGTCTGGTTCTTCAAGGGGCTGCCGTCGCGCATCGGTCACTTGCTCGACATTTCGCTGCGCGACCTGGAAAGCATTTTGTACTTCGAGTCCTATGTCGTCGTCGATGCGGGCGACGCGCCGGTGAAGGAACGCGAGATCATCAAGGACGAAACCAAATTCCGCGAGCTCGATCAGCAGTTTCGTCCCTCGGGCTTCAAGGCCATGATGGGCGCGGAGGCCATCAAGGAACTGCTCAAGCGGGTACAGATCGACGAGTTGGGCATTGAACTGCGCGAGCGTATGAAGACCGAGACTTCGGTCCAGAAGAAGATCAAGTACGCCAAGCGGCTGAAGGTCGTGGAAGCCTTCCGCAAGAGCGACAACAAGCCGCAGTGGATGATCCTCGACGTGCTGCCGGTGATTCCGCCGGAGCTGCGCCCGCTCGTGCCGCTGGATGGTGGACGGTTCGCCACCTCCGACCTCAACGATCTTTACCGCCGCGTCATCAACCGCAACAACCGGCTGAAGAAGCTGATGGACCTGCACGCGCCGGAAGTGATTGTGCGCAACGAGAAGCGCATGCTGCAGGAAGCTGTCGACGCGCTATTCGACAATGGCCGCCGCGGCCGCGTCCTGAGGGGCGCAAACAATCGCCCGCTCAAGTCTCTCTCCGACACGCTCAAGGGCAAGCAGGGGCGCTTCCGCCAGAACCTGCTCGGCAAGCGCGTGGACTACTCCGGCCGTTCGGTCATCGTGGTTGGTCCGGAACTGAAGCTGCACCAGTGCGGCTTGCCGAAGAAGATGGCGCTCGAGCTGTTCAAGCCCTTCATCTATCACCGCCTGGAGCAGACGGGCCACTGCACCACCATCAAGCAGGCCAAGGAAATGGTGGAGATGCAGGAGCCGGTGGTGTGGGACATCCTTGAGGAAGTCATCAAGGACCACCCGGTGCTGCTGAATCGCGCTCCCACGCTTCACCGTCTTGGCATTCAGGCTTTTGAGCCGGTGCTAGTCGAAGGCAAGGCCATCAAGATTCACCCGCTGGTTTGCACGGCGTTCAACGCCGACTTCGACGGCGACCAGATGGCGGTGCACATTCCGCTGTCGCCCGAGGCGCAGATTGAAGCCAGCGTCTTGATGCTGGCATCGCACAACATTCTTTCGCCGGCTTCCGGTCAGCCCATCACCGTGCCCACGCAGGACATGGTGCTCGGGCTCTACTACTTGACCAAGGCCAAGAAGGGCGCCAAGGGCGAGGGACGTGTATTCGCCAATACGGAAGAGATCCTGATGGCTCTCGAAGCCAAGGAAGTGGAGACGCTCTCGCCCATCCGCCTGCGCTACACGGGCAAGGTGCTGGACATGACCACGGCCTACGACGACCAGGATCTGACCCACACCGAGCCAGTCGACTTCAACAAGGAGTACATCTCGACGACCGTGGGCCGCGTGATTCTGAACGACTCGCTGCCGCCTGGAATGCCGTACGTCAATGGCCTGCTGAAGAAGAAGGGCATCGGGCAACTGGTGAACTACTGCAACCAGAACCTGGGCCTGGAAGTCACCGTGGGCATGCTGGACCGCATCAAGTCGCTGGGCTTCAACTACGCGACCAAGTCGGGGCTTTCGGTTGGCCTGGACGACATGGTCATTCCGGACTCGAAGTACACCACCGTTGACGCGGCCGACAAGAAGGTGATCGAAGTCCAGAAGCAGTACATGGATGGCGCCATCACCAACGGCGAGCGCTCCAACAAGGTCATCCAGATGTGGTCGGCGGTGACGGACCAGGTTGCGGACGAGATGTTCGGCAACATGAAGCGGGCCGACGATGAGGGTGCAATGAACCCGATCTACATCATGGCCGACTCCGGCGCCCGCGGATCGAAGCAGCAGATTCGCCAGCTCAGCGGCATGCGCGGACTGATGGCCAAGCCGTCGGGCGAAGTCATTGAGACGCCGATCACGGCGAACTTCCGTGAAGGGCTGACCGTGTTGGAGTACTTCATTTCGACGCACGGCGCGCGTAAGGGCCTTGCCGATACGGCGCTGAAGACAGCCGACTCTGGCTATCTGACGCGGCGCCTGGTCGACGTGGCACAGGATGTGATCGTGACCGAGTACGACTGCGGCACGGTGGAAGGCATCTACGTGGGTTCGATCGTCGAGTCGGGCGAGATTATCGAGGAGTTGCGCGATCGCATCATCGGGCGCGTTTCACTGGATAGGATCAAGGACTACGACGGCAACATCGTTGTGGATGTGAACCAGGGCATCGACGAGGATATCGCATCGGCCATTCAGGGTGCGGGTGTCGAGAGAGTGAAGATTCGCTCGGTGTTGACGTGCGAGTCGCGGCGCGGCGTTTGCGCGCTGTGCTACGGGCGCAACCTTGGCTCGGGCCGCATGGTGGAGCTTGGCGAGACGTGCGGCGTGATTGCGGCGCAGTCGATCGGCGAGCCGGGAACGCAGTTGACGATGCGTACCTTCCACGTGGGTGGCACGGCCAGCCGCGTGCAAGACAAGTCGCGGCTGGATGCGAAGAACAATGGCTTTGTGCGGTTCATTAACCTGAACTACGTGGAAAGCAAGGACGGGACGCTGGTCTCAATGAACCGCTCCGGTTCGGTTGCGGTTGTGGACGAGCGTGGCCGTGAAAAGGAACGCTACCAGGTGGTCTATGGCGCGCGCCTTCGCGTGAAGGACGGCGAGCATGTAAAGCTGGGTCAGTTGCTGGCCGAGTGGGATCCGTACACGTACGCGATTCTGACGGAAATCGGCGGCGCGGTTCAGTTCAAGGATCTGCAGGAAGGCATCACGCTCAACGAGGAAGTCGACGAAGTGACCGGCCTCTCGCGTTGGGTAGTTGCCGACGCAGCGGACGAAAAGCGGCAGCCTACCCTGCTGGTGAAGAACGCGAAGGCGCACAAGCGCTATCTGCTTCCGCGTGGCGCTCACCTCATGGTGGAGGACGGAGACGAAGTCGGACCTGGCGACGTGCTGGCGAAGATTCCGAAGGAGAGCACGAGGACAAAGGATATTACGGGCGGTCTGCCGCGCGTAGTGGAATTGTTCGAAGCGCGCAAGCCGCGCGAGACGGCGATCATCAGCGAGATCGATGGCGTGGTTCGTTTCGGCGACATCGTGAAGGGCCAGCGCAAGATTTACGTGACTGCGGACAACGGCGACGAGAAGGAATACTCGGTGCCGCGCGGCATTCACGTGAACGTGCAGGAAGGCGAGCGTTTGAGC
>JARLGE010000229.1 GCA_031296215.1 Occallatibacter sp.
TGGGGGCACCTGATCGCGTGAACCGGTCCTCGCACCCTCCTCCAATAAACTCAGTACAATCCCTCCATGCGCCGCCACCTCCTCTTCCTCGCAATCGCCGCCGCCATCCTAGCTCCCGCCCTCCGCGCCCTTGTTCTCCAGGCCCAGGAGCCCGAGCCGCCGATCACCGCGCAGGTCCCCGCCTGTCCCTCCACCGCTACGCTCGACCACCTCATCTCCGCTATCGACTCTGCGGTCAGCGGCCCAGGCAACCAGGACCGTACTTGCTTTCGTCAGCTGTTTCTCCCCGACGCGCGGCTGATCCCCATTCGTGTCGCCGCCGACGGCACGGCCACGCCGCGCATCCTCACCGTGCAGGACTGGATCGACGCCGTCGCCAAGCGCGGCAGCGCCGTCTTCTACGAGCATCAGGTCAAAGTCCGCACCGAGACCTGGGCGCACATGGCCCATCTGTGGAGCACCTACGAAACCCGCACCACCCCCAACGGCACGCCGCCCGAGGGCAAGGCGCCCGAAGGCAGAGTATTGGACCGCGGTATCAACAGCATCCAGGCCGTCTACGACGGCAAGCGCTGGCAGGTGATCGAAATCCTCTGGCAGGCCGAGGTCCCCGCCGACCCCGTCCCTCAAAAATATCTCCCTTGAAACATCCGCCGGCTCTCGCCCATGAGAAGCTGGCGTCCACTGCCAGAACAAGGGCGTCAAGCTGGTAGTGGCCGGCGTAAGCAGCCGCGCGATGGAGCTGTTCAAGCTGACCCGCGTGGACACCGTGATGATCTTTTCCGCAAGCGTGGAAGCAGTTGAAGCCGCCCTCTGATCGGACGGTCGCAAGGAGACGGCTCGACAATAGCTCACTCCTCGATATCGTCGTCGTCCGCATCGAGAGGCTTGACGACTGTGTTGGGCTTCGTCGCTGCGGCCGCGGTCTGGGCCGGCGGCTTGGCGGCAGGAGTTGGTTCAACCGGCAGCGGCGGATGCTCGAATGAGTACAGCTCGTTGAACAGATATTTATAGGTCGCGTGTGACTGCCCGCGAAACTGCGGCTTGAACCCGAAGAGCAGAATGCGGCCGTGTCCATAGGCCAGTTCCAGCGCCGCGATCTCGCCTTCGATGGCCTCCGGGTGCAGAAGCAGCCCGCTCTCCAGAGGATTGGTCTGCTTGGGATAGCGAGCGAGGACCGCGCCGTGGAAGCCGGGAAGCGTCTGGAACGCCGGGCCGGCCTGGAACATCACCACCGGCGAGTCGGAGACGCCGAAGTTGACCGGCCGTTCCGGATGCTCGGTCTCCACGCGCAGCAACGCACCCGAACAGAAGAACTTGTCGCTTTTCGCGCCCTCGATCACGTTCTCCACCGGCAAAGACATAAGCGGAATCAGGCTTGATGCGGTGCGGTTGAAGGCGATCAGCGTACCGCCCTCGCGCGCAAACTCGCGCAGGTGGTCGATGCCGTCCTCGCCCACGCCGCCCGCGTACTGGCCGGGCACAATCCCGACGCCATAGCCCTGCATAAACTGCCGTGCGGATTGATCGGGCAGCACGATCACGTCGTAGCGGCTCTTCAAATTCGCGGATCGAATATCAGCGTTGTACAGGCTCTTGGGCTCGAAGCCGTAGTTCTCCAGCACCCAGCGTGTCCAGCCTTCGTCGATGGAAGGCGACCACGGCCGGTAGAGGCCGATGCGCGCTTTCTTGAGCGGCAGCGTGTGCGCGGGCGCTGTGACCGACACAGCTGAGACCGCGTACTTCTTCGTCAGCCCGTCAAGAGCCGCGCGGCTGAGCCCGCCGATCAGGAATGCGCCGGTCTCGGTGCCCTCGGCGGTCTTCACCGGGTCCTGAGCCAGCGCAATTGTTCCTCCCTGTGCGAGCGCCGCGTTGACGAATTGAAAGGCCGCGTTGACCTTGTGGCTGACCGAAAACAGCGTGCCCGTGCCTTCGACGGTTGCCTCGGGCAACTGGACCGCTTCGACCTTGGCGAGCAGAGCGCGCTGATCGGCTTCCAGCGGATCTGTCACCGCGTCCACGTCCACGCCCATTTGCAGCGAGAGCGTCCAGCCGGTCACGTCGTAGGGCAGATCGATGGCCTTGGAGGTCCCGTTTTCCAGCGCATCGGGATAGTGCTGGCGCTCGAAGAGTTCCTTGGCCATGGCCGAGTAGGGCTGATCCATGGGAATGACCCACGAGCCGGCCGGGTAGCTGACGCCGTTGGCCTTGAAGCCGGGCTTGGTCGCGTAGACCTCTAGGCCGTTGCCGATCATCTTCTGCGCCAGCAACCCCGCTTCCGGCGTATCCGCCTGCTTCGAGCTGATCACGTAAGCAAACGGAGGCTCTTTGCGGAAGTGCTGGATGTTGTCGCGCGCGGCCTGGTAGCGGTTGTAGAGAAGCGTTTCGCGGTTCTTCGCCGCCAGGTCGAGCACCGACATCGATCCGGCCACCATGTAGTCGACGGCATCGCGCAAGTGCCACCAGCCGCCTTCCCACGGCGTGGTGTACATGGTCAGGGCGCGCAGGTCCTGGTTGCTCTTGGGGAACTCGTCGGCGGTGTAGAAGCGCGGCGTCGCGTAGCGATAAAGCGCGGTCTCCGTAAAAAAGGAAATCTCGTTGCGGAAAACGCCTGCCCAGTCGGTAAAGCCGGCGTACCAGTTATCGAAGCGCGACTCGGAGATGGCGCCGGGCATGGCGTGCTCGTCAAGATAAGCCGACATGTTGGTGCCCACCACATTCAGCCAACTACGCACGTAGGGGCTGATGTTGGTGGAGATGGGATCGGAGAACGGAGGAATCCAGATGCGGGCCGGAAACGGGGCTGTCTGGTGCTGGCAGTAGAAGATGACCGGGCTGTATTCGAGCTCGGTCTTCGTCACCACCTGCTCTTCCTTCATGTTCATCATGTAGCCGTCGCGGTTGTTGTCGTGGCCCACGTACTCCTGGTAGAGCCACGGCAGCGGGCTCACCTCATACTTGGTTCCCAGGTTCTGCCGGTACCAGTGCACCACCATGTCCTGACCGTCGGGATTGAGCGTTGGCCACAGCACCAGGATGACCTGGTCGAGAATGGCGTCGATCTCCGGATCGTTCTTTGCGCTGACCAGCTTATAGGCCAGGATCATGGTGTGCTGCGAGCCGGCCACTTCGTCCGAGTGCAGGCCGCCGTCGATGTGGACAATGACTCTCGAACTGCGTGCCAGTTCCTTGGCCTGGTCGTCGTTCAGGTCCTCGGCGCGGGCCAGACGCCCGGCAATCTTCTTGGATTCGTCCAGTTTGGCCAGGTTCGCTGGAGACGAGATCACGGCGACTTCAATGTCCTTCCCCTCCGTGCTCTTGCCCACCGTGAACATCTTGATGCGGTCAGAAGACGCGGCCAGAGCGTGGAAGTAGCGGATGGTGTCGGCATAGTCGGCCAGGTAGAAGTCGTCGCCGGGCATGTGCCCAAGAACGGATGCTGGCGTGGGCGTCTGGGCGGGAATGATGGGAGAGGCGGTGGCGAGAAAGCAGAAGAGGCTGAACGACTGGATCGACTTCGAGAAAAGCATCGATGCTCCTGGTTCCAGCAAACGGACAGTGGACGAACAGAGGTTGAGGGAAAGACGCTGCATCCCTGCCGGTGCCGGCGGGGCGCGGAATGAAGCTCGAAGAGCGCTGTCCTCAAGGGTAGCGCGCCAGCCAGCCGATGCAAAGCACAAATCCTGCGGCTTCCCGCCAATATTGGAAGATCTCCACCGCTGTTCCGCTTCGCGCCCAGGTCCGCGAATTCCCACTGCTGAGCCTGACCATCATCGGCCTCGCCGGCGTCTCCCCGCGAGCCCTCAACCTGCTTCGGGTCACTCAGTTGGAACGCGTCATCACTGTGGCTGCCGCCGTCGCCGAGGCAGAAGCCATGCCGTAGCGGCGCGCCAGGCTCCAGTGAACGCCAAATGTCCACCCCAACCCCTCAAGCAAACCATTCCCAGCCGCCCAAGCCACGACCTCGGGCCGCCGCTCCGAAGGACAGGGACTTCCTGCTTTCGTCCCGCAAGCTGACGAGTTGGGCATATCGCCCGCTCCGCCCGGAATTGGGAGGCCCGCCGGCAATCATGCCGGTTCCGCTACTGACAATGAATTGTGAATGGGATTCTCCCCTCCAACGGATTGGGAGAATCGACGATCAGTCTGACCCAGCCGGCATAGTTGGCAAACTGCGGTGTATTGGCGCCCAGGCGCCACCTCTCGTAGACCGGCACAGAACGGTTGGCCTGGGGCAGATTGGCGCTCTGAGAGCTGGCCGAATGGCCGCCATCGCTCCTGACAAAGTGGTAGCTCATTGCGGTCGGTTCGGTGGCGATCACGCCCCAGCCAAACTGCAGGTCGACTGGGCATGGACCGATGTATTGATGGCCTTGGATGACCTGGCCATTGGCGCGCAATGACTCTCCTCCGATCCGGACACTGGCGCCGCTGCTGCGAACCATCAGGTTAAGAGCGAGAATAATGAGAAGAATTCCAAGAATGCGTACAATCTTGCCTGCTTTCACTTTTCCTCCTTTGACCCGGAGTTCCCGGGGCATTCTTCAGACAGCAGCCAATATAGCGCAGATAAGCCCTTACAACGGCCATTTTTTCGCTTCTGTGTTCACTCCCAGGACCATCCGGCGCAGAAAAGTGCGTACGTCGCGAAGCGGAGGCCGTCGGCTTTCCCCCGATTCGGCCCTCCGGTACACTGGATCATGGAGCAAACCTTGCCGGCCCTGTGGGATAAGACGAGGACAACGCTGGAGATGATCAAGTGGGAGCACTCCATCTTCGCGCTCCCCTTTGCTCTCACGGCCACCCTCCTTGCCGCGGGCGGTCTGCCCACGGGGCGCACGATCCTCTGGATTCTGGTGGCCATGGTCGCCGCGCGCTCCGCGGCCATGGCCTTCAACCGCTGGGCCGACGCGGACCTGGACGCCGCCAACCCCCGCACTCGCACCCGCGCCATCCCTGCCGGGCTGCTCTCCCGCCAATTTGTTCTTGGTTTCACCTGCATCGCCGCCCTGATATTTGTCCTGGCCGCCGCCCAACTGAATCCGCTCACGCTGTACCTATCGCCCGCGGTCCTGGCGGTGCTGCTCGGCTACAGCTACCTCAAACGGGTCACCCGCTGGTCGCACCTGGGCCTGGGGCTGGCCCTCGGTCTTGCTCCTTCAGCCGCATGGATCGCCGTCCGCGGCTCGCTGGATCCGCGCATCCTCGTGCTCACCGCCGCGGTAACCCTGTGGGCGGGCGGCTTCGACGTCCTCTACGCCTGCCAGGACTTCGAGCACGACCGCAGCGTGGGCCTCCACAGCCTTCCCAAGTCGGTCGGCATCGCCGGCGCTTTCTTCGCCGCCCGGGTCATGCACTTGGGCCAGCTCGCCCTGCTGGTCTGGTTCGGCAGACTGTTTCATTTTCAGACACTCGGCTGGCTCGGCATCGCGGCCGTGGCCCTGCTGCTGGCCTACGAGCACTCCCTGGTTTCCCCGCGCGACCTGCGCCGCCTGAACGCCGCGTTCTTCACCATGAACGGCGTCATCGCCACCGTCTTTCTGGCCTTCGTGGCCGCCGATCTCTGGCTTAGGGGCTGACGGATTCCTATAACCCACAATTCACCCCCCGGCGCGAGAGCAGGGAAGACGCCTGTCGAGCTGTGGTATGGTGCGAGAAAGCACTCGATCCAGGGCCAGGCGGCGGCCATTGGGCCCCATCGGCCCCCAAGGAGAAGAAAACACAGGCATGAAGATCGCCATTCAGGGAGAGCCCGGCTCCTTCAGCCACGAGGCCGCGATGAAGCTGGTGGCCGGCGCGGTCATCGTGCCCTGCGCGCTCTCCGCCGATGTCTTTGCCGCGCTGGTCTCGGGACAAGTGGACGCCGCCGCCATTCCCATCGAGAACTCGCTGGCCGGCTCCGTCCTGGAGCACTTCGACCTGCTGCTGACCAATGATGTAATCGTGGAGCGGGAGACGCTCTTGCGTATCCGCCACAACCTGATCGCCATTTCCGGCGCCGCCACCGGCGAGATCGACCGCGTCTTCTCTCATCCCGTGGCTCTGGCGCAATGCCGCCTCTTCCTCGCCGCCCACCCCCGGATGGAGGCCTTCGCCTCCTACGACACCGCCGGCAGCGTGAAGCAACTGGTCGAGCTGCGCGACCGCCATGCCGCCGCCATTGCCAGCGAGGCCGCCGCCCACTACTACGGCGCCCAAATCCTCGCGGCCGGCATCGAAGACAACGCGGAAAACTACACCCGCTTCTTCCTCGTCCGCCGCGCCCCCCACGCCCAGACCGATCCGGAGTCGAACAAGATCAGCATGGCGTTTTCCGTGGAAAACAAGCCCGGCTCGCTGGTGGCCGCACTCTCGGAACTCGCTGCCCTCGGTACCAACCTGACCAAGATTGAGTCCCGGCCCGTCCACGGCAAGCCCTGGGAGTACATCTTCTATGTGGATTGCCAGTTGCGTTCACCCGAGGAAGGCACGCGCGCCGCCGAAGCGCTGCGCCGCCATTGCTCCATGGTGAAGGAACTGGGCCGCTACCGCGAGGCCGTGCGGCCGGCCCAAAGCGGCACATAGAGCACGCGGCTAAGCGCGTTTTCAAGACCGCGCAGCGCAGCAGCGAGCAGAGGGCAAAAAGGGGATGGGCCCAAGCCCATCCCCTTCTGCGTTCCTCTCACTGTCAGCCCTGCAATACAACCCTAGAAGTGGTAGGCCACGCCGATAGTCGGGTTGAAGATGTTGTACCACTTGTTGGTCGCGAGCGCGGTGTCGCCGAAGGTTGGCACCTTGGTGACCATGCCCCGGTATTCGGCGCGAATGTCGAAGCTGGGGCTGATCTCGTAGGCAAATCCAGCTCCGTAAACGGCGCCAATTCCCGTCTGTTGCTTGGCGTCCAGCGTCGTGGTGCCGGTGTTGCGGATAGGCAGAAAGATGAAGGCCGCCGGCCCCGCCTCGACAAACGGGTTGAACTTCTTGTAGTTGAACGAGCGCACATAGGCGGCTCCTGCCTCCTGCGTGCGAGTCAACACCTTCACCCCGCCGGGAAGCTGGGGGTAAACGTACTTGATCGTGTTCTGGTAGGTGATGCCGTAGTTGGCTTCCAGCGCGCTCGACGGGGTGAGCATGAAGCGGTAGCTCACCAAGGCGCCCAATGCGTAATTCGAATGGACTTGAACATCGGTTTGCGAGGCAATGAACGGCTCAATAAGGGCCGTTCCGCTAAGGCTGATATCCTGGCGGCTTTCCTGGGCGCGGCCTGCTGCCACGCAACCAGCCAACAGGCATGCAATGATGGCGATCTTCTTCATTCGGTCCTGAACCTCACGACTGCACGCGCCGTCCGGCTGGCAACGAGCTTGTCGAATCCGGCGCGCCGGTTGGATCCGGGCCCCGCTCTTTGCATTGTAACTGGCCGGGCTGGGTCGGCGACAGAAACCCACCCCAACCGTCCTTCCTTTGCAACGGTCTGAGCCTTTAGACGCACCAAATCCAATTCCGGTGTGTGCGCAAAAAACAGGGATTATGGGACTGAGGGACTAGGGACTAAGGTTGACAGTGCAAACCTCCGGGAAGCTCTGCAGCGAAGAGACATCAGCGGGCACGAAGCCATCAGCGTCTCAGCAGTCCCTCAGTCTCTGCCTTTTCATCCCGCCCGCTCCACATGGTAGTAAAACGGCGCTCCCTGTTCCTGGGCCAGCGCCCGCACCGTGCGCAGAAACGCTCGTGCCGCGGAAGACAGCGCGGCCTGGCGCCGGTGCACAAGGCGCAGCACCCGCCGCAGCTCCAGCTCGTCCACCGGGATTCTGACCAGATCGCCGCTCTCCAGCTCCCGGGCCACCGTCAGGTGGGGCACCAGAGCCACACCGTTGCCCATGGCCACAAAGCGCTTGATCGCCTCGATGGTGGGCAGTTCCACGCCCATGTTCAACGGCGTCCGGTAGCGCTGAAACGTCTCAATCACCTTCTGCCGGAGCGGCGAAGTCACGTTGTGCGCCACAAAAAGCTCCTCACCCAGGTCGGTGATGGAAACCCGCGCCTTCTTGGCCAGGGCATGCCGCGGGCTCACAATGAACGCCAGGCTGTCGGCATAGACCGCAATGGTGCGGAAATGCGCCGGGTCGGGCCGAAAAGAGATCATCCCCAGTTCGAACGTGCGCAGAGCCAGCTCTTCGGGAATGCGCGAGGCCAGCATCCTGTGCACCGCGACACTCACATGCGGAAACTCCCGCCGGAAGCGGTCGATGGCCGGCAGCAGATACATGCAGGTGTACTCGTTGGCCGCCAGTTGCAACCGGCCCCGCTCCACGCTCTTCAGCTCGTCGAGCGCGCTGGTCGCCTCGCGCCTCAGCGCCAGCAGCCGCAGCGCATAATCGCGCAAAAGCACGCCCGACGCCGTCAGCGACCCGTCCCGCGCCGCCCGGTCAAACAGCGTCTCGCCCACCGAGGCTTCCAGCTTGCGGATTACCTGGCTCACTGCCGGCTGCGTCCGGTGCAGCCGTACCGCCGCCCGCGAGAAGCTCTTCTCCTCGGCCACTGCCAAAAACGTCTCCAGTTGATTGAGTTCCATGGCGTCCCTCCAGGCGAGTTCTTAGTTCACAGTTCTCAGTTCACTGTACGTTGCAACGCTCCGTGCCGGTCAGTCGAAGCTTGGTCGACCACGTTGCCAAGTCGATCTTGTGCGCAGAGGAGCAGTCCGCCAGCCATGAACCCGAAACTGTGAACTGTGAACTAAGAACTGTGAACTCTTCTCAGTATAAGCAATTCTAATCGCTTCCCCAACAAGAATAACTTTGCCTTATACTGCCAGAATACGAGACACTGGCAATGTCGGTAAGCGAATGGCTTCCTCAGGAAGGATGCGCATGACCTCAAATCACCTCTATTTCTTCGACACCACCCTGCGCGACGGGGAGCAGTCGCCCGGTTGCAGCATGACTACGCAGGAAAAGCTCACCATGGCCCATGCCCTCGAGGACCTGGGCGTGGACATCATCGAGGCTGGCTTCGCCATGGCCTCTGAGGGCGACTTCGCGGCCATCGCTACCATCACCCAGGCTATCCGCAAGCCCCGCATCGCTTCTTTGGCTCGAGCGAAAAAGGAAGATATCGAAATGGCTGCTCGAGCCATCCAGTTTGCCGACCGAGCCCGCATCCATGTTTTCCTCGCCTCCAGCGACCTGCATCTGGAATACAAGCTGAAGATCAGCCGCGCCGAGGCTCTCGACCTCACCGCCGAGTCCGTGCGCCAGGCCCGCTCGCTGGTCGACGACGTTGAGTTCTCGCCCGAAGACGCCACCCGCTCGGACCGCGACTTCCTCGCCGAAATGGTCCGCGTGGCTGTCGAGGCCGGCGCCACCACCATCAACATGCCGGACACCGTCGGCTACTCGACACCCGAAGAATACGGACAGATGTTCGCCGAAGTGCGCGCACGCATCCCGGCCATCGACGAGCAAGGCGTCATCCTCTCCTCGCACTGTCACGACGATCTCGGCCTCGGCGTCGCCAACTCGCTCGCCGCCATCCAAAACGGCGCACGCCAGGTCGAGTGCACCATCAACGGCATCGGCGAGCGCGCGGGAAACGCCGCTCTGGAAGAAATCGCCGCCGCGCTCTACGTTCGTGGCGACCACTACGGGATTTCCACCAGCATCAAGCTCGAGAATCTCTACCCCACAAGCCAGGTTCTCGGCCAGATCATCACCTTCAAACCATCGCCCAACAAGGCCATCGTCGGCGACAACGCTTTCGCACACGAATCCGGCATCCACCAGCACGGCATGCTGGCCAACCCGCTCTGCTACGAGATTATGACCCCCGCGCTGGTCGGCGTTGCCAAGACCCATCTGGTCCTCGGCAAGCACAGCGGCCGCGCCGCGCTGCGCCACCGCTTGGAGCAGCTCGGCTTTGCCCTCAACCGCGATGAGTTGCAGCACGTCTACTACCGCTTTGTGGCTCTCGCCGACCGCAAGAAAAACATCTACGACCAGGACCTGATCGGCATTCTGCCGGAGCAGATCCGCGAGCGCCGCCACGAACCGGTCTCCGAACTCGACTGAACGTCAGTTAGGTTCGGCCCTCAGCCCAGCGGCAATTTTGAAATGCACCCGCGGCAAGCGGATGCCAGAAATAGGAATTATGAAAACCAGCCGCATCGTGATGCTCGCAATCACGGGAATCGCATCTCCCCTGCTCCTTCTGCTCGCGCTTGAGAATGACGGATCCAAACTCGCATGGCTTCTCTTCGGACCGGGCCGTTGTGCGACGAATCTGCTGCCGAAAGGAATCTCCGCGCATTATGCATCCTTGTCTTCGTGGTTGGCCTTTGCCTTGGACTTTGTTTTGATCTGGGCTGTCTTGTCGATCGTTGCCGTACTGATTGAGAAACTCATCTACCGAAGGAAAGAGCACGCATGAAGCTGAAGATTCTGGTCACCGCCGGCGACGGCATCGGCCCCGAAGTCACCAACGAGGCAGTCTCTGTCCTCAAGGAAGTCGCGCGGATCGGCGGCCACACGCTTGAGCTCGATCACAAGCGCATCGGCGGCGTCGCCATCGTCAACGACGGCGCACCGCTGCCCGCCGACACCCTGGCCGCGGCCCTCGACTCTGACGCCGTATTGTTAGGCGCCGTCGGCGGCAACGAGTTCAACGAATTGGCTCCCGACAAGCGCCCTGAAGCCGGCCTGCTGCAGCTGCGCGCCGCGCTGGGCGGCTTCGCCAATCTGCGCCCTGCCTTCGCATTCAAAGAGCTCGCCGTCAACTCGCCGCTCCGCCCTGAAGTCATCGACGGCGCGGACATTCTCTTCGTCCGCGAGTTGCTCGGCGGTCTCTACTTCGGCCAGCCCCGCCAGTGGAACAAGACCACCAATGAAGCCTGGAATACGATGCGTTACACCAAGCACGAGGTCGCCCGCGTAGCCCGCATCGCCTTCCAGCTAGCCGGCAAGCGCCGCAACAAAGTCACCAGTGTGGACAAGGCCAACGTGCTTGAGGTCTCGCAACTCTGGCGCGCCACGGTCACCGAAGTCGCCACAGATTTTCCTGGCGTAACGATCGAGCACCAGTACGTCGACGCCATGGCGATGCACCTGATGAACCAGCCGAAGAATTACGACGTGGTCCTCACCGAAAACCTCTTCGGCGACATTCTCTCCGACGAGTCAGCCGTCATCACCGGCTCGCTCGGCATGTTACCCTCGGCCACCATCGGCGGCAAGGTCAATTTGTACGAGCCCGTCCACGGCTCCGCGCCTGACATTGCGGGCAAAGGCCTCGCCAATCCGCTCGGCGCCATCCTAACCGGTGCGCTGATCCTCCGCCACTCCGGCGGCCTCGAAGCCGAAGCCGCAGCGATTGAAGCAGCAGTGCGCAAGGTGCTCGAACAAAGCTTCCGCACACCTGACCTGGCTCGCACCAACCCGCAAGGGTTTACCGTTCTATCCACCACAGAGATGGGTGCAAAAGTCCGCGAAACCGTAAAAACAATGCTCGTCAACGCATAACGCGCCACAAACACTGGGTGCCCCATCCATCGCGCGTTTTGCGATGGGTGGGAGACCACAAAACCCAACAGCCGCATCCCGGGAGCAACATGAGCGCACCAAGAACATTGTTCGAAAAAGTCTGGCAGCAGCACGTAGTGGTCGAGCCCGAAGGCGAGCCTACGCTGCTCTACATCGACCTGCAATTGCTGCATGAAGTCACTTCTCCGCAAGCTTTTGAAGGCCAGCGCCTGGCCGGCCGCAAGGTGCGCCGCCCCGACCGCTCCATCGCCACCGTCGACCACAACATCCCTACCACCATCGCCGGCCGCCTCAACATTCTTGACACCATTGCCGCCACGCAAATTGCCACGCTCCGCAAGAACTGCGCTGACTTCGGCATCGAGCTCTACGACGTCGACTCGCGCGAGCAAGGCATCGTCCACGTCATCGGCCCGGAGCTGGGCATCACCAAGCCGGGCATGACCATTGTTTGCGGCGACTCGCACACCTCGACCCACGGCGCATTCGGCGCGCTAGCCTTTGGCATCGGCACCAGCGAAGTGGAGCACGTGCTGGCTACGCAGACACTGCCGCAATCGAAGCCCAAGACCTTCCGCATCGCCGTCGAAGGCCAGTTGCCTCGCGGCGTCACGGCCAAGGACATCATCCTCGCCATCATCGGGCAGATTGGAACGGACGGCGCAACCGGCTGCGTCGTCGAATACGCCGGCTCCGCCATTCGCGCGCTGTCGATGGAAGGCCGCATGACCATCTGCAACATGAGCATCGAAGCCGGAGCCCGCGCCGGCATGATCGCTCCCGATGCAACCACCTTCGCGTATCTCAAAGGCCGCCGCTTCTCGCCGCCAGGCGCTGCATGGGACCGGGCTGTCGCCGAATGGAGCAAGCTCCCCACCGACGAAGGCGCAACCTTCGATCGCGAGTTGATCATCGACGCATCTAAGCTTGTTCCCTACGTCAGTTGGGGCACCAGTCCCGGCATGGTCGCGCCGATCACAGCATCCGTGCCTGATCCTGCCGCCGTTCAAAACGAGCAGGACCGCAAGGGGCTCGAGCGCGCCCTCGAGTACATGAACCTGAAGGCTGGCACGCCGCTCGAGGAGGTCGAGGTCGACCGCGTCTTTATTGGCTCGTGCACCAACTCGCGCATTGAAGATCTCCGCGCCGCGGCCCGCATCGCCGCCGGCTACAAGGTCTCTACTCATGTCAGCGCCATGGTCGTTCCCGGTTCGCAGGCCGTAAAGGCACAGGCCGAAGCAGAAGGCCTCGACAAAGTTTTCCGCGCAGCCGGCTTCGACTGGCGCGAGCCCGGCTGCTCCATGTGCCTGGGCATGAATCCCGACATTCTGTTTCCCGGTGAACGCTGCGCATCGACCAGCAACCGCAACTTCGAAGGCCGCCAGGGCCGCGGCGGACGCACACATTTGGTTTCGCCCGAGATGGCAGCTGCCGCAGCCATCGCTGGCCACTTCGTCGACATCCGCAACTGGCACGTGCATGAAGAGGTGAAGGCATAATGGAACCCTTTCGCACATTCAAATCGATCGCCGCACCGCTCGACCGCGCCAACGTCGATACCGACCAGATCATCCCCAAGCAATTCCTGAAGCGGATCGAGCGTACCGGCTACGGCGAGTTCCTCTTCTTCGACTGGCGGCGCACCGCGTCCGGCGATCCCAACCCTGAGTTCGAGCTGAACGATCCGCGCTACCAGGGCGCTCAAATACTCATTGCCGGCAAGAACTTCGCCTGCGGCTCCAGCCGCGAACACGCCGCGTGGGCGCTCAGCGATTATGGTTTCAGGGTGGTCATCGCGCCCACTTTCGCCGACATCTTTTTCTCCAACGCCGGCAAGAACGGTATCGTCCTCGCCCGCTTGAGTGAACACCAGGTCGCTCAACTCCTCTCTAACGCAAAGACCATCCCCAACTACCAACTCTCCGTTTCGCTTGAAGAGCAGACCGTCACCGACGAGTTTGGATTCAAGGCAACCTTCGAAGTTGACCCGTTCCGCAAATTCTGTCTCATCGAAGGCCTTGACGACATCGGCCTAACCCTGCGCCACGAAGCCGCCCTCGACACATTTGAAGCAAGGCACGACGAAGCAATCTGGCTTAAGGCCAAATAAAGGCGGAGTTAGCGGTGCTTGCGGAGTTAGCGGAATCGAAAACCTCAATGGCTAACTCCGCTAACCACGCTAACCCCGCTCAGAGGACACAATGACCATCGAAGGCAAGCGCCAAAGCATCCCGATGACTGAAGGCCCCAGCCGGGCCGCGGCGCGCTCGTATTTGCGCGGCGTCGGTTACACGAAAGAAGACCTGCACAAGCCCATTATTGGGATTGCAAATACCTGGACCGAGATCGGCACCTGCAACGTGCACCTGCGCGACGTAGCCGAAGCGCTGAAGGAAGGCATTCGCGAGGCCGGCGGAACTCCGATGGAATTCAATACCATCACCATCTCCGACGGCATCACCATGGGCACGCAAGGCATGAAGGCATCGCTGGTCTCGCGCGAGGTGATCGCCGACTCAATTGAACTGGTTGCGCGCGGCAATCTGTTCGATGGTCTGGTCGGCATCGGCGGCTGCGACAAGAACATGCCCGGCATCATCATGGCGCTTTGCCGACTCGATATTCCCGGCATGATGCTTTACGGCGGATCGATCGCTCCGGGCAAGCTCAACGGCCCCAATGGCGAAAAGATTGACATCACCATTCAAAACGTCTTTGAGGGCATCGGCTCGCACGCCGCCGGACGCATCGACGACGCCGGCCTTGAGGCGCTCGAAGCCAACGCCTGTCCCGGCGCGGGCGCATGCGGCGGCCAGTTCACCGCAAACACCATGGCCATGAGCGCTGAGATCCTCGGCATCTCGCCCATCCAGCTTTCCGGCGTTCCCGCCACCCATGCCGACAAGCACGCCGCCACGCGCGAGGCTGGCCGCATTCTCATGGATGCGGTCCGCGCCAATCGCCGCCCGTCGCAGATCATCACGCGCAAGTCGCTCGAAAACACCATCGCCAGCGTCGCCGCCAGCGGCGGTTCCACCAATGCCGTGCTTCATCTCATCGCCATCGCGCGGGAGATCGGCATCGATCTTTGCATCGACGACTTCGACGAGATCAGCAAGCGCACTCCTTTTATCTGCGATCTCACCCCTGCCGGCAAGTTTGTCGCGTCCGACTATCAGGCCGCCGGCGGCTCGCGGCTTCTTGCGCAACGTTTGATTGCTGCCGGCCACGCTGACGGAAGCACACTGACGATCAGCGGCCGCACTCTTGCCGAAGAGGCTGCCCTCGCCGAGGAGACTCCCGGCCAGGTGGTCATCCACACATTCGAGAATCCCATCAAGCCCACCGGCGGCCTTGTGATTCTCAAGGGCAATCTGGCGCCCGAAGGCTGCGTGATGAAAGTGGCCGCCGCCAATCGCGTCGAGCATCGCGGCCCGGCGCGCGTATTCGAGTGCGAAGAGGATTGTTTTGCCGCCGTGCAGACCGGGAAGATCAAGCCCGGCGATGTGCTCGTCATCCGCTATGAAGGGCCCAAGGGCGGTCCCGGCATGAGAGAGATGCTGCAAGTCACTGCGGCCATCTCTTCCAACGCCGAGCTCAGCGCACACGTCGCTCTGCTCACCGACGGCCGCTTCAGCGGCGCAACGCGCGGCTTCACCGCCGGCCACGTTGCGCCCGAGGCTTTTGTCGGCGGGCCCATCGCCGCCGTCCGCGAAGGCGACATCATAGCCTTCGACATTCCCAACCGCAAGTTAACTCTCGAAGTCAGCGAAGAGGAAGTAGCCGCTCGGCTCAAGGACTTCATACCTCCGGCGCTCCGCTGGCCACGCGGCGTATTCCGCAAGTATGTCGACCGCGTAACCTCGGCATCGGAAGGCGCAACGACGTAAGTGCAGCTTTCAGCTAGCAGCGAACAAAGGAGTCATCCATGGGAACCATCGACCAGACACTTGCAGCCAACGCTCACCTCATCACCCCCACCCGCCTCACCGGCGCGGAGATCGTGTGGGCCACGTTGGTGGGCGAGGGCGTTAAGGACGTCTTCGGCTATCCCGGCGGGGCCATTCTCCCCGTCTACGACGCGCTGCGCAAGTTTCCCATCCACCACGTCCTGGTGCGCCACGAGCAGGGCGCCTCGCACATGGCCGACGGCTACGCGCGCGCCTCAGGCAAGGTGGGCGTGGCTATCGCCACCAGCGGCCCCGGTGCAACAAATCTAGTCACTGGCGTCGCCACCGCCATGCTCGACTCCATTCCCATTGTCTGCATCACCGGCAACGTTTCTTCAAAGATTCTTGGCACCGATGCGTTTCAGGAAGTCGACATTACCGGAATCACGTTGCCCGTGACCAAGCACAACTTCCTTGTCAACCGCGCCGAAGACATTGCGCCCGCGATTCGCAGTGCCTTTCAGATCGCCGTCTCCGGCCGCCCCGGCCCGGTGCTGGTAGACATCACCAAAGACGCGCAGCAGGGCACGGCCATCTTCGACTTCGCCGCCGCCAAGCCGCGCCCCTATCGCCCTCATCCCATGCTGCGCGTGGAAGACTCGGGCCTCGCGCAGGCTGCTGAACTCATTCGCAACGCCAAGCGCCCCATCATCCTCGCCGGCCACGGCGTCTCCGAATCCGGCGCCATGGAGCAGGTGCGTACGCTGGCCGAACGCGCGCAGATTCCCGTCGCCCTCACGCTGCTCGGCCTGGGCAACTTTCCGGCCTCGCATCCGCTCAACATGGGCATGATGGGCATGCACGGCGAGGCCTGGGTCAACCACGCCATTCAGGAAGCCGACCTGCTCATCGCCTGCGGCATGCGCTTCGACGATCGCGTCACCGGTTCCACATCCACCTATTCCCTGAAGTCGAAGAAGATTCACATCGAAGTCGACCCCGCCGAGGTCAACAAGAACATCAAAATCGACGTGGCCCTGATCGGCGATCTGCGCGAGGTGCTCGAACAACTACTTCCGCGCGTTTCCAGCCGCGACGGCGCAGACTGGATCAAGACCATCGAGACAAGCAAGGGCGCCGTCGCTGTGCGCGACATCAAGAACCTGCCCGATTCTGGCCATCTCTACGCCGCGCACGTCATTCACGACATCTGGCGCATCACCGGCGGCAACGCCATCGTTGTCACTGACGTGGGCCAGCACCAGATGTGGGAGGCGCAGTACTTCCACCACGAGCACCCGCGCTCGCTCATCACCTCCGGCGGCCTCGGCACCATGGGTTTCGCGCTGCCCGCGGCCATCGGCGCAAAGTTCGCATGCCCTGGCAAGGAAGTTTGGGTTGTGGCCGGCGACGGCGGCTTCCAGATGACCGCCGCCGAGCTCTCCACCATCGTGCAGGAAGCCATCAAGATCAACATCGCCATCATCAACAACGGCTTTCTCGGCATGGTGCGCCAGTGGCAGCAGTTCTTCTATGAAAGCAACTACGAAGCCACACCGCTGGTCAGCCCGGACTTTGTGAAGCTCGCAGACGCGCATGGCATCGCGGGACGCGCCGTTCACACGCGCGCCGAAGTGGTCGATGCCGTTGCCGAAGCGCGCTCGGCGCCCGGCACATTCCTGCTCAACTTCCTGGTTGAAAAAGAGGAGTCCGTCTACCCCATGATTCCCGCCGGCTCCGCGCTGCACGAGATGATCCGCCGGCCCGTGAAGGACCCGCTAGTCGAATCGCCGGACGACAAGTAACAAAGACAGTTCGCAGTTCTTGGTTCGTAGTTCTCAGTGGCCGATATGCACAGCATTAGTTTTTTGAAGACGGATGACCGGCAACCGGGAACTATGAACTGAGAACTATGAAATGAGAACTCGAGGCTAGCCATCATGCTGCACACATTCGTCGCGTACGTGGAAGATCTGCCAGGGGTGCTGACGCGCGTCGCGTCACTGTTCCGCCGCCTCAACATCAACATCAACTCGCTCACCGTCGGGCGCAGCGAACGGGTTGGCCTGTCGCGCCTGACGTTGGTTTGCGAGGCCTCCTCCGAGGCTGGCAACCGCATCCGCGCCAGCCTGTTCAAACTCGAAAACGTCGTCGATGTGGACGACATCGCGAAGGATCCAGCGGTCACGCGCGAGCTTGCACTCATCAAGGTGGCCGCCACACCCAGCAATCGCTCGCAGATCTTCGACCTGGTCGAGGTCTTTCGCGCCCGCATCGTCGACCTCACCTCGGAGTCGCTGATGATTGAAATGACCGGCGTCGAAAGCAAGATCGAAGGCCTCATCGAAGTGCTGCGCGAAGACGAAGGCCGCATCCTGGAAATCTGCCGCAGCGGTAAAATGACCATGCGCCGCGGCCGCCACATCTCCAGCGTGCTCAAGGCCATGGGCGCCGCCCCCGATGAAGTTGCGGAGCCCGATGCCGACGCCGCGGAAACTGTGGAGGAAATCATCCCCACCGAGCCGGAATAAAACACCAGCCTGTTGCCATCCCCACCAAATGTGAATTGAGTCCAACCCCCACAAACAAAGGAAAAAGAGAAAACCATGGCTAAGACTTACTACGATCACGACGCCGACCTTTCCCTCATCCAGGCCAAAAAGGTGGCCATCATCGGCTACGGCTCCCAAGGCCATGCGCATGCCTTGAGTCTCAAGGATTCAGGAGTTCATGTAAAAGTCGGTCTTGCCGCCGGCTCCAAATCCATCGCCAAGGCCGAGAAGGCCGGCCTGGAAGTGGCCACCGTTGCCGAAGCCACCAAGTGGGCCGACGTGGTCATGGTGCTGGTCCCCGATCAGACCGCCGCCAAGCTCTATGCCGAGGAGATCGGGCCCAATCTCACCGCCGGCAAGATGCTTCTGTTTGCCCACGGCTTCAACATCCACTTCAAGACCATCGTCCCGGCCTTGGGGCTAGACGTGGGCATGGCCGCGCCCAAGGCGCCCGGCCATCGCGTGCGCGAGGTCTTCACCGAGGGCGGCGGCGTCCCTGGGCTCATCGCCATCCATCAGGACGCGACAGGCCACGCCCACGCACTCAATCTTAGCTACCTCAAGGGCATCGGCTGCACGCGCGCCGGGGTGCTGGAGACGACGTTCAAAGAGGAGACCGAAACCGACCTGTTCGGCGAGCAGGCCGTGCTCTGCGGCGGCGTCAGCGCGCTCGTCAAGGCTGGCTTTGAGACCCTCGTCGAGGCCGGCTATCAGCCGGAGAGCGCCTACTTCGAGTGCCTGCACGAGCTCAAGCTGATCGTCGACCTGATCTATCGCGGCGGCCTGGCTTACATGCGCTACTCCATCTCCGATACCGCCGAGTGGGGCGACTACGTCTCCGGCCCGCGCGTCATCAACGAAGAGAGCCGCAAGGCCATGAAGCAGATCCTCCACGAGATTCAGGACGGGTCGTTTGCCAAGCGCTTCCTCGCCGACCAGAACTCCGGCCGCAAGGAGTTCCTGGCCTTCCGCGAAGCCGAAGCCAAGCACCCCGTCGAAGTCGTCGGCAAGGAACTCCGCGCCGCCATGCCGTTCCTCGACCCGGTCACGGTGGAGGAAGTGGCAAAGAACCGGTAGTCCGCCTCGCTCGCCCAAAACACTACGGCCCTCCAAGGTTCGCCTTGCAGGGCCGCAGTGCCTACGAGGGTAACTCCCAAGGCAGTCCGCCCATTCCTTCCTCCTAATATGGGCCAGGCCAGGAGATACCAATCCCGATCCTTCGAATTGTCTTTTTAACTTGCTCGGATCGTCAATCTAGCCTATCCTTTCGCAGGCTACAGAATGACCCCTCCCATCGAAGCCGCCCGATTCGAAGCACTCAAGGAGCTCGCAAAGGAGCATTTCGGTCCGATTAATGCTGCGGAAAAGGAGGTACTCCGGATTTCCACGTCCGGTGACGGGCCCCCTTCTCAAGGATTGAAAACCCGCCCTGAGGTCGACGCCAAATTCCTGCGATGGCTCGCCACCGATAAGGATGCAGCGGCCCACATCGACCCTTTTGGACTCCGGATCTGGAACGCCACCATCACCTCTGCCATTCGACTCGAATTCTGCAATGTGCCATTTCCGCTGACCTTTGCCTACTGCACGCTCAAGGAGCAATTCTGTCTGAAATGGGCGAACCTCAAGACCCTGTATCTCCTCCAATGCACGGCAGAGCAGGGTATTTCCGCTGAGGGCCTTACTACGCAAGGCCATGTTTTTCTCAGCAATCTCCAAGCGGGGGGAAGGATCCACCTCCTCGAAGCACAGGTCGGAGGAAGCCTAGAATGCTCAGGCGCACAACTCACGGCCAAGCACAGCGCTCACCCTTCTGGATGTCCAATGGGTGAGTGTTTTGCGCTCCTCGCCGACAGAGCAAAGATAGCCAGCGGCGTCAACCTCCAGAAGCTGAACACAAACGGGTCGATTTCGTTCTCCGGCGCGCAGATCGGAGGTGAACTCGACTGCGCAGACGCAATCCTCGCCGGGCCGGAATGCTCGCTTCGCCTCGATGAAGCCAAAGTCACAGACGACGTTCTCCTCAATGGCAAGTTCACAGCCTCGGGAAGCATCAACCTGAACGCCGCACAGATCGGCGGCGACCTCGACTGCTCTGGCGCAACCCTCACCGCCAAAGGTGATGCAATAAATGCTGACCGCGCCAAGATCACCGGCAACGCCCTTTTCAGAGCGAGATTCTCCTCCTCCGGTAGAATCGTCTTCCTCAACGCCCAGATCAATGGCGAACTCGACTGCTCTGGTGCCACGATTCGCGCCTTGGAATGTGTAGGGACACAGATCAACGGCAGTTGGATCTGGGTGGGAATCCGGCGGCCGGAGCTTGGCGACCTCGACCTCTCTCGCTCAAGCTTCGGGAGGCTCCATGACGACCAAGCAAGCTGGCCGTCAAAGGGAAATCTGCACCTAGATGGACTCGTGTACCAGGAGTTGGTTCTGCATGAGCCATCTACTCCGGAGATGATCGCAGACAATTGGTTTGCTCCGTCGCTAAAACTTACGGCAGAGGACCGCATTCGATGGTTGATAAAACAGCCGGATGCAGAGTTAAACAAGCCGGAGCCTTGGATGCAGGTCGCCAAGATGCTTGAAGCAAGCGGGGATCCCGACGGGGCCAAGCGAGTCATCTACGAGTTCCGGCGCCAGCAGGCTCGCGTGGCCAATCCGCATTTCTACCTCTTGATTCTCCCATACTACCAACTCGAAGAACAGCCGCTTTGGATTCTGCTTCCCATTGCCTTGCTCTGGCTCTTCGGCTTCGTGATCTTCTGGCGCGCACGCCGCATGAACGCAATGTGCCCCAAAGAGGAAGACGCCTACAATGACTTCAAAGAGTCCAGGATGCTTCCCTCCCAGTACGCGCCGTTTAACGCTGCGATGTATGCGCTTGAAAACGTTCTTCCCGTGGTGAAACTCGGCCAGGACGATGCCTGGGAACCCAATCCGCAGGCCAAGCCGGCAAGCTGGTTTCCCCATCGTCCTCGGCTGACGTGGACCCGCTGGCTCCCCGGCATGAATTACCCGTGGCTAGCAATGCTTCGCTGGATACTTATCCTGCTGGGTTGGGCTTTGGCCCTCATCCTCGCAGCCGCCATCAGCGAACGCTTCAAGACTTGATTCCCGAGCGCCGGTCTCCACGCCTCGCTCATTCTGACCTGGGAAAGATCAGCATCCAAGAGGCCCCGTTCGTCCAGAGCGAAGCGAGCCTCTTCCCGCGAATTGACTCCCGGTCAAGCCGGAACGCCGCCCCCTGAAAGTCCCCGCGGAAGTCTTCGCTGAAGTCGAGTCCGTGGTTCATCCGCCAGGCTCTGCTGGCCGCGGCTAAAACGGGGAACCAACGGCAGGATTGCAATCCCGCCGCGATTGCCGGTTGTGGTGAGGCGAGGGGGGCGAGGATCTTACTTCGGCCGGATCAGCTCGATGCGGTCGCGGGTGCGCGCCCAGGTGTTGCCGGCCATGCGGCCCACTGCATCCAGGCCGGCCGGATCGACGCGGAAGTCTTCCACCAAATCTCTGCGCACGTGGAAGCGGACGATCCTGCCCAGCACAATCACGCCTCCGCCGGCCTCACTGCCGGTGTAGATGACCTGGAGCAGCTTGCACTCCATCTGCGCCGGCGACTCGGCGACACGCGCCGCCCGCACCATGTCGCTGGCCTGCGGTGTTAGGCCGCTGAGCACAAATTCATCCACCTCCGGAAGTACTTCGGCCGACGCGGCGTTGGCCGCGGCTGCAATCGCCTCGCTGACCACATTCACCACAAACTCCCCGGTCTCTTCCACGTTGCGCAGGGTGTCTTTGCGCATCGCGGGAAGGCTCTCGCCGCCGGGCCCCCTGGCGGCGCGCAGGCTGGGGCAGAACAGCACGGTGGGAGGATTGGAGCCAACGCCGGTAAAGAAGCTGAAGGGAGCAAGATTGGGCCGCCCCTCGCGGTCGACGGTGGAAACCAGCGCCACCGGCCGCGGCACAATGAGGCCCGTCATCAGTTTGTAGACTTGGCGCGGCTCGCAGTCGGCTGGGTTCAAGGAGAGGATTGTCGCGGCGGTGTTGCTTGCGGGGGCCATACGATAGCGTAAAGCATTCGCCATCGCGCCGTCGCCACCAACCGCCGTAAATGGGAAACCGATCCCTGGGTGCGTGACGGTTCTGGTGCGTCCGGGTAAAATTCTTCTTCCCGTAACACACGATGATGCACAATTATCTATTAGGGAGAAGCAGCTTTGCCGCGTATCCATTTTCAGCAGCAACTCGCCGAACTGAAGGACAAGCTCCTGGCCATGGCCGCGCTCGCGCAACTGGCGGTGGAGTCCGCGGTAGACGCTTACCTGCAGCGGGACAAGGGGCTGTGTCAGTATGTGAAGCAGAATGAGGCGGCCATCAATACCGCGCAGCACGAGCTGGACGAGATGGCCTACGAACTGCTGGCCAAGGAGCAGCCCACGGCCATCGACCTGCGCTTCATTCTGGCGGTGATCAAGATCAATGGCGACCTGGAGCGGATCGGCGATCAGTCGATGGGCATTGCGCGCCGCACCAAGGAGATCATGAAGCACGGGGAAGTGGACGTGCCGGTGGACTTTGCCGCGATGGGCGAGTTTGCCGGCCGCATGATCCGCTCGGCGGTGCAGTCGCTGCTGGAAGGTGACGCGCGGCTGGCCGAATCGGTGCGGGAGATGGACGACGAGATCGACCGCATGAACCGCCGCGCGCATATCGACCTGCTCCAACTCATCCAGGAAAAGCCGCAGTACACCCAGCAGGCCATGAACAGCATCCTGGTGGCGCGCAACCTGGAGCGGATCGCCGACCATGCCTCGAACATCGCCACCGACGTGATCTTCTGGGTTCGCGGTGCGGACGTGCGCCACCAGCTAAGCATGTCGATGGATTGATGCGCCAAGCAGCCAATTTCCAAAACCCAAACCGAACGGATAAGATGGAAGGACCCAGAAGCCCGAGGTTCTCAATGCTGCCCCGCTTCGTCTCGCTGATCGCTCTATTGTGCCTGTCGCCGCTCCTTCACGCCCAGAATCAGGAGCCTCCGGCGCGCTTCCAGGTCTACGGCGGTTACGCGTATCTGTCCAACTCCATCAACGGAGTCCCAGGTTCCCAGCAGGGTCTGAACGGATGGGACGCCTCCGTGGCCTTTCCCTCCTGGCACAACTTGCGCTTCAAGATCGACGTCTCCGGATACACGGGGACCAACCTGGGCGCGCCGCAGCACCCTTACTTCATCCAGGGCGGCGCGGAATACAGCAGACGGCTGGGAAGAGAAACAGTTTTTGTCGAGGGCATGGGCGGAGACGGCGGCATCAACAAAAACTGGGGCGCCAAGGCAACCGCCGGCGAAACCGCATCGTTCGTTAGCTTGGTCGGGGGCGGCCTGGACACGCCGTTGGCGCGCCACGTCGCCTTTCGCGTAAGCGGCGGCTATCAGTACTCCTACTTCTCCCTGCAAGGCCCCAAACCCGGCATTGTTCCATACCGAATCCCCGGCCTGCCCACCAACTTCGGCCGCATCTCCAGCGGGCTGGTCTTTCTGTTCTAAAACTGGCTGCATAAACGGGGTTTTGAAAGGGCACGGGTTCCGCCGTGCCGCCAGAACCGCATAAAACCTGGGCTTTAGCCCCTGAGGAATGGTTTGTCGCTGGTCGAGCTACATTTATGCAACCAGTTCTAGTGTTTTGTCTCCCCAGTTCAGAGCAAGATCATGCTTTCACTTTGGGCGGAGGTGAGCGAGTTGGGAGCGGGTGAAGCCTGCAATGGAACTCGGCGCGCGGCGAAGCCGCCATCGGCGGGGCGTTCCATGAACCTCCAGCTCTGTGCAGTGCGGCAGGGGAGTAACTCACCGAATCGCCGGATGCGGAACCGCTTTTCCGGTGGTGTGGGAGGACGGCAGGGGTGACCCTGCCTCCCACCCGATCGTCCGAATCTCCATCACGATGCTTCCTCATGTGCAACGCCGTGTTCGCCTCCGGTTATACTTGGGTTGGGGATACTGCTTTTTCGGCTCACCAGCCACCCCCCGCACGCGTCGAACCAACGCAGGCGATGACTCCACGGGCCAGGTCGGCAATGCAAACGGTTTCCAACGATCCTTCCTCCATCCCCAAGCCACCCGCTGCCCCTGCGCCGGAACCCGGCCAGCCGCAAGCCTCGCCTGCGCCGGCCCCGGTCCAGCAAGGGTTGGGTCTCGGCCTCTGGCTGCGCGATCTGCTCATCTCCGCCGTCGCCTCGGTCCTGATCATCACCTTTCTTTACCAGCCCGTGCGTGTCGAAGGCACCAGCATGTTGCCGCGGCTGGAAGACCGCGACCGCCTCTTCATCAACAAGTTCGTCTACCACCTCTCGGCCATCGAGCATGGCGACGTGGTGGTCTTCCGCTACCCGCGCGACCCGGAAAAGAGCTACATCAAGCGGGTCATCGCCCTGCCGGGAGACCGGTTGAGGGTTGACCACGGCCAGGTCTGGATCAACGGCAAGCGGATTATCGAGCCCTACGTCCCCAAGGAGTATCAGGACACCCGCTCCTATGCGGAGATGGTGGTTCCGGAGGGGAGCTACTTCATGATGGGCGATCACCGCTCCATCTCCTCCGACAGCCGCGAGTTCGGCCCCGTCGAGCGCTCGCTCATCTACGGCAAGGCCGTCTTCGTCTACTGGCCCACCAGGGATGCCGGCGTGGTGCGGTAGATTCAGCCCTGTCCAGCCAAGCGATTGTGTGGAGAACAACCAAGCGAGTGCGAGCGAATAGCGAGCGTCTGCCGCACCGCAGGTGCCAGGTGGTAGAATCGATTGAATCCACTCCCCGGAGACGCGATGCAGGCGATCCTGGCGCTCGAAGACGGGCGCATCTTCCGTGGCTACGGCTATGGCGCACCTGGTGAATGCCAGGGTGAGGTTGTTTTCAATACTTCCCTTACCGGTTACCAGGAAATCGCAACCGATCCCTCCTATGCCGGCCAAATCGTCGTTCTCACCAACCCACAGATCGGCAACTACGGCACTTGCCGGGCAGACAACGAGTCGGCCCACCCCTACATCGAGGGCCTGATCGTCCGCGAGTTCTCGCCCATCAGCTCCAACTGGCGCTCCGAGCAGGTCACCGACGAGTACATGGAGCGGTACGCCGTCCCCGTGCTGGCCGAGATCGACACCCGCGCCCTGGTCCGCCATCTCCGCACCTACGGCGTCATGCGCGGGGTGATCTCCACAGTCGAATCCAACCCCGAAGTCCTCATCCAACGGGCCCGCGCAATCCGCAAGATGGACGGCACCGACCTGGCCCGCGTGGTCTCGACCAAAGCAATTTACACCTTCGACGCCGACGACGCCCGCAACCAAACCGGCGATCCATTACTCGCCCCAAACGCTCCGCGCCCCATCCATGACGAGGCTTCATCTCGTCATGGGTGGGAAACCACGAACCTCCACGTCGTCGCCTACGACTTCGGCATCAAGCTCAACATTCTAAGGATGCTCACCCGCGAGGGATGCCGGGTGACCGTGGTCCCGGCCGAGACCTCGGCCGAGGACGTGATCGATCTCAAGCCCAACGGCGTCTTTCTCTCCAACGGTCCCGGCGACCCCGAGCCGGTCGACTACGCCGTGCGCGCCATCCGCAAGTTTCTGGGCCGCGTGCCGGTCTTCGGCATCTGCCTGGGCCACCAGCTCACCGGCCTGGCCCTGGGCGGCAAGACCTACAA
>JARLGE010000230.1 GCA_031296215.1 Occallatibacter sp.
AGGAAGCTGGGGAGCGTATACACTCTCCGCCGCCGTGACGGAAGCCGGGAATACTGCCCCGCCCACCGGTGCTGTCTCGTTCCTGGATACGAATCACGGAAATGCGGTCCTTGGCGCGGGAGTGCTCGGCGCCGCGACGCGCGGCGTGGCGTGGTCAACCGTGAACACCAGCGCCCCCAGCGTTGCCGGCGTCTCTTACGCAGTAGCGGACCTGAACGGAGACGGAATTCCCGATCTGTTCGTCAAAGACTACTTCGGCACCTACGACGTGCTGCTCGGGAATGGAGACGGAACCTTCACGGTAGAGGGCTCTCCCTTCGGCCCTTCCAGTGAAACCGGCTCATTCATCGTGGGCGATTTCAACAATGATGGAATCCCCGACGTGGCCGCCATCAATGCGGCAGTGTACGCACCCACCGGCGACATAACGATCTTCCTCGGCAATGGCGACGGCACTTTTACCGTTGCAGGTTCCAGTCCGGCCCTTGGCTACAATCCAACCACTATTGCCACGGCCGACATCAATGGGGACGGCAACGCCGATCTGATCGTCGTGCAGCAAGGTTCCTCAACTTCGTCGGGCGGAGAGGTCGTGATCTTCTTTGGGAACGGCGACGGAACATTTACCCAGGCGTCCTCAACGACGTCCGTACCCTCGGTGCCGGGTTCGATCATTCCAGCCGGCCTCAACGGCGACGGGCAGGTCGATCTGGTGCTGAGCGGGTTGGGAGCGAGCGGCGTCACCATTCTCCTTGGCAAAGGCGATGGTACCTTTACCTCCCTTGCGGGACCTTCGCAGGCGGGCGAAGCCAACGTCGCAGTCGCGGATGTAAATAACGACGGTTTTCCAGACCTGGTGTTCGGGGCTGCTGGCACTTCCTACCTGACAGTCTTCCTCGGCAATGGCGACGGCACCTTCACCGAGGCGCCGTCGAGTCCCAACGCCAACATAAAGGTCGGCGGCTTGGCCATCGCGGATTTCAATCAGGACGGGATTCCGGATATCGCCTACACATACGGCCAGGCCGGGATATTGTTTGGAAACGGCGACGGGACGTTTGTCCAATCGCCCGCAACTCTCACTTATTCCTACGATTTCAGCGGCACCATTGTGGTTGCGGACTTCAACGGAGATGGCTGGCCTGACGTGCTGACCGAGGATGGGAACTCCCGGACGGTGATCGATTCGCTGACCCAGCCCACGGAGACCGCCACCGCCACAGCGGCAGCGTCCATCGCCGTCGCAGGTGCGCATCTTGCGGACGCCAGTTACCCAGGAGACTCGAATTACAACCCCAGCGCCTCCGGAACCATCGCCTTGTGGGGAGCGCCTCCAACCACAACCGCTGCTCTGGCGATCACCTCCGGAGGAACAACGGTCTCATCCGTGACTCCTGGTACTGTGGTTGCACTCACCGCAGCTGTGAAAGCCGGGGCGAATCCGGTGACACATGGCCAGGTGAACTTCTGCGACGCCTCGGCAAGCCAATGCACGGATATCCACCTGCTGGCGACGGTCGCTCTCGCAAGCAGCGGGACAGCGGCGTTCAAGTTCGTGCCGGGGACGGGCGTGCACAGCTACAAGGCCGAGTTTGTGCAGGATGGCTACGGTTTGCGCAGTTCCTCCAGCGCTGCGACGCTTACCGTGGGGCCTGCTCCCAGCCCGGTGTACTCGGACACAACCACAATTACGGCGAGCGGGTTCCCTGGAGATTACTCGTTGACCGCGACGGTGGTGGGATTCGGAGGATCTGCGGCGCCCACTGGAAGCGTCTCATTCCTGGATACAAGCTTTGCGAATGCTTCGCTCGGAACTGCCAACCTGGGGCTCAGTACTGCGGGAATAGGCTGGCTCATCTCGCAGACGCCGGCCGTGGGCAGCAACCCGATTTCTGAAATACCTGCGGATTTCAATGGGGACGGCATACCGGACCTGGCCATCCTTTGGGATAGCACCATCTACTCCGGCCCACCGTCTGTCACCATCCTCTTCGGGAAGGGCGACGGCACCTTTACCACAGGTCCGACCGTTCAAGTCACCGGCGCCCAAGGGTACCCAACCATGATCGGCGGCGATTTCAACGGCGACGGAAAGACCGACCTCGCCGTGCTGAGTGGGAACGGTTACTCTACCAGCTACGTCACAACCTTGCTGAGCAACGGTGATGGGACCTTTGGTGCACCGCAGACGGGCACGGTTTGTGACCAGGGCGCGGGGGGCGGCAATGCCGTTCCCGAGTCGATGGTTGCTGCCGATTTCAATGGCGACGGCAAGCTGGATCTGGCCGTCGTGGGCCAATATGTCTCTCCCGGCGGAGTCGCAATCCTATTCGGCAACGGCGACGGCACGTTCACACCGGCAGGACCAGACGCTGACCCAAGCGGGGATTTTGGTTTGATCGCAACCGGCGACTTCAACGGAGATGGCATTCCCGACCTTGTCGCCACGAATTACGCCGAGTTCGGCTTCGCTCCAACCATCTTTCTCGGCAAAGGGGATGGAACGTTTACCGCAGCGACAGCGTCCTTCCCCCTGGACTACTTCCCCACTTCGATCGTAGTTGGAGATTTCAACAGCGATGGCGTTCTCGATTTGGCTTTCTCGGACTTGAATGGCGTTGAGATCGCTTTGGGCAATGGAGATGGAACCTTCAAGGAGACTTCAGCCAGCCCGATTGCGGTTCCCAGCGAACTCTATAGCCTTACGGCAGGGGACTTCAACCACGACGGAAAGCTGGATATTGCCGGAGTAGACAGCTACAACGATCGGATCGTTCTTCTCACCGGGGCTGGAGACGGCGCGTTTACGGTTACAGCTACCACTCCTGTCGTAAGCCTGGATTGGCTTGGCCCCTTTGCCATCGTAGCGGCCGATTTCAACGGGGATGGCGTCCCCGATCTGGCCATGTTGACCAAGAACGTCGACACCGCCTCCATTCTGTTGACCGAACCCACCCAGACGGCAACCGCAACCATCAACGGCCTGGCGCCGCTGGGCGCTGGAACACACAATGTGGAGGCAAGCTACAAGGGAGGTGGCAACTATCCATCCAGCGTCTCCGGAACCGTTGCTCTCACCGCCGGGCTGGCCCCACTGGTGATTTCGCCCGCCGCGGGAACGTATTCCACGGCTCAAACCATCACGATCGGCGAATCAGTCCCCGGTGCGGCCATCTTTTACGAGGGGTTCGGAATCCTCAATACCAACGGCTTCGTACCATACACGGCCCCGATCAAGCTCACTGAAGGCGGCGTGGAAACGATCCAGGCCTACGCCACGGAGGCCGGATATCAGTCGGCCAACACCGAGATCGTAACCTACACCATCAATCTGCCCGCTGCCCCCGCCCCGGTGTTCTCGCCGGTCTCGGGGAGTTATCCGGGCGCGCAAACAGTGGCGATCTCCGATTCCGCGGCAGGAGCAACAATCTACTACACGACCAATGGAACGCAGCCCACATCCGCCTCCGCGGTCTACTCCGGCTCGATCACGGTCTCAACATCCGAGACTCTGGTGGCTTACGCCATCGCCCCTGGGTATTCGGCCAGCGTGGCTGCCAGCGCGCAATACATCGTCGATTCGTCGCCCAGCTCCTTCATCTACACCGTTGCAGGCAATGGGAACTTCGGGTACACCGGCGACGGCGGAACGGCGACCTTGGCCGACCTGAACTATCCCGCCGGAACAGCCCTCGACAGTGCGGGGAATCTATACATTGCCGACTCGGGTAACAACGTTGTGCGCAAGGTCGCAGCGGGTACAGGAGTTATCACCACGGTTGCGGGCACAGGTTTGGCCGGGTATAGCGGCGACAATGGGCCCGCCACCAAAGCACAATTGTTTGGGCCTCGCTCGTTGGCGTTCGACAGCGCTGGAAATCTCTTTATTTCGGATGCCTGGAACTATGTGGTCCGCAAAGTCACGGCCACCACCGGGGTGATCACGACTTACGCCGGCAACGGTCAGGGAAGCTACAGCGGCGACAATGGCGCGGCAACCGCCGCCGGCCTCGGCTACCCCTATGGTCTTGCGCTCGATTCCTCCGGGAATCTTTATATTGCCTGTCCCGACAGCGATCGCATCCGGAAAATCGCCGCCGGCACGGAAACCATCACAACCGTTGCCGGGACCGGCGCTTATGCCTACCCATACACAGGGGACAACGGGCCGGCAACCAGTGCGACGCTGGTGAGCCCGGAGGGAGTCGCGCTCGACAGCGCCGGCAATCTCTACATTGCCGACACCGAAGACAACGTGGTTCGCGTGGTGAATGGAAGCACGCAGGTGATTACAACCTATGCCGGCGGAGATGGACAGGGAAGGCCCTACAGCGGGTACACCGGAGACGGCGGTCCTGCCGCCAGCGCAGAGCTCAACTATCCTTCCTCGGTGACGGTTGACAGCGCCGGTAACCTCTATATCGCCGACTCCAACAACGGCGTGATTCGAAAGGTGACCGTTGGCGCCGCGATCATCGACACTGTGGTTGGAAACGGAACCGTTTGCGCGCTTTACTCCGGAGACGGCGGTCCTGCCGCCAGTACTTCGCTCTGCATGCCCCAGAGCATATTCGCCGACAGCACCGGCAACCTGTTTGTTGCCGACACCTACACGAACCGGATTCGCAAGGTGACGGCATCCGCTCCTCCGCCGAAAACGGCGGCGGCCGCCCCGATCTTAAGCGTAGCTGCGGGCGCCTACCCCAGCCCTCAGTCGGTGACCATCACCGATGCCACTCCGGGAGCTGCGATCTACGTGACGTTGATCGGCTCTGCCCCCGCCACCTCGGCGACCCAGCTGCTGGCGGGGCCGGGTTACTACAACGGACCGATCGATGTGACCGGCTCCATCACCGTCCAGGCCATCGCGGCGGCGCCGGGCTATCTGCCCAGCGCAATGGTCAAAGCGGCATACACCATCACCACCCCGCCGGTGGCGGTCATCTCGACGGTGGCCGGGAACGGCGTCTTTGGATTCACAGGCAGTGGCGGCCCTGCAACGAGCGCCGAATTCGAGTTCCCTAAAGGCATTGCGCTGGATGGCGCAGGCAATCTCTACTTCGCGGACCAACTCAACCACGTGGTCTGGGAGGTTTCGGCTGCCACGAAAGATATCGCCATCGTTGCCGGCAATGGGACGCCGGGCTACAAAGGGGATAACGGCACGGCAACCGGTGCCGAACTGTATTATCCCAGCGCGGTCGCCTTGGACAGCGCCGGGAACCTGTACATTGCCGATTCCAACAACAACGTGATCCGCAAAGTTGCGGCCGGTACGGGAGCGATCACCACTTTTGCCGGAAATGGACATTTCGGCTATCCCCCCAACAACGGCGACGGCGGCCCGGCAACCTCCGCCAGCCTGAACTATCCCGCCGGCCTGGCCTTCGACAGCAGCGGCAACCTGTACATCGCGGATACATACGCTGACGATGTGCGGATGGTTGCAGCGAGCAGCGGCATCATCACCACCGTTGCAGGGGGCGCCTCTGGGACTGAAACTTCCAGCAACAACGGCGATGGCGGCCTGGCCACCAGCGCCCTGCTGAACGGGCCCGGCGCGCTGGCGTTCGACGCCGCCGGCGACTTGTTCATTGCAGATTCAAACGCTGGGCGGGTGCGCATGGTAGCCGCCAAAACCGGGATCATCACGACCGTGGCCGGCGATGGCGATTCGGGCAACAGCGGGGATGGAGGTCCGGCAACCGCCGCGGAGGTTTTGCCCGAGGGCCTTGCGGTCGATGCGGCGGGCAACCTGTACCTGTCGAATTCTCTCAACTCCGTTCGCAAAGTCGCGGCGGCGACCGGCGTCATCACCACCGTGGCGGGCAACGGATTCCTGGCATACTCTGGAGACGGCGAATCGGCAACGGTCGCCTCCATCGCCGGCCCGTGGGGAATCGCCTTCGATGCCGCGGGCGACCTCTACATCGCGGACGCCGGCCATGGCAGAATCCGGAAAGTGACCTTCCCCGGGCCTGCGGCAACGCCGGTCATCGGCCTTGCGGCGGGCGCATACACCAGCATCCAGTCTGCGGCGATCACGGACGTCACACCAGGCGCTGTCATCTACTACACTACCGATGGAACTGCGCCAACGACGGCTTCCAATCTGTACAGCGCCCCGATCACGGTCTCTGAAACCGAGATCCTGCAAGCGATCGCTGTTGCAACGGGTTACACAGAGAGCGCTGTGGCCACGGCGGCTTACACCCTCAACCTGCCGCCGGGATTCGATGTCAGCGGCAAATCGGTTACAGTCACACCGGGCGCAACGACCGCAAACACCTCTACCATCACCGTGACTCCAGCAGGCGGCTTCACCGGCAGCGTGGCTCTGACGGCCGCCCTCACCGCCAGCCCGAGCGGAGCCTCTGACTTGCCCACCTTTTCCTTCGGCGTGACGGCGCCGGTGCTCATCACCGGCGCCAGTCCCGGTACGGCCACCCTCACAATCACGACCACGGCAGCCACCAGCGGCGCTCTCTCCTATCCGATGCGCCCTGGACTTCCCTGGTATGCGGCAGGCGGTTCGGTGCTGGCCTGCCTGCTGCTTCTCGGCATACCGGCGCGTCGGCGCGGGTGGCGGAGCATGGTCGTATTGCTCGTGCTGCTTGTGGCCCTCGCGGGCGGTGTGCTCAGTTGCGGCGGCGGTGGCAACGGTGGCGGCGGAGGCGGTGGTGGGGGAGGTGGCAATCCAGGCACGACTGCTGGAATCTACACCATCAAAGTCACGGGCACTTCGGGCGCAAGCACGCAAACAGGCACGGTCACCCTCACCGTCCAGTAGCTCGTGTAGACTCTGGCTGCCGCGGCCTTCACAGGGAGTGGCGGTCATACGCAAGCGGTGGGACGCTGCAGACTCCCACCGCGTTTACTCATTTGCGTTTGGCGCAAAAAACGCGCCACACTCCGCTCCGGATAACGGCGCATCGATTACAGACTTCTGACACGGGACACTAGCGCTTGCCCTGAATCGTCTTGGGGCCTGGGCCGGGGCCGCCGCCCTTCTTTGCTTGCCGCTTCAAGGCAATGGCGTGCATCTCACGGCCGACGCTGGAGCGGTTGATAGCGAGCTGGATGCCGAGGTTGATCAGGTTGCCCGTGCCCCAGTAGAGAGCCAGCCCGGACGCATAGTGCCAGAGGAAACTGCCCATCAGAATCGGCATCATGAAGGCCATCATGAAGCGCTGGTTCTTGTCCATTCCAGGGGACGGGGTGATGAGCTGCGTGACCAGCATGCTGACGATGATCAGGATGGGAAGAATGTGCAGCGGGTCGGGTACGGAGAGGTCGGTGAGCCAGTACCAATGAGCCCCGCGCAGCTCGACCGTATTCTGCAGGACGCGGAAATAGGCGAAGAACAGCGGCATCTGGATGAACATGGGCAGGCAGCCGCCGAGCATGTTGATCTCTTCGGCCTTGTGAATGGCCATGATTTCGGCGTTCATCTCGGAGCGTTTGGGGTCGCTGACCTTGAGATGGGCATACTTGCGCTTGACCGCATCTACCTTGGGCTGAATGCGCATGGTCTTCAGCGACGTCTTCATCATCATCAGCCGCGTGGGCGTCATGAGCAGGTTGAAGATGACGGTGATCACGATGATGTCCCAGCCCCAGTTGGGAATGCCGTGCTCGTTCATGAAGCGCAGCGCCAGGTAAAGCGGCTTGGCAATCACCGTGAGCCAACCGAACTGGATGAGCGGCTCGAGCGACTGGCCGGTGGGCTTGCCGTCCGCGCCCGTCGCGTGGATCGAGGAGACCACGTCCATGGCCTTGGGCCCGGTAAAGAGGCGCAGCCGGGTAAAGCCGCTGATGTCGCCTACGGCAACGCCAAGAACCTGAGCCGGCTTCTTCTGGCTGTTGGGGTCGCTCAGGTCGCCGGGCACGTCGATGACGTTGTGCAGCGTCACCACCGTGGTCCGCTCCGGAGCGTCGGGGAGGAACGCCGAGGCAAAATACAGGTCGGTGATAGCTACATAGGAGTACGGCTGATCCAGCGTTGCGTTGTGGCTGACCTTGGCGACGGCCTGGTAGTCCTGCTTGCCGTCGAGCGACCAGGCAAAGGTCGACGAGGCCGAGGTGAAGATCGGGCTGCGCGTTTTGGACGAGGGAAGGAACTCCTCCATGTCGCCGAGGCCCGCCGGCCACTGCACCAGCGCGCGCACCGGCGCGCCATTGCGCAGAAGCTGCGTCTCGACGGAGACCACATAGCTCGCATCGAAGCGGAAGGTCTTCACCACGTCCAGCCCGTTGGCCGCGTAGTGGAAGGTGAGCGAGGTGGGCGCCAGGAGCACGCCCGTGGCCGAGGGCTGCGCGCCTTCGACGGTGAGCTGGTAGAGCGCATGGTTCACCTGCGTGGTCAGCGCCGGCTCATAGGTAAACAGCGAGAGCGGCAGGCCGAACTGCGCCGCGGCCTGTTGCTGCACCATGTCCAGCGGCTGGTCCCCCGTGTCGTTGTATTTCTTCAGGATCCAGTGCTTCACCTGCGCGCCGCGATTGGTGAAGACGATCCGGTACAGCTCGTTCTCGACCGTGGTCTCGGTCTCGAGTGCGGCCGTGACTGCCTGCGCGCCCGCCGCCGCCTGAACAGGCGATGCACCGGCCTGCGTCGGGCCCGGCTGCTCTGCTCCGGGCTGCCCTTGAGGAGCGGCCTGCGATTGCGTCTGGGGCTGCGGCGGGTTCGCCGGCGGCGCGGGCTTGAAGAAGTACTGGTAGCCAATCAGGACCACCAGCAGCAACAGCATGAAGCCCATGGTGGAGCGCATGTCGCCGCCGCCGCCGCCGCTGCCGCCGGAGCCCTGCCCCTGAAGATTGGGATTGCGAATTTCTGCCAAAGGTTACTTCCTTGTCGTTCGGGCCTGGTGCCAGGCGCCGGAGGGACGAGCGACCGCGAGGCCGCCCGCTTCTCCTATGGTAATGGTTCGTGGGGAAAAGGTCTTGCCGCCGTGGCCGGGGGAACCGGATCGAGCCCTCCGCGCGCAAAGGGGTGGCAGCGCAACAGACGCCAGAGGGCGAGGCCGATGCCGCGCAGCGGGCCGTGCGCCGCAATCGCCTCGCCCGCATACTCCGAGCAGGTGGGCAGGTACTTGCAGCCGCCAGGGGTGAGCGAGTGGATGGCCGGCGAAAGCCAGCGTTTGTAAAAGGCGAGAGTGGCCAGCAGAATACGCGTCATAATGCAGGCGCTTCCCGGGGCATGCGTGCCGCCTCAGCTCGTGCCTGATGAAGGATACGCACAATCTCGGCTTCGAGTTTCGCGAATTCCAGCGTGAGCACGATGCGCCGCGGATGCAGGATCAGATCGAACCCCGCGGGGAGCAGGTCAACATGGCGCCGCAGAGCCTCGCGCATGCGCCGCTTGATGCGGTTGCGCTGGTGCGCTTTGCCCAGCACCTTGCCCGCGGTCAGGCCCACGCGCGGCCCACCCGGCAGCGCCGCGCCTGCAAAGGCCGGGGTTTGCGCGGCCAGGAACCAGCTCATCGACGAAGACTGGCGCTTGCGGCCGGCTGCATACGCGCGCTGATAATCGGCGTGCTTGGAAAGGCGCGCTCCCGTCAGTGATTGAACGGAGGAGGGGGACAGGATGGAAAAGTGGCGCTCAGGGCCGAATGGCTGATCAGTTGAGCGCAGGTCAACACGGGGAGAGCTGGTCATGCGAATGCCGAAGAGCGCGGATGCCGAGGTGCGTGTGAGCCGAGGCGGACAAGCGCGGTGTGGGCGGTTCCGGCTCAAACAAGACGGCAGGAGAGAATTAGTCGCGGAAACCGGCGCTCACGGCCACGCGCTTGCGGCCGATGGCGCGGCGGCGGCTCAAAACGGCTGCGCCGCTCTTGGTCTTCATGCGCGCGCGAAAACCGTGCGTCTTCACGCGTTTGCGGCGATTCGGTTGAAATGTGCGCTTGGGCATAAAAATGCGCTCCTGTTTCCTGGTTCAGTTTTGCAGAAATCTGCGCCTCGACGGCAAGTTTTAAGTATATCGCAGGTTGCGCCCGGAATCCAGCCCCATACACTTTTCGGCGCGGAGCCGTGCGCTGCTGCCCGGCATCGAACTCATGCTTCAAGCCGTTCGCCCCGTGCTTCAAAGCAGGGACGCGGTCTCGCCTATGGGCTCGATTGGAGCGTGCCCCAAGGTGACCCCAGTAATCCTTTCCTGTGCGGCAACAGCCATTGGACTGCACGATGGTGCGAGTTTCACCACCATTGGTGCAACTGGAAGTGAGTGCCCAAAAGTTGTGTGAATAGAGGATTGCAACGAGGGAGAAATGTGCTACTATCGGGACCGTTCAAGAAAAGTATCCCAGCGTCCCACGGAACGATTTTATCCTCGGTCCCAGGCTTGTTGTTTTCAGGGGCAGACCAGCGGCAATCAGGTAATTGGGCGGCAACTGTCGGGCGCAGAGCGAATCCTTTGCGCCGGCAGAGAGCCGTTGTCCAAACCTCGCGGATGAACCGGAACGGAAATAAATTAGGCGACGCAGGCAAGGAATAAGTCGATGGCATTTGCAACTTCGCCGGCACCGGTTCTCAACCCCTGGCTTCAGATCCTCGCGGCCCTCGAAAAGAAAGTGATCCGCCAGTCCTTCGAGACCTGGCTCAAGCCCACTCGCTATAGCCACGCCACGGGTCGCACGCTGTATGTTCGCGTGCCCTCGCCTGAGTTTCAGCACATCGGAGACAAGTATGGCGACCTGATTCAGGAGGCCATTGACCTGCAATCGCTGGAGTTCGACGACGTCAGCTTCGTCACCGCCGAGGAAGACCCATCGATTCCACCGCAACGGCGCGATGGCGGCTTCGGCCCGGTTCCCGCGCATGCGCCCACCGCGCCGCCCCCGCCGCCCTCGCGTAACCCGCCGCAGCAGGAGCGCTTCGACTGGTCGACAGCAGCGCAACTCAACCAGCGCTATACCTTTGACGCCTTCGTAATCGGCAACGGCAA
Organism: Occallatibacter sp.; assembly: GCA_031296215.1. Classification (GTDB taxonomy): domain Bacteria; phylum Acidobacteriota; class Terriglobia; order Terriglobales; family Acidobacteriaceae; genus Telmatobacter. The sequence continues at coordinate 10,940 of JARLGE010000230.1, forward strand.
CCAGTTTGCCCGCGCCGCTGCCCTGGCCGTGGCCGAGCGCCCCTCGCGCGCTTACAACCCGCTCTTCCTCTATGGCGGCGTCGGCATGGGCAAGACTCACCTGATGCACGCCATCGGCCACGAGGTCAAGCGGCGCCAGCCCATGGCCAGCATCTCCTACGTCTCCGCGGAAAAGTTCACCAACGAGATGATCACCTCGATCCGCAACGATCGCATGACCAGCTTCCGCGATCGCTTCCGCACCGTGGACGTGCTGCTCATCGACGACATTCAGTTCATCGCCCAGAAGGAGCGCACGCAGGAGGAGTTCTTCCACACTTTCAACGCCCTGCACGAAAGCATGAAGCAGATCGTGATCGCCTCCGATCGTCCGCCCAAGGAGCTGACGGAGATTGAAGACCGGTTGCGCTCGCGCTTCGAGTGGGGCCTCATCGCCGACATTCAGCCGCCCGATCTCGAGACCAAAGTCGCCATCCTGCAAAAGAAGGCGGAGAGCGAGCAGGTGCAACTGCCCACCGACGTTGCGCTGTTTGTCGCCTCCAACGTCCGCACCAACGTTCGTGAGCTGGAAGGCGCGCTGGTGCGGCTGATTGCCTGGTGCCAGTTGAACCGCATGGAGATCACGCTGGCTTCGACGCAGCAGTGCCTGAAGCAGTTCATCGACATGCAGGTGCGCAAGATTACGATCGAGGCGATTCAGCGGGCTGTGGCCGAGCAGTTCGGCATGAGGGTCGTCGACCTGAAGCAAAAGAACAACTCGCGCAACGTGGTGGTGCCGCGGCAGATCGCCATGTACCTGGCCAAGCAGATGACCGAAGCGAGCCTGCCGGAGATCGGCCGCCAGTTCGGCAACAAGCACCACACCACGGTGATGCATTCGATCTCCAAGATCGACGAGCAACGCCGCGCCGACAAGGACCTGCACCGCACACTCAACAAGCTGCAGGAACTGCTGAACGGATAGCCAGTCAGCAGGTCAGCGAGTCAGCGAAAAAACAGAAGCCCACGCCGCGGCTTTCCGGTGTGGGCTTCGTTGCAAGTGGGGAGGCGTGCAGGAAGTTAGCGGCCGCTTTTTCAGGGTGTCTCAAGCGCCGGCTTCTTTACGGCTGGGCTGCGAATGCCAATCCTTTTGAGAAGGCCGCGCAGCGCGGGCTCAAAATACCAGGCGATTGCCAGCGCCGCCGCCCCCACGCACACAAGTGCAAGCAGAGCGCAGGGAAGAGGAGCCAGGCCGAGCCGGTTCGCCTGGTAAATTGCGTACTCGCCTACCCGTTCGTGCAGCAGATAGAACGGGTAGGTCGTCAAGCCCAGCAGCCTGACAATTCTTCTCACTGCGGCGTTCGCCGTAAATCGATGGTTGAGTTTTACTGATGCCAGAATGGCCGCGAAGGCAACGCAGAACGCTAAGGAACCGGGGATGGCCAGGTGGGTCCAGGGCGATTCGGTTCCCGCAGCGGAGGGCGCGAACTTCGGCAGCAGTTCGACGGCCCGGGCATAGATCTCCATGCATCCAAGCGCGACGGCCAGCCCCGCTGCCGCAGCGCCAAGGTTGCTGAGCCGCTTCTCCTTGAAGAGCCAGACCAGAATGCCCAGGCCAAAGTAGGGTCCGTGCCGCAGCAGCGACATATTCTTCCAGCCGTAGTCGAAATCGACCCAGGCCCAGTGGACCAGCCCGCGAGAGGTCAACGTGAGCGCGACAAGATAGGGCGCGCCCCACAGGATGAGCAGGATGGCGATGGATTGAAGATGTTTGAAGCCACGAAACGTAAGGACCGAGTAGACCAAGAAATAGAAAGCCAGCTCGATGGGCAGCGTCCAATAGGCGGTGGCGAGAAAGGGACCGGGCAGCAGAATCATGGAGTAGTAAAGCGGAATGAGCCCGGTCGTGTGCCGGGCATATCCGCCCCACAGGAACAGCGGATAGCTCACCGCCGCCGCGCACCAGGCCGCGGGATAGATGCGCAGAAAGCGCCCGGTCATGAACTGCCGCGCCGTTGCGCCGTGCGCGGAGTTGGCGATGACCAGGCCGGAGATGACAAAGAACACCTCGACGCCCACCCATCCAAAGGGCAGGAACCAGGCGATTCCAGCTGTCATCCAGGTCAGATGAAACGCGGCCACGCTGACCGCGCAGGCGAAGCGCACCAGGTCGATTCCGTAGATGTAGTCGCTCTTGCCTTGGTGCGCCGCATGTTCCGGTTCCGGCATCTTGGATTCCAGTCTCCAGCCATCGATGATTGACGCTAGAGTACAAGGTTGCCAATCCCACCTGCGGGTTAATTCGGCGCGCATGTGCCGAAGTCGGCACACTCGCCATCCGGATCGGAAGAGCCATCAATCCGCGGGCCGCGCCCTGATCCCTAACCCCTGAGCCCTGAACCCTGCTCTTACCCCACCGCGGGCAGGCCGGCAAGCGCCATCGCAATCTCCTCGGCCGGATAGTCGTAGTTCTCGAGCAACCCCGCCTGGTAGTTGATGTAGGACTGCATGTCGAAGTGGCCATGCCCGCAGAGGTTGAACAGAATCGTCCGCCCCTGGCCTTCAGCCTTGCATTTCAGCGCCTCGGCAATCGCTCCGGCCACGGCGTGGTTGGCCTCGGGCGCGGGAATGATTCCCTCGGCGCGCGCGAACTGAATGCCCGCCGCAAACGCATCCAACTGCTGCACGCTGGTGGCCTCGATCAGCCCCAGGTCGCGCGCGTGGGAAACCAGCGGCGCCATGCCGTGATAGCGCAGCCCTCCGGCATGAATGCCGGGCGGAATGAAGGTCGAGCCCAGGGTGTGCATCTTGACCAGGGGAGTGAGATGGCCGGTGTCGCCGAAGTCGTAGGCAAAATGTCCCTTGGTGAGGCTGGGACAGGCCGCCGGTTCCACGGCAACCACGCGCGCGCTGGTCTCGCCCTTGATCTTCTTTCCGAGGTACGGGAACACGAGGCCTGCAAAGTTTGAGCCGCCGCCCGTGCAGCCGACAAGCACATCCGGTTCATCGCCGGCCAGCGCCATCTGCTCCATCGCTTCCAGGCCGATCACCGTCTGATGCAGCAGCACGTGATTGAGCACGCTGCCCAGAGCGTACTTGGTGTTGGGGTCCTTGGCCGCTACCTCCACGGCTTCTGAGATTGCAATGCCCAGCGAGCCGTTGGTGTGGGGAAACTCGGCCAGAATGGCGCGCCCACACTCCGTCTCCACGCTGGGGCTGGCCGTGACACTGGCTCCGAAGGCCTCCATCAGCGCGCGCCGGTAGGGCTTCTGGTCATAGCTCACGCGGACCATGTAGACCTTGCACTCGAGCCCGAAAAACGCGCAGGCCATGGCCAGCGCCGAACCCCACTGCCCCGCGCCCGTCTCCGTGCAAAGCCGCTTGGTCCCTTCGATCTTGTTGTAGTAAGCCTGCGCCACCGCCGTGTTCGGCTTGTGCGAGCCGGCTGGGCTCACGCCTTCGTACTTGTAATAAATCTTCGCCGGCGTATCGAGCGCCTTCTCCAGACGCCGCGCGCGGAACAAGGGCGATGGCCGCCACTGCGCATACACCTGACGGACCGGATCCGGAATCTCGATCTCCCGCTCCTGGCTCACCTCCTGCAGGATAAGGGCCATGGGAAACAGCGGTGTCAGGTCGTCCGGCCCGATGGGCTGCAGCGTCCCCGGATGCAGCGGCGGCGCCAGCGGCTTGGGCAGGTCGGCGGCAAGGTTATACCAGGCGCGGGGAATGCGATTTTGGGGCAGATTGTACTGGATAGTCTCCATGCGCAACATCTTACCAGCGCCGGCGCATTCTATTCCGTGAAAGCGAACGACGCGCCTACCGCTGGCTGGCCTCGCCTGCCTGGACCCGCCGGTTGAACTCCTCCGACTTTCCCCGCGGCACTGTCAGCGGCTTCCAGGCGCGATGGTTCATGTGCTTGGCCAACAGCACAATCTGTCCGCAGTGGTAGGAGTAATGTGCCAGTTGCCGGTTGATGGCCTGCATCGCCGAGTGGGCCTCGCCTCGAATGGTCACCGTCCGCGCCAGGTCGGCGTCGCCCAGCGGCTCAAGCGCAGCGAACACGCAGGCCCATCCTTCTTCCCACGCGGCCGTGAGGGCCTCGCGCGAGGCCGGCGGATCGACAAATTCCTCGTCCCGGCGGCGGTCCGGCTTTTCGCCGTCGCTGGTCAAGAAATCCGTGAAGCGCGACCGCATATTTCCCGCCATGTGCTTCACGATCACGGCAATGGAGTTCGACTCCTTGTCCAGCACGGCAACCAGTTGCTCATCGGTCAACTGCGCCATGGCCCGCTCGGCGAGGTTCTTGTAATAACGGAAGACCTCCTGCGAATCCTTTAGGTGGGAAGTGGTCAATTCCAGCGCCATGGGGGTATTTTCGCACCGCGCATGAAAACTGCAAACCCGGAATCGAAGTCATCCAGGAAGACAACCCGCAACAAAATGAAACGCATGAATCCACCCCTCGAAGCATTACTCTGGAAGACACGGGCATTCCGCATGGAGGAGCATGCCTTCCAGACTCAACGTATCCCGTCGCGGCTTCCTGGGCGCATCGGCCGCGGTTGCTGTCTCGGCCGCTCTCCCCGCTCCGCAGTCAGACGCAGCCGAACCCGTCATGGCGCTGCCCGCGTCGATTGCCGCCCTGCCCGTTCTCTCAGGCCTGGCCCGCCCCTTCACCAATGCCGAGCGCCTGGCGCGAATCGACCGCGCCCGGCAACGGATGACCGCAACGAGAATCGACGCCGTCGTCCTGGCCAATTCCACCACATCTTCGGTCTACTTTGCCGATCTGCGCCTGAACGGCGGCGAGCGCCTGTGGGCGCTGACGATTCCCGCCAAATCCAGGCCTTTCCTCGTCTGTCCCGCCTTTGAAGAAGGCCGCGCCCGCGAACTGCTCGATGCGGGGCCCTTCGGCAAACAGGCCGATGTCCTGGTCTGGGAGGAGGACGAGAGCCCCTTCGCCGCGCTGGGCAAGGGCCTCGCCGATCGCGGACTCTTGGGCGCCACCGTCGGCCTCGACGAGAACATGAAGTTCGTCTTCGCGGAAGGCATTCGCGCCGCCAACCCGCACCTGACAATCGTCAGCGCCTCGCCCGTCACCGCCGGATGCCGCATGGTGAAGGACGCGCACGAGATCGAGTGCCTCCGCCTGGCCTGCCGCGCGACTCTGCTCGTCTATCGCGCCGTTGCGCAGTCGCTTCAGATCGGCATGTCCACCGCCGATGTTCACTCGCTCATTGCCGCGGCCTACCGGCGCGTAGGCTTCGATGGCGAGGCCAGCCTGAACATCGATGAGTTCACCGCACTGCCCCACGGCTCGCGCCGGCAGCAGACCCTGCGCGAAGGCAGCATCCTCATGCTCGACGACGGCTGCTCGGTTGAGGGCTACACCTCCGACATCACCCGCACCTTCGTCCTGGGCAAAGCCACCGACAAAATGAAGCGCGTCTTCGATCTGGTCTACCGCGCGCAGTCCGCCGTCATCCACGCCGCGCGTCCCGGCGTGGCCACCGCCGACGTGGACGCCGCCGCCCGCAAAGTCATCGTCGATGGAGGCTACGGCCCCGGCTTCAAGTTCTTCTCCCATCGCCTTGGCCACGGCATCGGCATGGATATGCACGAGTGGCCCTACCTGGTGAAGAACAACATGTTTGGCTACGATCTCAATCCTCGTCTCGAGGCCGGCAATCTGCTCAGCAACGAGCCCGGCATCTATATTCCCGGTGAGTTCGGCATTCGCCTGGAAGACGACCTGCTCATCACTTCGTCCGGCGCCGGGCTCCTGACTCCGCAGAGTCCTTCGCTTGAAGATGCCTTCGCAGGCCTGGAACCTGCGCTGCCCGTCGTGAAAGGATCTTGAGCACTATGAGCGGAGCACGGCGCGATGGGCTGATGTTGCTGCTGCTGGGATCGGTCGTTTTTGTCTTCCTCGGGCTTGCCCTGGAGAGAGCCAGCCATGAGCCCATGGTGGACTTCCGCGTGATGTACTACCCCGCACGGTGTCTGGTTCAGCACGGCGACCCCTACAACCAGGCCCAGGTGCTCAGTCTCTACCGGGCCATGGCCGCAGACAACCCATCGGACTCGGAAAAAGTCCGCCAGATCGCCACGCGTTACATCTATCTGCCATCCGCGTTCTGCTTCACGGTCCCTCTGGCGCTGCTGCCCTGGGGACCGGCCCACATTCTCTGGCTCCTGTTCACCATGGGCGGCCTCATTTTTGCGTCGTTCCTGGTGTGGAATCTGGCAGCAGACTACGCCCCCGTGGCCACCGGCGCGCTGCTCTGCCTGTTCTTGGCCAATAGCGAACTGCTCATCATCTCCACCAACGCGGCCGGCATCGTTGTGAGCCTGTGCGCCGTCGCTGTATGGTGCTTTCTGCGCGAGCGCTTTGTCCCCGCGGGCATTCTTTGCCTGGCGCTTGCTCTGGCCATCAAGCCGCAGGACTCGGGCCTGGTGTGGCTTTATTTCCTGCTTGTCGGCGGGCTCTACCGCAAGCACGCGGTCCAGACCCTGCTGGTCACGGCCGCTCTCAGCCTGCCGGCGCTCCTGTGGGTTTGGCACGCCGCGCCCGGCTGGGCCCAGGAGTGGCAGTCCAATATTGCGATTCTCTCCGCGCGTGGTGGCATCAGCGATCCCGGCCCCACCTCCCTGGGCGGTCATGGTCTGGCCAACGTCATCAGCCTGCAATCCGTCATCAGCGTCTTTCGCGACGACCCCCGTGTTTACAATTCCGTCAGCTATCTGGTGTGTGCGCCTCTCCTGATCGTCTGGATGGCCGTCACCCTGCGGTCGCGCGGCACGCGGGTCCGCACCTGGCTGGCGCTGGCCGGCGTCGCGGCGCTCACCATGCTGCCCTTCTACCATCGCCAATACGACGCCAAATTGCTGCTGCTCGCCATTCCCGCATGCGCCATGCTCTGGGCCAAGGGCGGACTCGCCGGCCGGCTCTCGCTCCTCGTTACTCTCGCCGCCCTGCTCTTTACCGGCGACCTCACATGGGCCCTTTTTCTCGCTCTCGTCCAACGTCTGCCCCTGTTGCCGGCGGGCTTCTGGGCACAGCTTCGCGTCGTTCTGCAGGTCTTTCCCGCCCCTCTTAGCTTGCTGATCCTGGGCATCTTCTACCTGGTTGTCTACGCGCGCAAGGCCCCTGGGCCGGCTCCAGGCGCCGCAATCCGCAGCTGATTTCCCTGGGGCAGCTTCTTTCGCCAGAGCCATCCCGGTCCCGCTGCGCTACAGCATCGGCAAAGCCGCCGACTCCACGCCCTTGAAATCAACTCCCTCTTTTGCACGACAATCGCTATTTTCAGGGTCAATCCGGTATTCCAGCTCCCTCTCGTTCGAGAGGGAGCGGCCTCTAGGCAATTGCGGCATCCTGCGCCAGAGGGATTCAGCCGCGCCCCGCGCCAGCGAGGATTCTGCTACACTGATCGAAGCGCAATCAAGGGGTCAAACGCGCCAGGCCGCGCCCCAACGATACGCTTCCGCAACCCATGTTCGGGGAGTGGCTCAGCCTGGTAGAGCACCTGGTTCGGGACCAGGGGGTCGGAGGTTCAAATCCTCTCTCCCCGACCAATAAAATCAATACCATACAAACCGACCCGCTGGTTTTAGCCCAAGTGCTTCGGTGCTGGTAGGCGCGTGAACCTGGTGTTTCCTACGCAACCAAGGATGCAACGCCGTCTGCAGAACATCTGCAGGCAGAAGGGGCCTCGCTCGTTGAGTTGGCGTTCCGTGTGGAAATTGATGGCTCTGTCAAACGCAAAGCGACCGGACCTCAATTGGGCAGGTATACCTCATGCCATTCGGCACAGTTTTCCTGGGGAGCAAGAGCACGAAATCGTATTCGAAAGTGGACGAATTCAGGGAGGCAGGTCATTTCGCCGGGAACTAGATGCCTGACGATCTGCAAAATATCCGGTGTCGGAAGCGATGAACCGGTCATACGTTCCGGCACCAGAACCGAACATGCTACCCTTCTGCATGATTCAACAGCAGATCGGTATTCAATCGGGGGACAGGCGCACCTTCGCCATTCGCTTGGGAGACACCTTGCTCCCCTGCGGTTGAGGGCTTTGTCTCGGATAGAGATGCTCCCAGGACGACCTTCATGCGCTCTTTGCGACCCAATCAAAGCCCGCGAATGCGCCCCATCGTTGGATTCAGCGCGCACCGATATTGCCAGGAGCGTGAACGCGGGCACGCGTCGCAGCCAGATTCACGGTCAAGCGGCTCTAGCCGGGAAACAGTGAAAGCGCCTTGCTGATGACCGAGATAACGGTCGCGGCCGTGCTTATATTCTTCGTGATGGTCGATATTTGCGACTGGATGGTCTGGAGCGAGGCATTGACAGCGGCGATCTTGGGCTGAAGCTGGATAAACACGCTCGTATTGCTGGCTAGATCCTGCTCGTCAAGAGCGGTAATGATCTCGCCGATGGCCTCATGGGCTCCATAGACCAGATCTTTGCTGTTGATGTCGGAAGCTTCCCAGTAGGCTCTTCCCAGTGCGTCATAGACGGCCTGGTAGGTCGCGGCGGCATCGGGAATCTGCAAGATGGGCGATGGAGTGGTGCTCATGCGCTTTCTCCAGTCATCGATCAGTTTGAAAGTCTGTTCAGGGCGCTCGGGCGCTCATCAAAATACGTTGGGCAGCGATTTGTAATAGACATTGAGATCGTGGCCGGCTGCCGCAAGCCCCGCAATTTTCTGGGAGATAGACTCCGGATTGTTCCCTTGGACTGCTGCGGCCAGCGCTTGGTGGGTCATGGCAAGTGTGTGCAGAGCGGTTTGCAGCCTGGCGAGCAGGTCGTCATTGGCCTTCTGCTGGTCGGCGAGTTCGACGAGGGCGCGAATTTCCAGCCTGTGCTCATAGGGACTGACGGCCGTACCCTCATGGCGGATGGACTGGTCCAGTTGCATGATCTGCGTCTGATAGTCGACATCGGCCTGGCGGCGAAGGATCACGATATCGCTATTCAGCAGCTCGCAGAGGGCCTGGACGTGCGGATTCATGTCCTGTGTGACCTTGGGAAGCGAGCTCTTGACTTTTCGTGAGATCAGGTACTCGGCCAAGGCAAGGACCGCCGTGCTCACTTGATTGGACTGGGCGGTAGTCATCACCGGGACATTGGGTATTGCGGTAGTGAGATCGGTGGCGACCGTCTGGTTAAGCCCCTGGAGGTTGGTGCCGACCCCCTCGGCGGCATTTTCGAGATCGGGGGAGGGCTTGCCGGAAGTTAGGTCGACAAGGGTGTCGGCATAGGCCTTCAGGCCGTCCAGCACCTTGATCCGCGCATCGAGCTGAGCAGGCGTGAGCAGCGGCGACAGGTCTTTGTAGGGGCTCCATGTGGGGTCCTTGTCGTAGGCATACACGCTTGCGGCCGCCTGCTCCTGGAGACGTAGCCGCATGGCGGCGCGATAAGCATCCTCCGAGCCATCGATGACTGTGGCGGTGGCCGCGGAAAAAGCTGTGGCATGTTTTGCCAGTGGAGATAAGCACCCGGTGGCCAGTATGCTGAAACCCAGAGCGGCGACCATCGCCAATGCGGAGGGATACGGCCGGGGCCTCCGCCTTGCAAAGCCCGGCGCGCAAACGAGAAGTGGGGATCGCTTCCATTGCATGACCAAATGGAATACTTTGCGGTGCCGGTTGTCAATCTAAAAGCTTCGCGTCCAACGTGATTTTTGATGCCGCAAGGCCGAAAGCTTTCCGTGATAGGATGCTGACGGAAAACAGTTCAAGGCGAGGGAGGGTCTGAATGTCAAAGCGAATTGTGTATTGTGCGGATGGGACGTGGCAAGCCCCGGTGAACAATACCAACGTTTACCGGTTCTATAAATCGCTGACTGTGGCATCGGATCAGGTGACGTTTTACGACGACGGCGTGGGCGCGGATGCCACCGGTCTGAGCCGCGTGCTCCAGGGCGCCTTCGGCCAAGGGCTGCTTCAGAAGATCCAGGACGGCTACACGAAGATCGCGCATGTGTATGAACCAGGCGACGAAGTATTCCTTCTCGGGTTCAGCCGCGGAGCGTATACAGCGCGAAGCCTGGCGGGAATGATCGCGAATTGTGGGCTGCCGACGGGTGCATTCAGCGACGACTGCGTGGCGCAGGCGTTTGCGGCCTACCGCGATCCCGTGAACCGCGCGTCGATTCTTGCCGGGCTCACAGCGTGCGGGCTTGGGCCGGTGACGATTCAAATGGTTGGAGTGTGGGACACGGTGGGGTCGCTTGGCATCCCGGCGATCTTCGGCGGAGTGGATGAGAAGACCTTTGGGTTTCTCGATACAGGTCTGCATCCGGACATCAAGTTTGCCTATCATTGCCTGGCGCTGGATGAAAAGCGGGCGCAGTTTCCGGCTACGCTGTGGACCTCGACTCCGGCGCCCGGCCAGACGCTGGAGCAAGTGTGGTTCTCCGGATGCCATGGCGATGTGGGCGGCGGAACTGCGCAGGCGGGAGGAGTGGATGCCGGAACCCGGCTTTGCGATATCACGATGGGATGGATGGTGTCCAAGGCGCTGGCGCTCGGATTGACCATGGACGCCGCGAGTGTCGCACAGTTCGGAACGCTTCCAGCCGAGTACGCTCTCGATAACATTCGGGAGTCATGGACTCCTGCAGACGGACCGCAGCATTTGCGCCCGGTTGCTCCCGATGCCGAGGTCTCGAACAGCGTTGCTGTGCGCCTGAAGTACGCGCTCACCTATGTTCCCGGATCTCTAGCCGTGAACAATGGCGCGCTTGCGGACGGTTATTCTGTTGTCACGATAGTCGACGAGAACGCATTCTAAGGAACCTCTGAATAAGTCGAGGTTTTGAATGGACACGACCGGGGTACCCTCTGGGTCGCGTGCCGTAAGTGCCGCAAAATCAGCCGGAATTTAACCCCTGCGGGATGTCCTCCTCGAAAAAGCGGACTTGTTCAGAGGTTCCCTAAATGATTGGTCCCGCCCGTCAGGCCCGATGAGCACAATGGAAGCGGATGACCCTCTCCCCTCCTCCGGAGTCTCCGCCCCCAAGTCAGATACTTCGTAGGAGAGCACATGAATAGGACTCACATTCCGGGGCTCGTTGACATTGTCACTTCAGAGGATGCAACTGAAATCGAGGCGTTCGCTCAAGACCCCAACATCGACCGCGCCTTCGCCGATCGTTCCATCCTGACGAATGGACAGATCCTCCAGCGCGTGCTGGGAATTCTGCAAATCGACGGGAAGCCGCTTCCAACCGTTGCGCCGAGGTCCGCTCCCGGCCGCGCCGAAGCGCAGGATGCGCTTTGGAATCGCCTGAATGCCCTGGCTCCCGCTTATTCGACGGGCCCGGATGAACTTGAGAGTCTTGCGGCCTTCGTCCGCGGTTCTGGAGCGGATGATTCCTGCGGCATTCTTGTGCAGCAGGTTGTGGGTCGCCTGTTTGCTCCGGAGTTCCAGGCGACGGAGGCTAGCTGGAATGCTGCTTTGCTGCTCGATAAAGCGGTGCACACTCTGAACCCCGCTCTCAGCGCTTGGCTCGACCTGACAGATCAGATCGATCCGGCAAAACAATTGCTCTCCAACATGGTTGGGGGCGACCTGGCCGCCGTACACGCGATTGGCTTTGCGCTCCACAACATCGTGAGTGGCGTGAATCTCATGCGGCAGATCTACGGCGATTCAGCAAGCCGAACAGCGCTTTCCCCCGAAACGGCCGGCACCAAATGTCTCTTCGCTCCTGTCAACATTCTCAGGCAGCCAACGGCGCCGGTTGATTCAGTGAGTGGCGTCCTTGAGACGGGGACCCTGTTGATTCTTGGTCTCCAGGCTGCGAATGACAATGCCCCCGGCGCGAATCTGGCATTTCTGCGAGGAACCTGGAGCCAGTGCCCGGCAGAGCAGTGGGTTCCAGCTTTACTCCAGGGCATTTGGCGGCGGGCGTGCAACCCGCAAACGCAAAACCAAAGCATCGCGAGTCCAAATGACGATGCGAGTGGAGCCGCCGGTTAAGCCTCCGGCGCTGTTCCGGCGGCGGAAACAGGGCCACGGACGAGCAGGCAAGTGACGTCGCAACTCCTTGCAATCCATAAGATCTTCATAAAAAACTCTTGACATTTCCCCTTCTGCTTGTCAGATTCGTTAGCAGCAGATTCAAAAGAGACTGAACACTCGGGCCTTCCCCATGGTTTCATGCTGGCCCGTTTTTCGGTTTTCCCATGGCAGGGCCCAAATCAATCGTAGGGTTACGATTCGGCATCCTTGTGTCGGATGAATGCACGGCTGGATAGGTACTCATCCTGTCGTGTGCCTTTTGCTGTCATTCCGAATTGCATGTTCCTGCACGAGTTCCTGACTTTGGCCGCGATGCAATGGTTGAGCTTCTTATGGAAGAGAATCTGCAGGAGATGCGTTGCCGGGGAAATACCGATTCATCGCTTGTGAGTTGTAACTCCCAGTTAACTTGTAAGTCCGGAAGTCAACATGAATCCAATATGCTCACAATTTGAATTGCGGCATTCGCTGAGAACGATATTGATCCTCTTTTGCGTTTTGCGGAGCGACGGTATTGTGAGACTGCCGGCAGGACAATCGGAGGAGTTATGAGGCTTCCCTCTTTGGTATCTTTCATTTTGGCCGCGGTCTGCCTGCTCCCCGCTGAGACCGTTCCTCCTCCAGCTCAGGGATCGTCTTCCACCGACTCCGGCAAGGCGGAAGAGGCAAAGGCGCTTCTTGCTTGCGGTCGGATGGTCATTGACCAGCTTGGAGCCCTCAAGATTCCGAGCGCGCGCGGACTGCGGTTCCAGGGCAAGGTCTCGCAAGCGACCGCACTCTGCCGGGGGGGCGATCAGACCCTACAGTTCCGCGCGACGCCGTGGGTGGATTGGACAAACTACTGGGGCACGGGCGACATGTCTTCGCTGCCTACAGGCTTCATCTCGGCGAAGCTTCCTGCACAACGCGGTGTTACCGGAGCTTTGCTCGATCTCGAACTGCAACGGGTCGAACTTATCAAGTTCAATCTCTTTGAAAACTCCGGCACCTTTGCCGATTTCGTGCAAGGCCGGAATGGAGTGAGCGGAAGCGCGCTCAAGGTCTGGCCGCAGATGAGGCTACAGCCTGCAAACCCGTCGTTCAAGGATGTGGGCGGCGACGGGACGCAGGTTTGCAAGGGCGATCTTATCCGCTGGCGCACAGTTACAGGCATTTGCAACGATATCCTGAATCCGGCCATGGGCTCTTCAGGCATGTTGTTTGGCCGCAACGTAGAGTTCGAAACTTCATTTCCCGACCTTGGACTGAATGAACTGACCCGCAATCGCCACGGGAATCGGCTATCGCTCCTGGAGCCCGATCCGCAAGTGATCAGCCGCCGCCTCTTCACCCGCGTCCAATCGAGTCCCGACAAATGCATGGAAGGATACGGCTTGCCGGGCTACTCCAAGGATGCTAACTGCGATTACGCGAAGGCGCCCTTCTTCAACGTGCTCGCGGCCTATTGGATCCAGTTCATGACCCACGACTGGTTCTCGCACCTCGAAGAAGGGCACAATCAACCTGAATACATGAAGGTGGGCTGCGCGACAAAGTTGGTGGATAACGTCGAGGTGCCGCTCGCCCCTGAGGACATTGAAAAGCTGGGATGCCGGCCCGACGATCGGATCGACCAGGGGTATATTGCCGAGGGGTCCGCGCCGAGCACATTTACTTCAGGCGGGCACACCTACCTTGATCGCGCACCCAAGGTTATGGCGAACACCAACACCGCCTGGTGGGATGCCTCGCAACTTTACGGCTTTGACGATACGTCCCGGCAGCGCGTAAAGCGCGATCCGGCCGATCCGGCAAAGCTGCTCTTGGTTGCGGTCGATGGACAGACGGGCCCCGGATATCTGCCGGTATTCGCACCGAACGACCCTATCAATCCGGAATGGGCTGGACAAGAAGCCGCCGGTTTTCCAGACAATTGGACAGTTGGCTTGAGTTTTCTCCATAACCTCTTTGCCCGCGAGCACAATTCCTTTGTCGCTGAGTTTCGCCGTCTCGCCGCGCAAACGCCCGACGCGGACAGCGGCCTCCGCGATCCGGCCCGGCGCAGGCAGGTGATTCGGTATAGGGATGTAACTCCCGACGAGCTGTTTGAAATTGCCCGGTTGGTTGTTGCAGCGGAAATAGCAAAGATCCACACCACCGAATGGACGCCGCAACTGCTCTATAACGAGCCGCTCTACCTGGGAATGAACGGCAACTGGAGCGGCCTCCTCGGCGATCAGGGTGGCTTGCTGTCGAAAGCTCTCAGCGACGTAGTGGTGAACAACTTTGGCAAGTCAAAGGATGCTGCAAAGGCGACCGAGTGGTATTCCGTCTTCGCGTCCGGGCCAGGCATCTTCGGCCTTGGCAGCAAGGTGCATGGTTACGACATCGCGAACCCGAAATATACCAACGGCGGCGTCAATCATTTCGGCTCGCCGTTCAACTTCCCTGAAGAATTTGTCTCCGTGTACCGTCTGCATCCCCTTGTTCCCGATTTGCTGGAGTATCGCGATCTGAAAGCTGATCCGAACAAGATTACCGAACGCATCCCGGTGGTCGCCACGTTTCAAGGCAAAGCCACCGACTTCACACACTCCATGGGGCTGGCAAACTGGGGACTGACACTGGGCCGGCAGAGACTGGGACTACTCACGCTCCACAACTCACCGCTCTTTCTTCAAAATCTGAAGATGGGCAGGCTGGACAGCAAGACGCAGCAGATCGATGTGGTGGCGCTCGACATCATTCGCGACCGGGAACACGGCGTGCCGCGCTTCAATGAATTTCGACGGCAATACGGGTTACGCCAACTCACCAGCTTCGATGATTTCATGGATCCCGGCGCCGCTCCTGGCTCGCCGGAAAGGGCACAGCAGTTGGCAACCGTGCAGACTTTGCGCGAAGTCTATGGCCAGCACGTCTGCGATGCATCGAAGATCGTTACCGACGCGCAGGTCAATGAGGACGGATCGCCGATCAACGACTGCCTTGGCCACGCGAATGGAACCCTCGTCGACAATATTGAAGATGTCGACACCGCCGTGGGTTACCTGGCGGAGTACCGGCGCCCACATGGGTTCGCGATCTCGGAAACGCAGTTCGTAGTCTTCATTCTCAATGCATCGCGCAGGCTATTCAGCGACCGGTTTTTTACTTCGAGCTTCCGCCCTGAGTTTTATTCAACGCTCGGTATCGACTGGGTCAACAATAACGGTCCCGGTCCGGCCGTGATGGAACAGGGAGCCCCAAATGGTCATGTTCAGCCGGTATTGCCAATGAAACGCATGCTGATGCGCAACATCCCCGAGCTGGATCGGGAGCTACAGAGCGTGGTGAACGCGTTCGACCCGTGGGCCAGAGATCGAGGCAACTACTACAGCCTGGAATGGAAGCCGCGTCCGGGAGCGGAGTCCGATGATTCATTCGCGAATCGATAGTTGGCGAGGCGGCCGTGCGAGAGAGCTTCAATCGGCTTTCAGGTTGTTGCGGACGCTTCGATGACATGCGGCAGTAAGGGCAGGCTTTCAAACGAGCCGAATTCTGTGTGGAGGAAAGATGGCAACGAATACAGTAACCAATTGGTTTGGCAATATCGTCTCGCATCCCAGCGTGATCGTGGAGGCAAACTCTGTTGACGACATCGTCGCGGTCCTGAAGGACCCGGTGAAGTATCCTTCGCCGGTCCGCGCTGTCGGATCGAATCACTCAACAGCTCCTTGCGGGGTTGCCGACGGCGGCACATTGATTCAGATGAAAATGAATCAAATCCTGAGCATTACCCCGACGAGCCTAACTGTTCAGGCGGATGCCGTACATATCGACATGGCGAAGGCGCTTCAAGCGCAGAACCTGCAGTTTTACGTGAACACGGAGATCGGCAGTCTCTCCGCGGGCAGCGCAGCGTGCGCGGGGACCAAGGATGCCTCCTTCTCCGGCGAATACGGGCAAGTTGGCTCCTATGTCACAGGCGTCAAAATGGTCCTTCCGAGCGGCGACCTCCTTGAAGTCACCGAAGATGCCCAACCGGATCTGATGCAGAAGATCAGGTCCAGCTACGGTCTCTTTGGAATCATCTACGAGGTCACATATTCCATTCGTCCCTTGACCCCGATGCACGTGCACCACACTACCTACAGTCTCGAAGACTTCATCTCGGCTCTTCCCGATATGAAGGCCCTGAATTACTCGATGATGTACTACATGTTTCCGTTCGAAAACAAAATTACCGTCGAGTTTCGCAAATACAATCCTGGCGCGACCGGCGACCCGAACCGCGCTGCCTGGGCATTGAGAAACTACATCTGGGGCACATCCGGCCCAAAGTTCGGGCACGATACCGAACAGAACATCTCCATCCCGTCCATCCGCTATGCAATCATCGACGCTTTCAACGCTGGATGGCGCCTGCAGTTGGAGACCATTGTTTCGAGCGACTACACTTTGGCCCCCGACCAGATCATCCAATATCCACCGGTCTCCAACGACAGCCGATACACGTTCAGCCTCTTTGCATTTCCAGAGGATGAATTTCCTGCCGCGGTCACCAGTTTCTACAAATTCTGCAACGATTACTACACCCAGAATGGATACCGTTCCAACCTGCTCTACGTCGGTTATCGGATCGTGCAGGACCAAAAGGCGCTGCTCTCCTATTCCTACGATGGGACGGTGATGACGCTTGATCCGGTCTCCACCGCGAACCCCGGATGGGAAGACTTTCTGACCGCGTACAACCAGTTCTGCGTAAACCTTAACGGGAAGCCCTTGTTGAATCAGACTCCGGGCCTGACTTCCGCAATTCTGCAAGGGGCGTATGGAGACCGGTTGAAAGCCATTGCGGATACGCGCAAGCTGTACGATCCGCAGGACCGGTTGCTGAACGACTACTTCCGTCAACTGCTTTCGTAACTGGGCCTCTTGGATTCGCAACGCCAGAGCCGAAGCATCTGGTCCAGCCGCGGAAACCGGTAGCATTCTCCGCCAAAGAGACGGCATGCCGGATTTGGCCCGGCAATATCCAAGACTGGCTGGGCTGGAACGCAAAGTTCGTTTGAGAGAAAGACGCTTTTCGCAACACGGAAGGCAATAGCTGCTTGGATTTCGAAGTGCCTGAATTTGACCAGGTCGGAGACAAGATGAGCAAGCGGCCGGACATGGAAGAGGCGGAGTCTGCTAATCGGCGGTATTGTGCGCGCCTGGTCGAGGTTGCGTTTCCTTCCCGGGTTTGGATCGGAGGAATTGCGTGCACGATGGCGGAGCTGCTCGCGGCGCTTTCAAGCGATCCCAACTTCAAGCGGCGGGTAGCGAAGAAGTTCGGAAGCGACCCGGACCAATCCACAGACGGGGAACTGATCGAGAAAGCTTTCCCGGCAGCGGTGGAGTTTGAAGGACAACGATACGAACGCAATGAGCTGTTTGACGCGCTGCTGACGTCGCCTGAGAAGCGAACAAGTCTGGCGGAGAAATATCACTACACGTCGGACGAATTGTATTGGGAGCGCCTCGTTGAGATTGCGTTTCAGAAGGGAAAAGCTCATGAGAGCGTGCGGGTCGGCTTAAAGAGGTACAAGCATGAAGATGCGCTGCGCAGGGCGCTTCAGGTGGGGAGTGAGACCTTTCGGGAGCAGGTCGGAGAGGCATGCGGATATCCGCGCAGTGCATGGTGGCTGGAGTTGTACTGCAAGAGGCTGTTGGAGGTCGCCTTCCCCGCGGCTGTCGAAATTGAAGGCCGGTCCTTTCACAAGGACGAACTCCGTAAGGCGCTGGAGAATGACGGGGATTTCCTTCAGCGGGTCGCGAGCAGGCATTCGGGTGATAGGGAGTTATCGAATATCGAGGAGTTGATTGAGAGGGTTTTTCCCACCTGTTTGGAAATGGGGGATAGGCGCTATTCGAAGGAGGACTTGCACGCGAGTCTGCAAGCAAATCCAAAACTGCAGCAGCGGTTAGCGGCTAGCACTTACTTTTCGCCAAGCAAATGGCTCGTGGAGCAAGAGATGTTCGCCAGCAGTGTATGGAACGGCGACCCTGCTGCCGGAGACATCTACAAGATTGCGGCGGACAGAGAGTTGACCGGCGTTTGCTTCTCCGGCGGCGGGATACGGAGTGCCACGTTCAATCTCGGAGTGCTGCAGGGAATCGCGCAACTGGGCCTGCTGCCGCACATTGACTATCTCTCCTCGGTCTCCGGAGGCGGATATATTCACGAGTTTCTTGCCGGGTGGATCCTGCAGAATGGCGGCAAATCGAAGGTCATCGAGGAACTGATCCCCCAGGCGGAGCCGGGCTGCTTGCCACGGGCGCCGGAACCGATCGAATGGTTGAAGAGATATTCGAGCTATCTGACGCCGGCGCGGGGAATCTTCTCCACCGACACCTGGACTGCGGTGGCGATCTGGCTCCGAAATACAATACTGAATCAGATACCCATCCTGACCGCATTTGCTTGCGGTCTCTTTCTTATCCATTTGCTGATACCGCGGCCGATTGAAGGTTGGCGCTATGGATACTGGCATGGAAGGGTCATGGGGCCGCGCGGGTGGGTTATCTCCGGCGTCGTGCTTGCGCTCTACGCCGTTGTCTCAGTCTTCATCCTGTGCAGAAATCTTTACCTGCAAGAGCGCAGGGCAGCAATGGATGAGGGCTCGGTGAATGTTCTTCTTACCAACGGAGGAGTGGTGGCCTGGATCATTCTTCCTTGGATGGCTTGTTCGGTGTGGTTGAGCTACTGGGTGCAGATGCCTTCGGCCCATCTGGCCTGCCCATTCTGGTTGCCGATCGCCTTTTTGGCTCTGCTTACATTGGCCACGGCAGAGGGCGTAATCTTTGCCGGCGGAGCGCAAAAGGCGTACATGAGCCTGAACCCGGAGGCTGTTTGGTTCCGCAAGGGATGGGCCTGCACCGGCTTTGCTCTGTGCGGGCTGATAGCGACGGTGGTTGCGGTGGCGTTTGGCTGGGTGGGAATGGAAGCTACGAGATGGAGCGCATCGGCGCTTGGCAAATGGGCGCATGCGACGCTCGGCGCGCGGAACGGCGTCGCTGCCCTCATCATCGATGCCTGGCGGATTCGTCTGGTCATGCTTCCCGGCCTGCTGCTCAGCGTGCCCTACGTGGCAATTGAAATGACAGTCGGCTTGCTAGGCCGCGATTACTGGGTCATGCGCCGCGAATGGCTGTCGCGATTGCGAGCGTGGTCGATGCTGTACGCCCTGCTATGGGCCGGCGTGCTTAGCCTGGTTTTCCTGGGACCCTATGTCGGGTATTACATCCAATACAAGGGTCTGGCCTGGATGTGGTCGGCCTTCATCGCATTTGTTGCATCGCATGGTGCAACCATGTTTGCGGGGTGGAGCGGCAACGCGGATGGGAAGCAGACGCAAAGCGGGTTCCTGGGCCTCAAGCCGCTGGATCTGCTGGCGCTGGTAGCCGCGCCAATCGCCATCGTGAGCCTGCTTTTGCTTCTTTCGTTTGCTACGTCGGTTGCAGTGGACAGGACCGCACAGGTTGTGCGCGTTCAGGTTTGCGCTGGCGCACCCCTATCCAGCCTTCCCTGCCGCCTCGATCGATTGGCGGCCGGCATCCCGACTCCGAGAGAGTTCATCGCGGCGGACAGCCTGTGCCTGCTCTCCATGTTGAGCGTGGCGTTGCTGCTGGGATGGCGGGTGGACGTCAATGAGTTTTCCATGCACACGTTTTACAAGAGCCGGCTATCCCGATGTTATCTGGGGGCGACAGTGCCGGGAGCACGGCAGGCCGATCCGTTTACAGGCTTTGACGACCGAAGCCGCGTGAAGACCGCCGCAGGTCAAATGCGGGAGCACCCACCGCTTGTTCGGGATTTGCTGCCATTGGGATACCGAACGGCGAGGGGTCGCGAGGGCCAATATGACGGGCCGTTTCCAATCTTCTGCACCACGCTGAATCTGACCACCGGAGGGGACCTGGCGACTCAAGAGCGCAAGGGAACCAGCTTCGCATTCACGCCGCTGCTTTCTGGATACAGCGTTCCATGGACTGATGGACAGCCGAACAACCAGGTGAACTACAACGGCTTTGTGCCGACCGATGAATATGCTTACCGGAATGGCGGCGTCCATCTGGATTCGGCTGTTGCCATTTCCGGCGCGGCGTTAAATCCCAACCAGGGGTACAACAGCAATCCCGCGCTCGCGTTTCTGATGACCTTTTTCAATGTCCGGCTCGGCTGGTGGATATCGAATACCCGAAGGATAGATACATGGCCCGCGGCGACTGGCCGCTCCACCCCGCGGTTTGCCCTCGTCCACCTCTTCAAAGAACTGTTTGGGAAGGTGGGTGACGGAGCCAAGTATCTGAACCTGAGCGATGGCGGTCACTTTGAGAATATGGGGCTCTATGAGCTTGTGCGCCGGCGCTGTAGGTACATCGTCGTTTGCGACGCGGAAGCCGATCCGGAGATGAAATTTGAGGGGATGGGCGCGGCGATCACCAAGTGTAGAGCGGATTTTGGAGCTGAGATCGACCTTGATTTGCGGCCGCTACGGAGACAGGTGGAAACCAATTACAGTAAAGCACATTGCGTGGTGGGAACCATCAGATATCCTCCCCCGAAAGGACAAGGGGCTCCTGCAAAAGTGGCGACGGCGTGTAACTGCATGGCCGGCGAGGGCGGCGATGATTGCGCCGGTGTGATCGTGTACATGAAGACGTCGCTGGTGGGAGATGAGCCCGCAGATCTGTTGACACACCAGTTGAAGTGCGCGGCTTTTCCGCAGGATTCAACGGCCAACCAGTGGTTTACCGAGACATTGTTTGAGGCTTATCGAAGGCTGGGACACCATATAGCGATGACCACCATCCGGCCCGCGCTTTCTCCTCTCGAGACGCGCGTGAACGGCCCGCGGGATGTGCCGCAACTATTCGATCGAATGTACTCGATCTGGTATCCACGGACACCGGAGATGGAGAAGTATCTCGGCGATCATCTCAGTCAATACGCCGGGATTCTGGAGGAGTTGCGAGAGCGCAAGGAACTGGTCGGCCTCGAGGAAAGACTGAACGACTCGAAGAGAACAGATGTCCTTCCGGCGCGGAACAGGCCGGCCATCGATTCTGGACCTGCCAACCTTCCGTTTGTGAGCTGGAGTGCGCCGCTCGATCCCGCGGGAAGTGACATGTATGCGACCCAATTCGCTGCCTCGCTTCTTGACTTCATGTACACCGTTTACACAAACTTGCAGCTCGCATTCCCCGATAACAGGGTCTCACCGCACGCGGAGTGGTGGATATGCATGTTCCGGCGATGGTGCCGCGTGAACCTGTTGCAGGACACCTGGACGGCGCGCCAGGTTATGTTCTCTGAGGAATTCAGGTTGTTTGCGATTCGGGAGCTAGGTTTGCCGTAGGGTGCTTGACGGGCGAAACCTGCTGGCGGGAAGGTCCGCCAATTCGGAATTCCGGGGAAACACGATGGGCGCCATAGCCTCGCCGGGCTAGAAAGCCCCGGCCGTGTCTTGAAGGCGAAGGCTGCGATTCACAACTCAGCTCGCAGCGAGGGAACATCACTATATTCACCTCGGTTGCCCGGCGGCATCCTTTCTCGCTCTCATCGGCGCCTCTGGCAGCGGCAAATCGTCGCTCATTCGGCCTCGACCTGATTCAGGCGGTCAAGCTGGTCCGTCTCCAGAAGGGCGACAACCTGCTCATCGTCGTTGACCAGCTCGAAGAGCCCTTTCGCTTCGAGAAGGCCGCCAACACCGTTCGCCAGGAGGATGACGCCGTCGCCTTCGTGAAGCTGCTGCTCGAAGCCACCGCCTAAACCGAGTTCGCGATCTACGTCGTTGTCGCCATCCGCTCGAACTTTATCGGTGACTGACCGCGCCGACGCGGAGCTCAAGCCGGTCGACTCGGATGAACAGGCTGCTTCATTGAAGAGGCTCTCACTGCGCTTCAGAGCGCAGATGAAGGCCAGCTTGGCAGCTCATGTCCAACGCGGCCCACGGTTATCTCTTCCAGGGCCATCTCGATCAGGCGCTCGCCATCTACCGCCGCAACGCTGCCATGCCGGAGAGGCCGGGCCGAACCAGAACCTTTCACGAGGCCGTGGAGGAAGACTTCACCTTATTTCGCAAGGAACAATACCCCGGCCTAAACTTGGCCCTGGTCCAGCAGGCGGAGGACAAACTCGACGGCG
>JARLGE010000034.1 GCA_031296215.1 Occallatibacter sp.
GCTTTACAGGCTGCGGAAAAAGGGGATACGCGTGCGAATTCCTTGAAAAGCGTACCTCAGGGGATAAATGGCTGGGTTGAAACCCAGCCCTACCAGTCCAAATTCATTCTGCGCGGTTTATGTCGGGGTTAAAACCCCGACATACCACCCGGACGAGTTTTTCCCCAGCCTGTTTAGCCCCAGAGGGAGTGCTTGGCGAAATATGTTATCCCTCAGCGGCTAAAGCCGGGATGCAAGAGCAGCTCAAAACGGACGGGCTGAAGCCCGTCCCCTTCAACTTCGGCGTTGCTTACTCGTCGTAGTGCAGCAGGCTGAAGACGTCGTACTCCGGGAAGCGCTTGCGGCCCTTGAGGAAGTCCAGTTCCACGGCGAAGGCCAGTCCGGCAATCTCGCCGCCCAACTGCTTGACCAGCTTCACGGTGGCCTCCATGGTGCCGCCGGTGGCCAGCAGGTCGTCCACCAGCACCACGCGCTGTCCGGGCTGAATCGCATCTACGTGAATTTCGAGCGTGTCCGATCCGTACTCCAGGTCGTAGGTGACCCTGGCCACCGGAGCGGGCAGCTTGCGCGGCTTGCGCACCGGCACAAATCCGGCGTTCAGACGATAGGCGAGGGCCGGTCCAAAGATGAAGCCGCGCGCCTCAATGCCCAGAACCAGGTCGATCTTCTTATCGATATAGTGCGACGCCAGCGCGTCGATCATCTGCGCAAAGCCGGTTTTGTCCTTGAGCAGGGTGGTGATGTCGTAGAACAGAATTCCGGGCTTGGGGAAATCCGGCACCGTGCGCACCAGTCTCTTCAAGTTTTCCACGTTGATGGGCTCTGCTGCTTCGATGGGCTTGATTGCTTCGGGCATGGTGCGTCCGCTCCTCAGAAAAGCTGAAATGAATTCACGGGAAGGGAACAGGCGGATAGACAGCCCGGCTTCCCTACAGATTATAACGACAGAGATCAGGGGACAGAGGTCAGAGATCAGGCGTAGGAGGCAGGGGGCAGAGATCAGGCGCAGGGAACAAGGAATTGGGATTAGGAAAAGGCCGCTTGCCCGCGATCTTCAAATCTGATCTCTGATCTCTGTTCTTACCACGCTCCATCGACGCGGAACGCATCCAGCCCTTCGGCTTCGCTGTCGTCGAGGTAGTGCTCGATCAAGTGGTCTACGCGGCTGCCTCGCGGACCGCTGCGCAGGCTGCGGCGCAGCAGGGCCAGATCTTCCGCTGAACCTGAGGCCACCACTTCCACTTCGCCCTCTTCGGTGTTGCGCACCCAGCCGCGCAGGTCCAGCTCGCTGGCCTCACGGTGCACAAACCAGCGGAAGCCCACACCCTGTACGCGACCCTGAATCAAGAAATGAAGAACCATAGTTGGATATCCATGGCCAGTTTTGCAGATGTGCCGCCGCACTAGCAACTCGGAGACTTGGTGTTCCATCAGGGCGGTGGTTCAGTGCCAAGGAGAAGGTTCGGCGCGACCCTACGGGCGCGAGAGGCAGGATATGGATGCTATCCCAGGGTTGCGCTACGCTCCACCCGGGGCCATTGTCACGCCTTCCCTCCGGGAAGACCGCGGTCGGTCCATCTGTCGCGCTACACTGAAGTTCATCATGGTCTTTGTTCTCGACAATTACGATTCGTTTACCTACAACCTTGTGCAATACCTGGGAGAACTGGGCGCCGAGGTCGAGGTTTACCGCAACGACGAGCTTACGGTGGAGCAGGTTGAGGCGCTGAAGCCAGACCGCATTCTGCTGTCGCCCGGCCCTTGCACGCCCAGCGAAGCCGGCATTCTGGTTCCGCTCATCCGCCACATGGCCGGCAAAGCGCCCATCTTTGGCGTCTGCCTGGGGCATCAGGCCATTGGCGAGGCGTTTGGCGGGGATGTTGTGCGCGCGCCGCACCTGATGCACGGCAAAACCAGTCCGGTGGAGCACGACGGCAAGGGCATCTTTGCCGGCCTGCCAACGCCGCTGACCTGCACCCGCTACCATTCGCTGATCGTCGCCGAGAACACGCTGCCCGCCGAGCTGATGGTCACCGCCCGCACCACCGCGCCGGATGGCGGCTCCATCATTATGGGTCTGCGCCATCGGACCTTGCCCATTGAGGGCGTGCAGTTCCACCCTGAAAGCGTTCTGACCGAGCACGGCCATGAGATGATCCGCAACTTCCTGGGAATGTAAGCTTGACGCTCACAGCAGTCCTCAAGGGCTAAACAGGTGCGGAAAAACGCAGGGATATGGGTTGAATTGGCAGAAAGCATGCCGCAGGGGATAAATGGCTGGGTTGAAACCCAGCCCTACCAGCCCACGTTGATTTAAAGCGACTTACGGCACGACTGAAGTCGTGCCCTGACGCTTGTAGCAGTATTTGAGAGTTTTTCCGCAGCCTGTGAAGCCCACTTTGATGCGATTGCAGTTACGGCACGACTAAAGTCGTGCCGTAACGCGGAAAGCAGCATTCTCCGCAGCTTTCTTGAGCGCTGAGGTATGCTTTTGGGGAACTTGCTCATCATGAACAGCATGCCCGCAAATTTCGTGGCTCCACTCTGCCTGTCGATTGCAGCAGCTTTCGTAATCGTTCCAATGGCCTGCGCCCAGGCCGCTACGGCCGCATCCACCCCGTTGGCCATTGTTCCGCTGGACAGCAAGGACCCCGACCATGCGGCCAAGGTGACTGGCGCTCTTGAAGTCTCCCAAGGCAGGGCCATTATCGCTGCTAGCGGCACCGTCACCTCCGGCTCTGCCACCACGCAGGTTCTGCTGCCGCATCGCGGCGTGCTGCGCGTCTGCGCCACGACTACTGTCAAGCTGGCGGCCGACTCCAGCGTTCCCGCCGGAGAAATTCCCGGCCTGATGATGGCCATGGATCACGGCGCAATCGAGGCCAGCTTTGCCACCGGCCGCAACTCCGACATTCTGCTCACGCCCGACTTCCGCATACTCATTGGCGGTCCCGGTGCGGCCGAGGTGAAGGTGCGCCTGGGTCAGCACGGCGACACCTGCGTGGATAACGCCGGAGTGAATGCTCCCTACGTTTTGGTTTCCAGCGTTTTTGACGGCGGCGCTTACCGCGTGCAGCCGGGCCAGCGGGTGATGTTCCAGCATGGCAGCCTGCGCGAGGTTGTGGACCACGAGAAGGAGCCCTGCGGCTGTCCTCCGCCAGCCAATGTGGCGCACGGCAACGAGTTTCCGCTGGCCCAGAGCGAAGGGCTTGCGCCGCTACCCAAGGCTGCGCCCCCAGCCGTGCAGACCGGCAATACGTCCGCCAAACCACTGGAGACGCTGGCCTACAACGGCGCGGAACGTGCGCCCCAGCCCGTGGCGGAACCAACGCCGGTTGCGCAGCCACCCGCCGCTGAGCCAGCCAAACCGCCCGCAGCACGAAAGAAGTCCGGTTTTTTGTCCAGCGTGGGCCGTTTCTTCAAGCGCATCTTTGGCGCGGAATAACCGGGTTGAGCGATACCGCCAGGGACCCGGAAATTCCTCTTCCGCTTTGAGCCTCTCGGCCTTTGAATCGGCACGGTTTGGACGCGTGCTGGCCGGTGTTTGCCGTCCTCTCGTGCGGCTCGCCCCCGGTGGTATACTCACAACGTCAGGCGCATGCCGCGCCGCTTATTTCGAGTACAGCTGAGGTTCTCATGTCCGGCCATTCAAAGTGGGCCACAATCAAGCACAAGAAGGGCGCGCTCGATGCCAAGCGCGGCAAGATCTTCACCCGCCTCCTTAAGGAAATCGCCGTCGCTGCCAAGGGCGGCGGCAGCCCTGACACCAACGCCCGCCTGCGTACCGCCGTCCTCGCCGCCAAGGCCGAGAACATGCCCGCCGACAACATCAAGCGCGCCATCCAGCGCGGGACCGGCGAGCTCGAAGGGCTCACCTACGAGGAAATTTCCTTTGAGGGCTACGGCCCAGGCGGCGTCGCCATCATCGTCGATGTCATGACCGACAACCGCAACCGCGCCGTCAGCGAAATCCGACACGCCTTCTCGAAAAACGGCGGCAACCTCGGTGAAACCGGCTCGGTCCGCTTCATGTTCTCCAAGAAAGGCCTCATCGCCGTCGAAAGGGACGCAGCCACCGAAGAACAGCTCATGGACATCGTCCTCGAGCACGGCGGCGACGACCTCAACGACGAAGGCGATTCCTGGGAGATCCTCACCGACCCCTCCGCTTATGAGGCTGTCCTCGGCGCGGTCAAGGCGGCCGGCATCCCCACCGTCATGAGCGAAGTCACCATGGTCGCCTCCACCTACACCAAGCTCGAAGGCAACACCGCCAACCAGATGATGCGTCTGCTTGAAACCCTCGAAGATCTCGACGACACGCAAAACGTCTACTCCAACTTCGACATGGACGCCGAGCAGATGGAACACGCGGCGGGTTAACCCTCCACCGGGTTGGCAAGGGAAAGGCCGCCCGGATGTGGCGGCCTTTTTTAAGGATGAAGCACTCTTACATGCAGAAATTGCAGGGAAGGGAAGGAACGTTGATCCAGCGCGTGAGGTTTTTCCTGTTTGTGTTGATTCTTGGGGCTTTAGCTGCCGGCGCCGAAACGCCCTCAACTGCTCCCGCCGGCCCGCCAGATGGCGCTGCCGATCCCGTCGCCCAGGTTCGCCAGGCCAGAAGCTGGGAGTATGGACCGTTTCTCGACTGGGGCTCGGGCGTCGGCGATCGCGCCAACTTCAACTTCTTTTCCGGGGGCTTCCAACTGGGCAAGTCCGTGACCCCGGTCCTCCACGCCGGCATCTTCTCCGGGCAATTCGAGCTCGGCGCCAACATCATGCCCCTATGGCTGGCATTTACCCCGGCGCCCCACGAGCAGAACTTCCAATATCCCAACGGCTACTTCCTCGGCCCCGATGGCGGCGGCAACTACCAGGGCGTCAGCCTCACCCCGGTCATCTTCCGCTGGAACTTCGTCACCCCATCGCGCCACTTTCAGCCCTGGTTCCAGGGGGCGGGCGGCGTCATCTATACCACCCACAAGTTCCCGCCCGATCTGCTCGTCCCCCACGGCAACCCCGGCGGGACCTCGGTCTTCAACTTTTCCCCCCAGGGAGGAGTTGGCTTTCACTACTTCACGCGCCCCAAGCGGTCCATCGATGTCGGCCTGAACGCCATCCACATCTCTTCGGCCTCCCTCGGCGACCGCAACCCCGGCGTCAACGCCAGCCTGCAGATTCAGGTTGGGTACACCTTCTGGAAGTAAGTGCCGTGTCCATTGGCTCTATTTGAGGCCGCGGAGTTGTTGAGCACGGGCTTTGCAAACTGCCAGGAGATCGCTTCCGCCGGGATCGCCAAAGCCATTGGAATCGGGCACGACTTCAAACGCTTTGTAATCGGTACGATTTCAGTCGTGCCGATAGAGCCGATAAGATGAGTCGGGCTTTAGCCCCTGAGGGATGTTCTTCTGGCTCCTGGCATCAAATCCCGATTCTTCTCGCATGGGCTAAAGCCATGCTCTTTCAACTCCGGCTTGGAGCAGCAATGAGCGGTCCGCTTGTCGAATGCGTTCCCAACTTCTCCGAAGGCATCGATGCCCGCCGGGTCGAGGCCATCGTGTCCTCGATGTGCGTCGAAGGGGTTCGCCTGCTCGACTGGTCCATGGATGCGGCGCACAATCGCTCCGTCGTCACGATCGCCGGAGACCCCGCCGCCGTCGTCGAAGCGGCCGTCCGCGGCGCCGGCAAAGCCATCGAGCTCATCGATCTCACCCGTCAGCAGGGCGTCCATCCCCGCATCGGCGCCGCCGATGTCATCCCCTTTGTCCCCATCTCCGGAATCAAACTCGAGCAGTGCGCGCTGCTCGCCCGCCAGGCAGGTCTCGAAATCTGGCGCCGCTTCGGTGTCCCCGTCTTTTTCTACGAGGCGGCAGCCGCCCGCCCCGACCGTGCCAACCTCGACGACGTGCGCCGCGACCAGTTCGAAGGCCTCCGCGAAGCCGTGCGCAAGGAGTCCACCCGCCGC
Organism: Occallatibacter sp.; assembly: GCA_031296215.1. Taxonomy (GTDB): domain Bacteria; phylum Acidobacteriota; class Terriglobia; order Terriglobales; family Acidobacteriaceae; genus Telmatobacter. The sequence continues at coordinate 5,966 of JARLGE010000034.1, forward strand.
CCCGACCTCGGCGGCCCCGGCCTCCATCCCACTGCCGGAGCCTGTGCCGTCGGCGCCCGCAAGTTCCTCGTCACCTACAACCTTTCTTTCGATTCCAGCGACGTCGCCACCGTCCGGGCCATCGCCCGCGAAATTCGTGCCGCCTCGGGCGGCCTCAAAGGCGTAAAGGCCATGGGACTGCTGGCCCACGGACGCGCCCAGCTCTCCTTGAACATCTCCGACTTCGAGGTCACCCCCATCTCCCAGGTCTATCGCGCTGTCTCCAATCTGGCCCTCCGCCACAAGGTCGCATTGGTCGAGGGCGAGATCATCGGCCTCGTTCCGCAGGCCGCCTGTGAGCGGGAAAGCGACTGGATGCGTCTATTAGTTGGGTTCGATGCCCAAACAAAGATCCTGGAGCATCGGCTCGCGGCTCCGCTTGCCTGGCCCGCCGATCGCTAGGCCTACGATCACGTGTTGCTCTACCGAGAAGGGGTGTCCCTTGTCTCGATTTTGAGACCAGGAAATGCACGAACTCGGGGATGAGTGCCCCCCGGTTTCGAATCTGAGACCAGGGAATGCACAAATTCAACCTGTGCAAAACGGATGCAGGTAAAATATGGATGGAGGAGATGCCGGTTCGTCCAAGCCAGAGGCAGGGAAAGCCCGCACCTTCGCGGTCGCTGCCATGATTGCTCGGAAAACCGCCGATCTCCGGAGGATAAGAATTGTTGAAGAAACCGGTCAAAACCTCGATTGCACTCATGATGCTGGCTGCGGCCTGCCTGGCGGCGGCTCCCTCCGTGCAGGCGGCGCAGTTGTCCACCGACGCGCGCACCGCTGTTCCCCACGAGGTGCAGCAGTTGGTCGTCATCGACTACCGTGCCATGCAGAACTCCGCCGCGGCCATGGATCTGCGCGGACGCGTCATGCCCCCCGAGCTCAAGCAGTTCGACGACGCCCTCACCAAGTCCGGCCTCAATGAGAACCACGACGTCGAGCAGCTCGCCTTTGCGCTCTTCCGCACATCCGCCTCGACAGAATCCCTGACCACCGTCGGCATCGCCCAGGGCCAGTTCCCCGAGCAGGACATCCTAGCCAACTTCCGCAAGAACAAGGTGAAGCCCACCCTGGTCCGCACCAACAAGCTCTATCCGCTCGCCAAGACCGGCATGGTCCTGTGCTTCGTCGATGCCTCGACCATGATCTTCGGCGCCAAGGATGCCGTCCAGAAAGCTCTCGATGCGCGCGACGGCGTCGAGCCCAGCATGCTCACCAACGGCACCATGATGGAAGCCATGAAGACCGTCGACACCGCCCCGTTGTGGAGCATCCTCGACGAAAAGGGAACCAGGGTCATGATGAAACAGGTCCTCGGCGAAGCCGGCTCGCTCACCGACTTCGATACCGTACAGAAGCGCCTTCAGGGTTCCTGGTACGGCATGGACTTTCAGCACGGCGTCAAGTTCGACCTCACCATCTCCACCGGCGACACCTTCGCCGCGGCCACCATCTCCTCGCTCCTGACCGCGGCGGTCCTGGTGCGCAAGATGAGCGGCTCTGCAGCCGAGAAGCAGGCCCTGGCCGACACCGCCATCGCCTCCGACTCCGGCCGCATGTCCATCCACTTCGCCGCCAACGACAACGACTTCAGCAGCCTGCTCCGCTCCCCGCTCTTCCAGAGCATGGTCCACTAAGAAGCACCGTCCACCAACGCCGGAGCCAACCCCGCGGCTCAAAACAAGCCCAGGCTCCGGCATCCAGTTGGATGAGCCCCAAAATAGCACCCCATTCATCCGCGTTCTCTGCGGATGGGTGGGAGACCGGCAACCCCACTCCGCCCATCCCCAAACCATCCGGGCCCGCGCAAACAGGTTTCGCGCAGATCGCAGATTATTTCCTCTCGTCGGCGCACAATCTTCTCGGGACTCAATTCTCCATCGATGCGCTCCGCCGGGAAATCACCCCGATGGCCCCGAAGAAACCGTGCACTATACCGGATTGGGATTTGGCGTAGCCGGAGGCGAGGCCCGCGAGTGCCGTTTTCATCAAGAAAACGGCGCCCAGCACAGCCCCGATTCCGCCAGGTGAATTCCTAATCTAATGGGAGTTCCCCCGGCTCTGCCGGGGTGGCAGTAGCCGATTGACATTTGCGGGAGTCCATCCAAGAAACTCCGAGAGGTGAGCCGCCAAGCACACTTCAAGGAGAATCC
>JARLGE010000231.1 GCA_031296215.1 Occallatibacter sp.
GATGGGCTTCTGGTTGAAACCGACGCCCCCTGGCTGGCCCCCGCGCCCGACCGCGGCAAGCGCAATGAGCCCGCTTTCGTCGCCCGCACGGCCGAGGTTTTGGCCGGTTTGCTTGCCGTTTCCCCGCAAGAAATCGCCTCCACTACCACGAAAAACTTCCTCAGGCTGTTTCGTCTTGGGGCAGACGTGGGAAACTGATAGAGGCACTGCGCGCAGCAGCCATTGCAGGCAGCAGCCTTGCACAGGTTTGAGGACAGAAAGCTATGGCACAGGAAAACTCGTTCGACATCGTCAGCAAGGTGGACATCCAGGAGGTCCGCAACGCCATCGATCAGGCTCTGAAGGAGATACGCCAGCGCTTCGACCTGAAAGACTCCCACTCCGAAGTCACGCTGGTGGAGGCCGACAAGGAGATCAACCTGGCCTCCGACGGCGAATACCACCTCGAGGCCGTCAAGGAGATCCTGGGCCAGAAGCTGGTCAAGCGCGGCGTATCGCTGAAGAATCTCACCTACGAAAAGGTGGAGCAGGCCACCGGCAAGAGCGTCCGCCAGAAGATCAAGCTGCAGGTTGGCATCCCCATCGAAAAGGCCAAGGAGATCGTGCGCCTGGTCAAGGACTCAAAAAAGAAAGCCCAGGCCAGCATCCAAGGCGATACAGTCAGAGTGTCCAGCAAAGACCGCGACGAGTTGCAGGGCATCATCGCTCTATTGCGCGGCAAGGATCTCGGCGTGGATTTGCAGTTTACCAACTACCGCACCAACTGACCCCCTGCGGTGGGGCAGCCTTCCCCTGGGTCAATGAACCAGCCGCAGCGGCCGCATTGTAGGATTAAGCACGAGAACCGGAGAGCCTTGAACACACTGGCGATAGCAACGGCGAGAGAGGTCTTCGATCTGCTGCGGGATGACCTCGTGGCCATCGAGCAGGAGTTGGGCCGCGACGCCGCCTCCGGCGTGAGCACCATCACGGAGATCGCCGAATACCTGCGCGAGGGCGGCGGCAAGCGCATTCGCCCCTCGCTGCTGCTGCTCTCCTCGCACCTGCTCGGCTACTCGGGCCAGGGCGCCATCCGCCTGGGCGCGGTGGTCGAGATGGTGCACACCGCAACCCTGGTCCACGACGACATCATCGACGGCGCCGACACGCGCCGCGGGCGCCCTTCCGCGAATACGACTTGGGGCAACGAGAAGTGCGTCCTGGCCGGCGACTGGCTTTACATGCAGGCCTTCAAGGTCGCCCTCGAAGAGAAGAACCTGCGCGTCCTCGACCTTCTCATCGGCCTCACCCAGCAGATGGTCGAAGGAGAACTGCTGCAGATTCAAAAGTTGGGCAAGGCTGTCTCCGAGGCCGAGTACTACGACCTGATCTTCCGCAAGACCGCCTGCCTGTTCGCGGTCTCCATGCGCCTGGGCGCGGTGCTGGCCGGCGCTACCGAAGCCGAGGAGGCCAGCCTGGCCGCCTATGGCCGGACTGTCGGTCTGGCCTTTCAGATCGTCGACGACGTGCTCGACCTGACCGCGACCGAACAAGTCCTGGGCAAGCCTGTGGCCAGCGATCTGCGCGAGGGCAAGGCCACGCTCTCCGTCATCCACTCCATCGACCACGGCACCGCCTCCGACCGCCAGACCATCCAGCGGGTTCTGGACGACCGCAGCTTCGAGAACGTCAGCCGCCAGCAGATTCAGGAGATCCTGGTCCGCAACGGCTCGGTCGAGTACGCCATGTCGGTCGCCGACCGCTACGCCAAGCAATCCATCAAGGCCCTGGCTCCGCTCCCCAACTCCGAGTTCAAGCGCGCCCTGCTCTGGCTGCCCGACTTCGTGGTCGCGAGGGATAAGTAGGCCACCATGGAACCCGCGGACCCGCCTGTCTGGGCTCAGGTGGACGCATATTTCGGCCACCTGCTCGCCCCCTTCGGCGAAAAGCTCGATGCCGCTCTCAAGGCGAATGAACAGGCTGGCCTTCCCGCCATCGACGTGTCGAGACTCCAGGGAAAATTCCTTGAATTCCTGGTCCGCATCACCGGTGCTCGGCACATTCTCGAAATCGGAACCCTCGGCGCCTACAGCACCATCTGGCTGGCCCGCGCGCTCCCGGAAGGCGGACGGATTGTCACGCTGGAACTGGAACCGCGCCACGCCGAGGTTGCCCGCGCCAATCTGCAAAGCTCCGGAGTGCTGGATTGCGTCGATCTGATCGTCGGACCGGCCATCGACACGCTTCCGGCGCTCGAGAATTCCGTCGCCGCGCCGTTCGATCTGGTTTTCATCGATGCCGACAAGGAGAGCTACCCCGAATACCTCCATTGGGCCTTGAAACTCTCCCGCCCCGGAACCGTCATCGTCGCCGACAACGTAGTCCGCCAGGGCAAGGTCGTCGATCTGGACTGCGACGAGGCGCGCGTCGAAGGCATTCGCCGCTTCACAGAGCTGCTGGCGGCCGAGCCTCGCCTCAGCGCGACGGTTCTGCAGACCGTCGGCGTCAAAGGCTACGACGGGTTCGCCCTCGCCGTCGTCCTCTACTGACCTGACACGATCGAAAGCCGGTAGAGGGTGGTCCCGAGCAATTGCGGCTCGCTCCCCGGGGCCCGCTCCGGTTCCTGTGCCGCGCGATCTCCCCGCCTACCACCTTGGTGGCAGGCGCATAGCACCCGTTGCTCACCCCTCAAAGTCTAAGTTGTATTCCAAAAGCTTGAAATCCAGCCGACCATTCTGTTGTGGACAGGCCCCCAAAGGACCGCACAAGGAGAAATATCTATGCACGCGACGGCCACTATACTCACCGAAGCTTACGGCAGTTCCTTATCGTCGCATTCGGTCTATGAAGCTCCCGCTATCGCCGATGCAATGGACCGCGTGTACGAATCGGAAGTGCAGGACAGAAGTCCCGTCAAAGGCATGATCGTAGCGTTAGGCATGGAGGCGGCAACCGCACTCCTGCTTTGCGGCGCCTGGATGGCTTGGCACTTCATCCGGTAATGCGGAACTAGATTGGCAATCCGCTGTCAGGCGTCCTGCACAATCGTCCCTTGGTGGTAGACAATCTTCCAGCCGTCCGGCGTCTTGCGCCAGATCGTTGCCCGCCGCGTCAGACGCACGTGATCCTGCAGCAGCGTGTACGTCAGCAGATAGGTGTCCTCGCCCAATCTGCGGCATTGGAATTCGCTGGCCTCCCACACGTCTTCGTGCGGCGCGGCAAAGCGCTTCTCCAGCTCATCCAGCACCAATTGCCGCGAATAACGGCGGCCCAAGGCGCCAGTCTCCCAGAAATCCTCCGCTGTCATGCGCTCGAAGTCAGCCCGCGTCGTTCCGAACTCCGAGCGATGAAAGATCGGCTCGCGCCTCGTTAGTTCGGCCAGCACATCCTGCGATTCAACTGCAGTTGTCAGCGAAGGCTCCATCTCCTGAAGCCACGGTCCCCGCTCGTTCATGCGAACAGTATAGTTGGGCTGCTCAAAGCAAGTCCGGTTAAAGCGGATGCAGAATGCTGTCGTTTTCCAGGATTTGCAGCGCCTCGGCTAGGGTCACGTCGCGATAGAGTCTCCACCATTTTCCCGTATGACGCATACAGTAAATATCGAAGCGGTCGGCGCCGATGCGGTCGATGCGAGCGAAGGGCGCGTCGAACTCCTCCCCGGGATTGTGCTCCATGCCAGACCTGTATCGCTGCAAAAAACGATATCGTCCTCCCGCCCATGCTCCGTGGATGTCGACCGGGTAGTTGAACTTGGTCGGCACGATCCGCAGGAGAAAGTGCGGCTTCAAAACGTCTCGGATAAATGTCTCGCAGGCCGCGACGATGCGTTGCTTCTCTACCTCGCTTACCCGCGTGGACTGGAGTCCCCGAGGCACCCAGACTTTGTCTTTCGCTCCGGCCATACCCTTGATCCGTTTCTACCGTCCCGCGACCGCGCTACTCCGCCATCATCGCGCGCAGCGCCGCCGCATGTTCCTCGGGCAGCGGTTTCTTGTTCAACTGGTCGTCGCACACCACGTGCACCGTCTCGCCTTCAGCCAATAGCTTCACTTCTTCGCCGTCGGCGCCCTTGCGCAGGATCCGGTAGGCGAACTTGACGACCGAGCCTCGCAGCAGCGAGGGCCGCGTCTCGATGAGGATGCAGTCGTCGTAGCGGGCCGGGGACTTGTAGCGGCAGCTGGCCTCGATCACAGGAAGAATGCATTGGTGGTCGGTCTCCAGTTGGCTGTAGGCAAGGCCCAGCGAGCGCAACAGCTCCACGCGCCCAATCTCGAACCAGACCAGGTAGTTGGCATAGTAGACAATGCCCATCTGGTCGGTTTCGGCGTAGCGGACGCGCACTTCGGTGGTGACAGGCATAGAGAGACAGGGTCCAGGGTCCAGGGTTCAAAGATCAGGGTTCAGGGCTCAAAGATCAGGGTTCAGGGCTCAAAGATCAGGGTTCAGGGCTCAAAGATCAGGGTTCAGGGCTCAGAGATCAGGGGTCAGTTACAGGACCGGAAGTCGGCAGCTGGTGTTTTTGACTGATACCTGACCCCTGAACCCTGACCCCTGCCTTCACGGCTTCAGGTGCGAAAAAATCGGCAGCTTGGTTACGTCGTTGAAGATGACGAAGGCGAAGAAAGCCACCAGCACCACGAACGCCGCCTGGTAGATGCGCTCCTTGATCTGCACGCCGATATCGCGCCGGATCACGCTCTCGATCATCAGCAGCAGAATGAGCCCGCCGTCCAGAATGGGGAAGGGCAGCAGGTTGAGAATGCCGAGGTTGAGGCTGATGGCCGAGGCCAGGCCCAGCTTGGGCAGCCAGCCCCTGGTCTCCGCGGCGTCGCCGGCCATGCGCGCAATCCCCACCGGCCCGGCGAGCTGAGAGATGGAGACTCTGCGCGTAAACAGCCGCTGCAGCACCTCGACAATCAGCGAAGAGTTGTCGGCGCAGAACGCTTCGGACTTGATGGCCGCCTCATTCCAGGGCAGCGGATTCAAGGCAAAGGGAACGGGCTTGGGCACAAAGCCCAGCTTCCAGCCCTTGTCCAGCTTGGCCGGGTGAGCGATGATCGGCGGCAGAAGTTGGCCGTTGCGCACCACGCTCAAGGAGATCGCCTTGCCCTCTCCGCTCTGCATGTAAGCCAGCAGCGACTGCACCGTATGAAAGGCATGGCCGTCCACCGCCTGGATGGCGTCCCCGTCGCGCAGGCCCGCCTGCTCGGCGGGCGTATCGGGAGTCACGTGCTCGACGCCGATCGGGCCGGGGACAAACTCCGGAATCAGGCCCATATCGGTCAGATCGAATTGCCGCCCCTTCAGCTCGGAAGGCTGGCGCAGCGTAAGCGCGACAGTCTGCCCGCCCCGTTGGACCGTGACCGGCACCGTCTGGCCCTGGTTGAGCGCTGCGCGCTGGTTCACCTGGTCCCAGTCGGGATTGTCGACGTTGTCGAAGTGCTGGATCAGGTCGCCCGGCTGGAAGCCTGCCTCGGCGGCGGGCGTGCCCGCGACCACCCACTCGATGGTGGTCGTCTTCACCTCGTGCCGCGGCACTTCGTTGATCCATGCGAAGTAGCCCAGCATGATCACAAACGCCAGCAGGAAGTTGGCTACCGGGCCGGCCACGCCAATCAGCATGCGCTGCCAGCGCGGATGCGCGGTGAAGGAGCCGGGGTCGTTGGCCAGGTCGCTCGCGGCCGCCTCGTCCCCGTTTCCGGTGATCGGTTCCGGCGTCTCGCCGGTCATCTTCACGTAGCCACCCAGGGGCAGCAGGCAGACCATGTAATCGGTGTCGCCGTACTTGACACCGAACAGCCGCGGACCGAACCCCACGGAAAACGCTTCGACGCGAACGCCGCACAGCTTGGCCACGGCAAAGTGGCCGAACTCATGCACCACCACCATCACGCCGACAAGAACGATGAAAGCGACAACAGAAACCAGAAACTCATGCATAGATTGGCGGTTTATCCTTCGATCGAGCGCAGCACCAAGGCAAGGAACTTCAAATTAAAAGCGCACTTGCTGATTGACGCGCCTCCCGGTCCGCGGCGAGCACCTCTGCAATGGTGGCAGGATGGGCCTCTGGAGTGGCGGCGAGCACTCTTTCAATTGTACGCGGGATTCCCATAAAGGGGATGCGGCGGGCGAGAAAGGCCTCCACGGCTACCTCGTCGGCCGCGTTCAGTGCAATGCAGTGCGCTCCACCCTTTTCCGCCGCCTCGAAGGCCAGCCGCAGGCAGGGGAAGCGCTCAAAGTCCGGCTGCTCGAACTCCAGGTGCCGCAGCGCGCCCAGGTCAAAGGTCATCGTGGAGGCCGGCCGCTCCGGGTAGGCCAGCGCGTACAGGATGGGCAGCCGCATGTCCGTCACCGAAATCTGCGCCAGGATGGAGCCGTCGATGAATTCCACCAGCGAGTGGACGGTTGACTGCGGGTGCACCGTGACGCGGACCTGGGCCGGCGTCACATCGAACAGGCGGCAGGCTTCGATGACCTCCAGGCCCTTGTTCAGCATGGTGGCCGAGTCGATGGTGATGCGGCGGCCCATCACCCAGGTGGGATGCTTGAGCGCCTGCTCGGGCGTGATTGTCGCAAACTGCTCCAGCGCAAGCTGCCGGAACGGACCGCCGGAGGCGGTGAGCCAGATGGTCTTCACCTCGCCGTGAGCGCCCACCCGCAGGCACTGGTGGACGGCGTTGTGTTCGCTGTCGATGGGCAGAATGGGGACGTTGCGCTCAAGCGCCGCGCGGGTGAGAATCTCGCCCGCGGCCACCATGCACTCCTTGTTGGCCAGGCCCACCGGCTTGCCGGCAAGAATGGCCGCGTGCGTAGCCTCCAGGCCCGCCACGCCGACAATGGCCGAGACCACAAAATCCGCCTCGGGATGGGTTGCGCAGGCCACCGTCCCTTCTGTCCCGTGAACCACTTCGACGCCGCTGACGCCTGCTGTGCGAAGACGGGCCGCGAGGGCGCCGGCCAGCTCTTCGGTTGCGAGGGAAACCATCTTCGGCCGCCAGCGCGCGGCCTGAGCGTACGCTTCGTCAAGGTTGCGCCCGGCAGCAAGTGTGGCCACCTGGTAGCGGTCGGGAAACTGCCCGACGATAGAGAGGGCGCTCCGCCCGATGGAGCCGGTGGAACCGAGAATAGCGAGTCGTTTCAAAACAGCTCCTAACTGTCGGCTTTTAGGTCATCAAGTCGCTGCGGGCCGCCGCGATTCACGCCTTTGGCTCGCGCCCGAAGCGGCGATGAAATGGCGTTGACGCTTGGTTCCAGTTTAGTTGATGGGGGTCACCGGACATTCGCGCTTGCGAGGATTTGGAAGGGCATCGATCCGTCGGAAGCTTCCTGCCCAAAAGACTTCTGCCCTGCCTCAACGGCCCAGAGTCTCCGTCTATACTTGCGGGCGAGGGGGGAACGTTATGAAAAGATCTCCTTTTATGTTGGTCTGCGTGGCGCCGGCGGCGGCCTTGGCAATCGCCGGGTGCATTGCCGGCACTCGGCAACTGGAATCTCTCAGCATCGGCCCGGCAAGCGCCCGCGCAAACGGCTCGCCCGTGCAATTTACGGCCACGGGCCACTGGAACACGACGCCGGCCACGGTAACGCCGCAAAGCGCCATCTGGGGAGCGTGTACCGAGGGAAGTCCTACCAGCGACGTCACGGTTTCCGGTACGGGGCTGGCGGCCTGCGCCGGCGGAGTACACGGAACTTACACGGTTTTCGCATGGGATCCAGCTTATGGCTCCAAGGGCCCCGAGTGTACTACGGAGTCTGCCTGTGGCCCGGGATGCGGAAGGGTTGCCGCGACAGCACAACTGACCTGCCCTTGATCGGGCTCTTCCAAAGCGGGACATTGCCCCACCCCTTTCTGGTTTCCGGCAGAAGTGCGGAAAAGGCCGAACACGGGCTCAGAGCTAAAAGCTGGAAGCTGCTCTTCAAAACCGCTGGTGAAGCAGTTGCGCGTACCAAAGCACCGGCGCTGCCACCAGCAACGCGTCGATGCGGTCCAAGACCCCGCCGTGGCCGGGCAGCAGCGTCCCGGAGTCTTTCGCCCCGACCGATCGTTTCAGCGCCGACTCCGCCAGATCCCCGACCTGCGCCGCCACATTCACCACCACCGCCAGCACCAGCCAGTACCAGAACTCATCCGGATAGGAGAGTTTGGCCGAGTTCCACTGGGTGAACCAGTCGGCCAGGGCCAACAGGCCGCCCGCCGCCAGCAGGCTGCCGGCCACCGAGCCCACGGCGCCCTCCCAGGTCTTGTTTGGACTGAGGCGGGGCGCCAGCTTGTGCCGCCCCCAGGCCCGCCCAACGTAAAGCGCCACAATGTCCCCTGCCCACACCACGCAGAACAGAAACGCCAGCAGCGAGGGCCCATTGGCCTCTTCGCGCAGCGCCGGCAACACCAGCAGGGTCAGGCCCACATACATCAGGCAGAAGACCGAGACCGCCGCATCCGCCATCACCCTCTCGGCCGGCGAGCGGAAGGCGCAGTAGACCAGCAAGGCCAGGCTCAGCATGCCGAAGGTAGCCGTCGTCAAGTCAGGATACTCGGAGGAGCCGGCAAAGAGCACCGTGATCGCCACCACTACGGCGACGCGCGGCGGCTTGGCGCCGCCCAGTTCCGCCAGGCCCAGATACTCCCAGGCAGCCAGCCCCGCCAGCGCGGCCACACAGAGCACCACCAGCCAGCGCGGCCCCAGGAACACCAGCAGCAGGACCAGCGGGATCAAGACCAGGGCTGTAAGGACGCGTTTCACAAGGGTGAGAATACACTGCCGGAGCGGCGGTTGTGCCGGCGCGAGGGCCGGAGAACGGCCGCTGCCTGCGCCAGTTCATGATGGAACTGATTGAAATTAAAATGATTGCTTGGCTTCCCGGTTGAGCTCCGCTTCGCAGGCTTTCCGCGCATGAGGCAGACCGCCGCCCTCAGGTCTGCTTGCCTTCGTTCGACCGCAGCCAGTGCAGAAATGCCTCGCCGCCGCCGCGCTGCGCCATGGCTTCCTTCAGGCGGAAACGCTTCTCCTCCGCCAACCGTTGCATTTTTACCGCGGAATTCTCTTCTGTTTCCGCCTTCTGTTCTTTCACCAAGGGATTCGCGACCTCCACCTTCAGATCGTCAATATCCGCCGCCAGACTGAAGGTTGTACACGGAAAAACGCGGAAGGGAACATCGAAGGTAATGAGCCTGGAGAAACCGAGGTCGCAGCCCAGCGCACCAAAGTGTTAGCCCGCGGCGATCTTGTAGCGCTCGGCCTCTTCGTCCGCCTCGCCCGCGCCTTCGCCCGAGCCTTCGCCCAGGCCGCCGTAACGCCGCTCGCGGCGCTGGAAGTCGGCAATCGCCTCCAGCAGATGAATGCCGCGGAAGTCCGGCCACAGACGCTCGGTGACGAAGATTTCGGTGTACGCCACCTGCCACAGCAGATAATTCGACAGCCGCATCTCGCCCGAGGTCCTGATCAGCAGGTCCGGGTCCGGCATGTGCGCCGTATAGAGATGGCGGTGAATGTCCTCTTCGCCGATGCGGTCCGGGCTCAGGTGCTTGAGCTTCATCTCCGCCGCCAGGCCGCGGAAGGCGTCCACCAGTTCCGAGCGGCCGCCGTAGTTCAAGGCCAGCGTAAGCGTGGTGCCGGTGTTGCGCGCCGTGGCCTCGGCCGCCCAGGCCATCCTGTCCTGCACCTCGGGAGGCAGCTCATGGGTCCGCCCGATATAGCGGATGCGAATGTTGTTGTCCATCATCCGCTGCACGTTGCTTTCCAGATAGCTCTTCAGCAGCCGCATCAGGAAGTTCACTTCCGCGCGCGGCCGGCGCAGGTTGTTTTCCAGGGAAAACGCGTAGAGCGTCAGCCAGGGAAGGCCGATGCGCGAGGCTGTTTCCGTCACCAGTTGCACGCTTTTGGCGCCCTGCTGATGGCCCAGGAACCGCTTCAGCGAGCGATGCCCGGCCCAGCGCCCGTTGCCGTCCATGATGATGGCCACGTGGTCAGGCAGACGCTCCGGCTTGAGCGTCGCGTAAACGGCGCGCTCCTCCGCGGTCAGCTCTTGGATGCGCAGCGTGCCAGATGAATACAAAGAACTCCCCTCGACGTTGCTCCAGCGGCATCTTCAGATCGGGGTCCAGGGGTCAAGCCAAACGCTGGCGCCGCAGGCCAGGGCGCTCTTGCCCCTTCCTGCCGCTCGGGATGGTTGAGCCTTTGAACCCAACTGCCGGAGCCTCGGCCCGCGAACTGGAGCTCGTGCCGCGAGCGAAGGTGCAGCACCATCGACCCTAGCACATGCGCCCATGCGCTGCAATCGCACCCGGCACACAAGCGCGTGCGCACCACAATTGCACGGCCAACCCGCCAGCGTCGACGGCGGGCGGGCGGCGCCAGGCCGGCAGCCCCTGGGCTCCCGGCCGGAAACGTCAGGCGGAGCGGCGGCGGCCCAGGGCAGAGTCGCGCACCGCGCCCAGCAACAGCGTCCGGTGCATCGGCTCCAGTTGCGAGAGCAGCCCCGCAACCTCGGCCAGGAACGGGTCGGCAAAGATGGCCGCCACTTCCTCGTCGCGCACGCTGCGTGAGTCCCTGACCAGCTGGCTGATGTCCACATCGAGAGCGTGGGCCAACCGCTCCAGCGAACCCAGCGTCGGAATCGCCTTGCCGTTTTCGATCTTCGAGATGTAGGTCCGGGGCACTTGCATCCGCCCGGCCAGTTGCCGCTGGCTCAGGTGGCGCGCCTTGCGAATGTCGCGCACCTGCCCGGCCACCTGCAAGCCCGCCTCGGCCGAAGGCGGCGATGCCGGGTTGGGCACCAGTTGCAGAACGGGATGCGCCGGCTCTTCCATGTCCAGAGGACGGTGGCATTTTCTGCAAAGGGAGTTGCTGGTCCGGTATTGCACGAGGCTGCAAAAATCACAGCGCACAACCTCACGAGTTTCCACGCTCACTGGGGTGGTTGCCATCGGTCGTGTGCGGAGCGCCAGAGCTGACCCTCCGGGGTGCTTTTCAACACCGCGATGTTTGCTACTTTCCGGGATGCGAACCATAATTGTCAAGTAGAAACTTAGGCTCAAAACAGAACCCCGCCTAAGATTTCCCCATAATACTCGGAATAACCCGAATAAGCACGAACCAAATGAAGCAACAAGGAGAAATGTTTTCCCATGTCCAACGGCGACCCGATTGCTTCCCAATCCGATCCCTACACCCGCGCCCAGGCCTGGCAGTTGCTCACTGCGTGGACCCAAAGCGAGAGCCTGCGCAAGCATGCGCTGGCCGTGGAAGCCTGCGTGGCGGCCTGCGGCGAGGCGGAGGCCGACCGACTCGGCCTCACCGGCGAAGCCCGAGCCGCCCTGCTCGAGCTTTACTCCACCACCGCCCTGCTCCACGACTTCGACTACGAGCGCCATCCCAGCCGCGAGGAGCATCCCTTTGTCGGCGTCCGCGAGCTCGAGCGCCTCGGCTGGCCCCTCGCGCTGCGCACCGCCATTCTCGGCCACGCCGAATACTCCGGCGTCCCCCGCGTCACGCATCTGGACAAGTGCCTCTTTGCCTGCGACGAGCTGGCCGGCTTCCTCACCGCCTGCGCCTTGGTCAAGCCCACCAAGTCCATCGCCGACGTGGAAGTTGCCGGCGTGCGCAGGAAGATGAAGGACAAAGCCTTCGCCCGTGGCGTGAATCGCGGCGACGTAATCCAGGGCGCCGCCGAACTTGGCGTCGACCTCGACGCGCA
>JARLGE010000232.1 GCA_031296215.1 Occallatibacter sp.
GTGCGGGCGCGGCTCGCGAGGTCGGCGATGGAGCGAGCCAGATCGACGAAGCTGCGCTGCTCGGCCTGGCGAATGACGGGCACGATCAGGCCCCATTCGAGCGCCACGGCAATGCCGAGGTTGATGTTCTGGTGGTAGCGGATGGACGTGCCTTCCAGCGAGGCGTTGACGATGGGGAAGCGGCGCAGGGCCTCGATGGCGGCGGTGGCGATGAAGGGCATGTAGGTGAGATTGACGCCGTTACGCTGCTGGAAGCCGGGCTTCTCGCGCTCGCGGAGACGGACGATGCGGGTCATGTCGATCTTGTAGACGGTGTGGACGTGAGGGCTGGTGCGGACGCTCTCAACCATGCGCTCGGCGATGATGGCGCGCATCCTGGTCATGGGGACCAAGTCGCCTGTGAGCGGCGGTGGGGCGGTGGAAATTTCAGGACGTGCGCTGCCGGGGCCGTGCTGGCTTAGGTGGCGGAGGACATCTTCCTTGGTAATGCGTCCATTGGAGCCGGTGCCGGAGATCTGGTTGAGGTCGAGGCTGTTCTCTTTGGCGATGCGGCGGACCAGGGGCGAAGAGCGAAGAGGAAGGCCGCTCGGGGCTGGGTGCACCTGCGGTTCGGTCGGCTGCGCTTGCGGCGCGAGGGGTGCGACTGCTGGAGTTGCCGCGGGGATGGCGGCGGACACCGGTGCGCCAGAGCCGCCGATGACTGCGACTACGGTGTTAATGCCGACGGTGGCGCCTTCCGCGACTTTGATCTCAGTGAGCAAGCCGGCGACGGGGGCAGGAATCTCAGCATCAACCTTGTCTGTGGAGATCTCGAAAAGCGGCTCGTCTTTCTCGACTTGGTCGCCGACCTTCTTGAGCCATTTGGTAATGGTGCCTTCAACGATGGACTCGCCCATCTGAGGCATCACTACGTCTGTTCCGATTGCTGTTTTGTGGGGCTCGGGCGCCTGCGCAGGAGGGGTGGCCTGGGCTGAGGCTGGAGCGGCACCGCCGATGACGGCGACTACGGTGTTGATGCCGACGGTTGCGCCTTCGGGAGTCTTGATCTCGGTGAGAATGCCGGCGGCGGGCGAGGGAATCTCGGCATCGACCTTGTCGGTGGAGATCTCGAAGAGCGGCTCGTCCTTCTCGACACGGTCGCCCGGCTTCTTGAGCCATTTGGTGATGGTGCCTTCAACGATCGACTCGCCCATCTGGGGCATGATTACGTCGGTTGGCATGAGTCCTTCTCTCCGCAATTCGGTGTGCCTTTGTTCGGGCGGTTCCTGCCGGATTATAAATCGCGGCAGCTTTTTGGGCTCTCAGGCCGGAATGGGACGATCCTTTGTGTGCATGAGTCGCTGGACCTCTGAGGGGACCTGGAGTGGGGTGTCTTGCGCGGGAAAATCTGGCTGTTTTGCAGCGGCGGCCTGGGCGCGGAGCGCGGCGAGGCTTTCAACGGCAAGCACTTGCTGGCCAAAGACCTGGCCGAATTGGCGCGCGGCCTGATGGGCCAGCGATTCCAGAGTAGGCAGTTCGGTTGACTCGGCGGCTCCCCGGACCTGCATCTCGTCTTTCAGGCTGGTGACCGAGTGGTCGGCGATGCCGCAGGGAACAATCAGCTTAAAGTCGGCGAGGTCGGTGGTCAGGTTGAAGGCGAATCCGTGGGAGGTGATGCCGCGGGAGACGTGAATGCCGATGGCGGCGATCTTCTTCTCTCCTCCACGGTGGCCTTCGTCCGTTTTGGCAAGACTCTCGTCCAAAGTGCTGCCGTTCGCGGGACACCAGACGCCTGTTAAGCCGGGGATGCGGCCGGCGGGGACGGCGAAAACGGCGCAGAGGCGGATGAGGGCTTCTTCCATCATGCGGACGAAGTCGACCGGGCCCAGGCGGCCGCCGTTGGGGTTGTGCAGGCTGCGGAGGTCGAAGATGGGGTAGCCGACGAGTTGACCGGGGCCATGATAGGTGACGTCACCGCCACGGTTGATGTCGTGGAGGGTGACGCCGCGGGTGGCAAGGAGCTGGTCGGAGGCCAGAATGTTGGAGCGGTTGGCGTTGCGACCCAAGGTGAGGACGGGGGGATGCTCGAGGAGAAGCAGGACGTTGTCTACGCGGCCCTGGAGACGGAGGGCTACCAGCTCGGACTGGAGGCTGAGGGCTTCGTCGTAGGGCACGCGGCCTAGATAGAGGTACTGGATCATCGCTGCTTTTATTGTAGTCAGCCGTCCCGCCCGCTCAGCGGAGACACCTTCATTCTTCAGGGCAATCGCATGAACATGGTTGAGTTGCGAGGTCGGGTTTCGACGCGGCCCTCCGGGACGCGAGACGATATTTTGGCTGTTACCCCAGGGTTTCGCTGCGCTACACCCTGGGCTATTTTCACGTCTTCCCTACGGGAAGAAGGCAGTACCACTGAAATTTTGGCGGCACGTGGAAGCGAAGACAGCAACAAAGATCGATCATGCAATTGCCCTGCCTCATTCTTCCAGCCGCGCCGCAAAGAGCCGTTCAAACACCTTGCGATGCTGCCACGCAACCAGCAGCCAAAGAAGGGTCGCAAACGCACCCATCCCAATACCGCCCGGATTCAGCAGCAAGTGATAGGTCAGAATGTTGAACAGTACGGGACCGAGCAGCGTCAGGCCCAGGCCCACAAAGCGATTCGCCAGCAGCAAGATCCCGGAAATGACCATAATCGCGCCGACCACGTAGAAGTAGTTTGCGGCAAACAGGGCAGCCGTAAACTGACCGGCCAA
>JARLGE010000233.1 GCA_031296215.1 Occallatibacter sp.
AGGGCTGCTTGCGGGCGCCGAAACGCGCCAAACGAATCATCACCACGGCGATACGGTTCCTTTCAGAATCCAGTGCTCTGTCGGTCTCAGGGGCTATTCCGGCCAGCGGCGGTGTTTCTTCTGGCGCGCGGGCGAAAACAAACGGCCCGGCATGTGCGCCCGGCCACACAAGACTCAACATCTAAGTATCGCCGAAAAAGGGGTTGGGGGCAAGTTTTGGGGGCCCGAGAGGGGCCGGTTCGCTCCAAGGGCCGATTGCTTCAGAACCCGGGGTTCCCGGAGATCTGCGTCGTGGCGATCGCGGTCTCACTGCGGGTACTCTTCCTTCTCTCCCGGCTTGAGCGCGCTTAGCAGCACATCGGCCACAACCACGTCCCGGCCGCCGACCACGACGGGCAGCTTCGCCAACTGGTACCGCCGAGAGAAGGCCGGCGCGTCGGGCGGATTGGCCGTGCTCCTCTCTTCATCGACGCCAGTCACCTGCAGTGTGTAGTTGCCCGGCAAAGGGTAGTCGATCTTGAAGGAGCCGTCCTCTTCGATCATGATGAACTTGAAGGGTTCCTTGCCGCCGTCCTCCTGAATGCGAACCATCGCCTGGCTTGGCACATGGCGATCCTCCCCGGCAAGGACCCTGCCCCTTACCGTGCGCAGCCCGCTCGGATCGACCTTCACATCCGCGTTTGTTACTTGCTCGCTCCCGCGGATCTCGATGACTTTGGCGTCGCCGCGGCGAAAAACTCCCGGTGCATAAACGGTTGTGATTTCAGGGTACGGGTTCACTCGCCGACTCGGCTCAGGGCTGCTGCCGTCGCTCAGAATGACCTGCGCCGCCGAGGTAAGTTGCGAGGCAATGCCCGTGCTTACGATGTAGTTGCCGGGCGAAAGACCAAAGATGCGGTAGCGTCCCTCTTCGTCAGTCACAACCTGCTGACTCCGATCATTAAATATCTCGAGGGTCATCATGGTTCGCTGGAGTGAGGAAGATTTCGTCATGCGGATGGACTCTATAGCAAGATTCGCTTCGGCCAGCTCCCATCCAACAGACGCTCCAACCATCGGGCTGCCATCCGCAAACTGTACCCGCCCCGATATCGCGGCTCCACGTCGCAGCGTCAGATTCACGCTCGTGACCTGGCCTGCAACGACTTGGACGGTCGGCACCGACACAATCAGACGCTTGAGTTGGTCGTCGGTGGCGAACAAATTCGACGATGTACCGGGCGCTACATACCCCGGCATCCGAGCAATCGCAAGATAATCGCCCGCAGGCACGCCATCCATACGGAAGCCGCCGTCCAGGCCCGTGTGCCCCAGCACAATCTGCAATTGCGGCTTCGGAGGGTTGGATGTCGCGGCTTGATCGACGAGGCCCGAGTTCGAATCCGCGGGTCTTGGGACCAGGCGTATCTCGCCAAAGCGTCCGGGAAACTTAGCCTCACCGCATTCCACGTGTCCGATGACGGAACCGGTTGCTGGCGCGGGGATTTGTAGTGCAGGTTCCGGTTGCTGCGACCAGGCGGATGCGAAGGAAAGGATCAGGAAGAGTACACAAGCTGCTCGGATGCAATTAATTTGGCTCCGCCGTATCGTCATCCGACAAGTATCCGGCCATGATCAGGGTAGAGCAAGCGGCAAATCGCGATGGAGGCCCGAATGTAAGAAAGTTCCTCCCCCGGGGACTACCTTGGATGTGGAGCAGATTCAGCCTGTGAAAGACGCCAACGACAGCCGGGACAGTCAATTCGAGGAAGCGGCGGCGATCTACGGCGCGGCGCTGGAGCGGCTGGCGCGTGCCTACGAGGCCGACCCCGACGCCCGCCGCGATCTGGTGCAGGAGATTCTGATCGCCCTGTGGAGAAGCTTCGAGGGCTTCGACGGCCGCTGTTCGCTGCGCACCTGGGTCTACCGCGTGGCCCACAACACGGCCGCCTCGCATGTCACGCGGCAGATGCGCATCAGGCAGCGGGTCTTCGTCGGCCTGGAGGAATTGGCGGAGTTGCCGGACACGACCGAGGGCGAGGCGGCGGCCGGCCAGCGCGATGAGATCGCCTTGCTCTACGAATTGATTGAGCAGCTCAGGCCGCTGGACAGGCAGGTGATGGTGGCCTACCTGGAAGGCATGGATGCGGCCTCGACCGCGGAGATTATCGGCTTGTCGGCGCGGAATGTGGCCACCAAGATTCACAGGATCAAGCAGGTCCTCTCTCGTCGTTTCCAGGCCCGCCGCTTCCAGGAGGGAGAACGCGATGAACGATGAATCCCCAAAGGTTCAGGAATTGAAAGAGCTTTGGCAGGGCCAAAAGACGGAAGGAGTGCGTATGTCAGTTGCGGAAGTACAGGCAAGTGCGGGAAAGTTTCAACGCAGGATTCAAGGTAGGAACGCGCGCGAGTACGTAGCATCGGTGGTGATGGTGGCCTTCTTTGGCTTCGAGTTCTGGCGGGCCGGCGATCTGCTTGTGCGCATCGGCTTCGCCTTGATGATCGCGGGCATCTGTTTCCTGGCGTGGCAGTTGCACGCCCGGGCATCGTGGAGTCCGCTGCCCGGCGATGTGGGGCTCTCCAGCTACGTGGAGTACAAACGGCGTGAGCTGGAACGGCAGCGCGACGCGTTGAACAGCGTTTGGCGCTGGTATCTGGGGCCGCTGATTCCCGGCATGGCCATGCTGTTGGTGGCCTTTTTCCGCGCCAATCCAGGCCACTTGAAGCATCCATCTTTCATCGTTGTGCCCGAAGCGATCTTCTTCGCCGCCATCTCTTTCGGCATCGCGAGGTTGAACAGCAACGCGGCCCGCAAGCTGCAAAAGGAGATCGACGAGCTGGACGAGGGAACGCGGTAGGGCTCGCCTCAGGCAAGGAAAAGGCGTTCTGCAAATACAAAGGCTCCGGTAATCAATCCGGAGCCTTTGCATTTGGGGTAACCATATTTCAGGACGCCGCCTGCGAAACTATGTAGATATAGCCACTTAGGCCAAATTCGCCCCCGCAGCCATTCGCACCCCTTGTCTTCCTGCTCAAAGCGGCTTCACGTCTTCGGCCTGCAGGCCTTTTGGTCCCTTCACAACTTTGAACTCCACCTCTTGCCCTTCCTTCAGGCTCTTGAATCCACTCTCCTGGATGGCGGAGAAATGCACAAACACATCTTCGCCCTCCTTGCGCTCAATGAAACCGAATCCCTTGGCGTCATTGAACCACTTAACCGACCCCGTCTCCATTCCTTTCGGCTTCTCCGGAGCAGCGGTTGGGGGAGGAGGAGGGTCCGCCGCGGGAAATGGCTCGTCCGGCAGGATGAATCCGAATTTTTCGTCACTCATAGGGCCGTCCAGACGTAGTTGGCCGGAATCGCCTTTTCAACTTCAAGCCGGAGCTCCTTTGTAAGTTTCATGTCCTGTCTGCCGGTGTCGGGGTAGTTGTTTGCAACGCCGAATGCCTCGTCGGCAAACTGGACCTGCAGTTCCGCGTCGCGCTTTGTCTGCGCGGAGTGACGAAGAAAGCGCAGTGCCGACTCCAGTTGCCGTTCGGCATAGTGCCAGGCATGAATGCGGGTGGTGAAATCGTCGATGCTCTCGTTCCATCCAAATACCGGCGCCGCCACGGACAGGACAAAGGCAATTGCCGATGAGACGGCTGCCCACTTGGCGAGAACGTCGGTCGAATTGTGGAACGCGAGGGCCAAGCTGATCAGCGCGGCGGCCGCGGCTGACAGCAAACCGATAAACACTTGCGTCCAGAGGTTCAAGCTCTTGATGCGAGCGAGCAGCACTGTGTAATACCGGCGGTTCAACTGTGCGAGCCGGTAATTGTAGAACAGGCGGTCGATCTCCTCGAAGAATGGGTGGGTCGGCGGTGAAATCGCTGCGGCCATGGCTCAACCTCCAGGAAAATGCCGTCCAGCTAATTCATTATATTCCTCGATCGGACATCTCTTGAGCCGGGAACAAGAATCGTAACAGCGGCCTCACCCGCCGCGCCCAGCTTGGTTCGTCGTGCGTGGCGCCGTGAACCTTCTCGAAGTGCAGGGTTTCGCCCGGCCTCCAGTGGTTGGCTTTCAGCCGCCGGTTCAGGGTCTCCACGTCGTGGACGCTGCGCCGGCCTTCCTTGTCGCCTACGTCCAGCCACAACCGCGGCCGGTCCCAGATTCCCGGCGCGTGCTCATTCACGTAGCCGAGGATGCTCTTGTGGTTCCACCAGACGCTGGGCGAAAGTACGGCCAGTTTGCCGAACCAGGTGGCGTAGCGCAGGCCTAAGTAAAGCGAAACCAGCCCGCCCAGCGACGACCCGCCCAGGCCGGTCGAGTCGCGGTCGGTGCGCACCCGGTACTGCGTCGCGATCCAGGGCAGAATCTCCCGCGTCAGCGTCAGTCCGTACTGTGCGGCCTCTCCGCCCCCCCTCTGCCAATCCCGTTCGTGCGTGTACTCGGCCAGCCGCCGGTCGCCGGTGTTGTAAATCCCGACAATGATCAGCGGCTCCACGTCGCCGGCCCGAATGGCCGCGTCGGCCTGCTCGCGCACCTCCCAGGTCTGGCCGGGAATGAACGAGGTGCGCGGGTCGAAAAGGTTCTGGCCGTCCTGGAGGTAGAGCACGGGGTAGGTGCTGTCCGGATGGTGGTCGTAGCCGGGCGGCAGGTAGACGATCAGGTCGCGCTTGTCAGGCAGGTAAACCGAGGGAAAGGCCCGATGCAGCCGCAGCCGCGGGTGGGGCGTCGAGTCGGGCGCCGCCAGCAAGCCCTTGGGCAGGTGCGCCCAGGGGGTGTCGTCCGGGGTGTGGGGTTCCAGATGCAAGCCTTGCGGTCCTTGATGGTTGTATCGGCGCGTGGATTGGCCGCGGTCAGTCGAGCAGCGGAAAAATCACCAACCCAGGCTGTTACATTAACAAGAAATTGACGGTTCTCCAAAAAAGCAGGGAACAGGGTTCAGGGGTCAGGGAACAGGGAACGGCGGGGGCAACATGAATCGTGAGTATCACAAGTGGTATTCGAGCCGGCTGGGCCGCGATATGGAATTGCTGGTCTTTGGCCACGCGGGCTTGCCGGTCGTGGTGTTTCCCACCTCGGGCGGCAAATTCTACGAGTTTGAAGACCGCGGCATGATCGGGGCCCTCGGCGGCAAGATCGACGCCGGCCAGGTGCAGGTCTATTGCGTCGACTCGGTGGACATGGAGAGCTGGTACAACAAGGCCGTGCCGCCGCGCTGGCGCATTGCCCGCCACGTCCAATACGACGACTACCTGATCCACGAAGTGGTCCCGCTGCTGCGCCAGAAGAATCGCGACCCCCACCTGGTCTCGCTCGGATGCAGCTTTGGCGGCTTCCACGCTGTCAACGTGGCGCTCAAGCATCCGGATGTGTTTACCGGCTTCCTGTCCATGAGCGGCGCTTTCGACCTGCGCAACTTCCTCGGCGGCTACTACGACCAGGACTGCTACTTCAACCAGCCCATGGACTTTCTGCCCAACCTCGGCGATGCGTGGTTCCTCGACCGCTACCGGCGTTCGAGCTACGTGCTGGCCACCGGCTGGGACGACCAGTGCCTGGGCCAGAACCAGCGCCTCGACGGCATCATGAGCGCCAAAGGCATTCCCCACAAGCTGTTCGTGTGGGACTCCCACAACTCCCACGACTGGCCGACCTGGATGCGCATGGTGGATCAGTATCTGTAAGACAGGGAACAGGGAACAGGGAACCGGGAACAGAGATCGGGGAACAGCAAAAAGGTGCAAGCTGAGAGCTAATAGCGAATAGCTGAAGGAGGTTTTGCGATGAGTGCATTGAATCCTTACGGCAAGTTTCTCGATGGCCAGCCGTTGGAGGCGATTCTTTCCGCGACGGCCGGGGCGATCAACCAGTTGCTCACCGCGATGAGCGCTGAAAAGGTCAACACGCCGCCTGCGCCGGGCAAGTGGAGCCCTGCCCAGATCGTGGCCCACCTGGCCGATTGCGAGCTGGTCTTCGCTTTCCGTCTGCGGCAGACGCTGGCTGAGGACGCGCCGACCATCCAGCCTTTCGATCAGGACAAGTGGGCGGCAACCTATACCGGCGTCTCGCCGGGCCAGGCGATGGGCGTGTTCTCGTCCTTGCGCGGCTGGAATCTGCGGCTGATCGGGCTGGCTTTGCCGCAGGCGGCCGAGCGGCCGGTGACGCATCCGGAGCGGGGGACGATGACCTTCCAGACCTTAGTCGAAACCATGGCCGGACACGACCTGAACCACCTCGCGCAGTTGGAGAAGATCGCAAGCGGGGACTAAGAGCTTATCCGCGAATAGACTCTAAGAACTAGTCCCAAAAACCGGAATCTGTCCCCCGTCAACCCGCCTCAAACGCTCCGTGCCCCATCCATTCGCGCCTTTTGCGAATGGGTGGGAGAGCACGATCCCCCTCCAGCCATCCCCGGAATCGATTCTTTCGACAGGCTCGAATCGAGGCGCCATTCGGCTGCGTGGGCAGTTCTGTTCGCATCTTCGGCTCCTCCCGCACGTCTACAATCTTAGAGAGATGTCCGACACGCTTTATCTGAGTCTGTGGTACCCGAACCTGCGCCTGGACGAACTGGCTGGGAAGCTGACTGCGGTACTGGGGGCCTTTGCCGCAAACGGCGGCGAAGACCGGGTCTATTCCGCCACCGTCTGGCCGGTCAGTTGGAGCGAGACGCCGGTGCTGCAGCAGGTCTACGGCCGTCGCGTCAGTGGGGGAAGCGGCGGCGCTGGCGGCGCGGTCCCGATTCTCGGCGCGGAGCCTCGCCTGGCTGTCGAAGAGGCTCTCGAACTGCTGCACGACGACTACGCCTATGAGTTTCAGATTGGCTGGAGTTTGTGGGAGTTCGATGCCCCATCGAACCTCGTAGCGCGCTGGGTGCGTGCTCCGCGCCTGGTGCGCGTCACCGGCTACGGGCCGCTGTTCGACGACGGCGCATACGAGGCCGACGGGCACATCCGCGTGGACTTCGGCACGGATGCGCCGTTTTTGGAAGAAGGCGTCGAGCTGGACTCCGTGGCGGCGCGGCATGTGGAAGAGAATGTCCGGCAACTGGTGGAGCTTACCTCGGCTGTCGAGAAAGCCTCGGGAGCGACGGCGCGACTGCTCTGGAGCGAACTGGGCGAGAGCCTGGCGCAGCGACTGGCGGCGCGCCTCGGGGTGTTCAACTGAGCGTGCGAATCACCATTGAGCGGTTGCGGACGCTGGTTCTCCTGGCAGGTGTCCTGCTGCTGGCGGCGCTGGTTGTGTTCCTGGCGCGGGGCAAGCTGAAGAGCCGGTTTAACCCCGCCGAAATCCCCCATCGACTCGGCCTCAACATCACCTCCGACGCCAGCGGCTTCACTCTCGACCACGCCTTCGGCGGCCATTCGCGCTACCGGATTCACGCCTCCAAGGCTTCGCAATACAAAAACAACCACGCCATTCTGAAAGATGTGCAGATCGAGCTCTATGGCGAGGACGGCAGCCGCGTCGATCGCATCGAGGGCGCCGAGTTCGACTACGACAAGCAGAGCGGCAAGGCGCAGGCCGCGGGGCCAGTGGAAATTACTCTGATGCGTCCCGGCGTGGCGCCGGCCATCGCGCCCAAGGCGACCGCCGCGAAGGTGGAGAAGGGCAAGGCGACGCCCCTGGCCGCGGTGGCCGCGACGGCCGAGCGCGGCGAGATTCACGTCAAGACCAGCGGGCTTGTCTTCGACACCGCCAGCGGCGTTGCCACCACGGCCCAGCACGCGGATTTCACCATGGTGCAGGGAAGCGGCAGCTCGCTGGGAGCCTCCTACGACTCGAAGCTAGGGCTCCTGGTGCTGGACCGGGCGGTCGAGCTGAACACCGAGCGCAACGGAGACACGGTGGTGATCCGCGCCCAGCACGCCGAGTTTGCGCGCGACACGCATCTCGGCCGCCTGCATGAGGCCACCGCCGGCTACCGGGGCGCGGAAGCCTCGGCCGGCGACGCCGACATTCTGTTCCGCGACGATGGTTCGGCGGTGCGGCTGGATGCGCGGAATGGCTTCAACCTGTTGACGGCCAATGGCGCACACCTAGCCGCGCCCACCGGGCAAATGGAATTCGACCAGCATAACCAGCCCCGGCACGGTCGTCTCGAGGGCGGCGTCCAAATGGATTCGACGCGGGCCGCGCCGAACGGCGGTTCGATGCGGCAGGTGCATGCGAGTTCGCCCACCGCGGAGCTCGACTTCACGGCTAGGGGCGAGCTCAGGCACGCGCACCTGGAGCGGGGTGTGGAGATGGCCAGCGAGCAGGTGAGCGAGGCCGCGCTCGGCCCGCTCAAGGTCCGCCGCACCTGGAAGTCGCCCGTGGCGGATGTCGAGTTCCGCGACAATGGCAAGGGCCAGGCCGAGCCGGCCACGATTCACGGCGTCGAAGGCGTGGTGGTCACGGGAGAAAGCCAGCGCGGCGCCTCGCCTGCTGAGCCCTCGCGCCTCTCCGCCGATGAGGTGACCGGCGAGTTCGGCCCCAACTCGGTGCTCAAAGCGATGACCGGCGTGGGCCACGCCAGCCTGCAGCAGTCCAACGCCGCAGGAACCCGTCAGACGGCGGAGGGCGACCGCATACGAGCGCAATTTGCGCAGAATGGGCCGAGCGGAAAGAGCGCGCAGAACGGTGGCAAAAGCGACCTCGGAGGTACGGGGCAGATTCAATCGGCGGTGATCGACGGCCATGTCCTGCTGACCCGGCAGGCGGCGGCGAACCCCACGCTGCAGGGTGGGTCCCAGACACCGGCGCCGCTCCAGGCCTGGGCCGGCCGGGCGCAGTATGAAAGCGCGGGCGAGTGGATGCACCTGACGCTGAATCCGCGCGTCGAAGACGGCGGCATCGCCATCACGGCCGATAAGGTCGATGTTTCGCGCCAGTCGGGAGACGCGTTTGCGCATGGGAATGTGAAGGCAACCTGGCTCGGCTCCGCTTCCGGCAAGGCCGGGCCGCCAGGCAGTTCGGCAAACGGCGTGTCAAGCCAGCCCACTGGGCCGCTGGGCGGGCCGGCCTTGGGCGGAGACGGGCCGGCGCACGCGGTGGCCGAGGAGGCCGAGCTCCACCAGGCGACCGGGGAAATTACGTTCAAAGGACATGCGAGGCTCTGGCAGCAGGCCAACTCCGTGGCCGGGCCGGTCATCGTGCTGGACCGCCAGCGTCGCACTCTGGTGGCGCGCAGCACCGACCCGGCCGAGCCGGTCAAGGCTGTGCTGCTCAGCCAGGCCGGTCTGGCGCCGGGCGCGGCCAGGGACTCGAGCCAGGACGCGCCGGGCAAGGAAAAGACGCCCTCCGTGGTCCGTGTCAGTGGTGGCGACCTGAAGTACTCCGACTCCGAGCGCAAGGCGGTGGTGCGCGCCGGCGCGCTGCGACAGGTGGCGGCCGAGACGGCCACGGCAACTTCGTCCTCCGATGAAGTCGATCTCCAACTGCTCCCCGCAGGCAATCACGCCGGCAAGGACGGCGCCGCGGCGCAGGTCGACCGCATGACGGCCCATGGCCACGTGGTGGTCCTCTCCGCGGGGCGGCGCGGAACCGGCGAGCAACTGGTCTATACCGGCGAGAACGGCGACTACGTGCTCACCGGCACCGCCGCCGTGCTGCCGCGCATGACCGACCCCGCGCGCGGCAGCGTCAGCGGCCAGGCTTTGATCTTCCACAGCCGCGATGATAGTGTGAGCATCGAAGGCAAGACGCGAACAGAGACGACCGCGCCGAAGTGATGCAAAAATTCAACTTCCACCCATAACCCAACCGCTTAGGTTTATGATAGGATAGATCCATGCCAACCGTTTTGAGGATTGGCGCTTTGAGGGTGGCTGTTTATCCCAATGACCATCGCCCGCCTCACGTGCACGTTATCGGGAACGGCCATGAAGCGGTCTTTGTCTTGAATCATCCTGCGGGTGCTGTTGCCCTGAGGGAGAATTTCGATTTCCCTTCGCGCGACCTGGCCAGCATCCAACGCGCGCTCGATGAGAATCTGGTGGCGCTTCTGAGCGCATGGGAGGGTGTCCATGGAACTCGATGAGCAGATTGAAAAGGCCAACCGGCGCGCCCGGCAGATGGAAGCAACGCATCCCCGGGCGCTGAAGGCGCGCTACGACCGCAGCCTGGGCAGGGTTGTAATTCACCTCAGTTCCCGGCTGGATGTGGCCTTCTCGCCCCGTGATGCCGAAGGCCTCGAGGGCGCGACGCCGGCTCAACTGGAGACGATCGAGATATCTCCCTCCGGCTTCGGTATTCACTTTCCCGAGCTCGATGCCGACATCTACCTGCCCGCGCTTCTTGAGGGATTTCTGGGTTCGAAGAGATGGATGGCAGGCAGGCTCGGCGCTTCCGGCGGCAGATCGACCAGCGCGGCCAAGGCCTCGGCCGCACGCAAGAACGGCAGAGCCGGCGGCAGGCCGCGCAAGGCCGCAACAGCTTCAATGGCCGGAGGCTCCTGACCAGCCTCACCTCGGCGGGGCCGGACTGCGGGAGGCGATAATGCTGAGGACAATCGATTCGGGACAAGGGATAATTGACTGGAAGCAACAACCTAATGGACACACTGATCGCAGAGGGAATCGGCAAGAGCTACAAAGGCCGCCAGGTGGTCCGCGGCGTGGACCTGCGCATCTCGCGCGGCGAGGTGGTTGGCCTGCTGGGGCCGAACGGGGCCGGCAAGACAACCAGCTTTTACATGATCGTCGGCCTGGTGCAGCCAGAGACCGGCCGCGTGCTGGTGAATGAGACCGACATCTCGCGGGTGCCCATGTATCTGCGCGCCCGCAACTACGGCATCAGTTACCTGCCCCAGGAGCCCTCGGTCTTTCGCAAGCTCACCGTGGAGGAAAACATTCTGGCCGTGCTCGAGGCGCAGCCGCTGGACAGCCGCGAGCGGCGCACCCGCACCGAGCGCCTCATCCATCAACTCAACCTCGGCCACGTGCGCACCACCCGCGGCTATGCGCTCTCCGGCGGCGAGCGGCGCCGGGTCGAGATTGCCCGCTGCCTCTGCATCCAGCCCAGCTTCATTCTGCTCGACGAGCCGTTCAGCGGCATCGATCCCATTGCGGTCCTCGAGTTGCAGAAGATCATCTTCGACCTGAAGGCCGGCGGCATCGGCATCCTCATTACCGACCACAACGTGCGCGAGACGCTGAGCGTGACCGACCGGGCCTACATCATTGCGGAGGGCAGGATCATTTTTGCCGGGACGCCCCACGAGCTGGGCAACAATCCCGACGTGCGGCGTCTCTATCTGGGCGAGGGATTCTCCCTGGGCTGAGCGGCGCGCGGTGCAACGGAGCACGAACGCGCCATTTGTCAATCCCGCGAGGGCTCGGAACGGTGCACCAAAGTCCAGGAGCCAATTCCCATATTGTCCATTGCCTAAACTGGCACGGCCCGTCCAATGTAAGGTAATTTGACTCCTGTCAGTTTTTCCGCGCGATTACACTGACAGTTAGTACACGCTCAGGGAAAACGTTCCAACTATGGCGCTGCTGCAACCAAAAATGAGCCTCAAGGTGTCGCAACGCCAGGTCCTCACTCCGGGCTTGATGCAGATGGTGAGCGTTCTTGCTCTGAATAAGTTGGAACTGAAGGAGATGATCGATGCCGAGATGGTGGAGAATCCCGTCCTGGAGGAGATTGACGAAACGGTTCCAATGCTGGATGAGGTTGCGGCGCGCCAGGAGCGGCAGGAGCGCATGGACCGGATCGAACTCCTGGACCGGCCCGATCCCGGCGTTGTCCAGGAACCGGCGGCTCCGCCCAAGGATTCCTTTGAAGAAGTTGATTTCGGATCGTACTTCCAGGACTACCTGGATCCCGGCTATCGCACACAGCCGGAGTATGAAGACAGCGAAAAGCCCTCGTTTGAGCACTTTCTCTCCCAGCCTACGAGCCTGTCCGATCACCTGGCGTGGCAACTGGGAGCTCTGACCATCGAGCCCGCCCTGTACCAGGCAGCCCAGCACGTGATCGGCAACCTGGATGAGGATGGCTACCTGGCGGCGGACGAGGACGAACTGGTCACTGTGTTGCGCCAGACCGCAACAACCCACGATAGCCAAAGCCAAAACGGAAACGCCCCCGCCGAGCAGGTCACGGAGGCTGTCCGGGACCTGGTGCGCCGTGCCATTGACTTGGTGCAGCATCTTGACCCGGCCGGCGTCGGCGCCCGCGATTTGCGTGAGTGTTTGTTGATCCAGATTGCCGCCCAGCAGTTGGAATTCGTTCACGTGTATGCCAGGCAGGGTGCGGAGCCGGACGAGGACCCGCATCGCAGCTTTCGCGCCGAGGCTGAGGAGCGCATCGAGGAGCGGCGGCGCAGCATGGAAGTCGCCAGCCTGATTGTGAACCGTCACCTGCCTCAGTTGCAGAAACGCGATGTGAAAGATCTGGCGCGCGCGGCCGGAATCACGCCCGCCGAGGCGCACACCGGCGTCGAGTTCATCCGCACCCTCGACCCCCGCCCCGGCCGCCAGTACAACCGCGAGCAGACCCGCCTGATCGAGCCCGACGTGGTCTTCGTCAAGCGCGGCGCCGAGTGGGAAGTGGCCATGAACGAGGAGGACCTGCCCAGCCTCCGCCTCAGCGCCCGCTACCGCCGCATGCTGGTCGCCCAGGACACCGATAAAGAGGTCAAGGACTACGTCAAGGAGCGCTTCCGCTCCGCCATGCAGCTGATGCGCAACATCGCCCAGCGCAAGAGCACCATCCTGCGGACCTGCGAGGTGATCGTCCGCCGCCAGAAGGATTTTCTCGACCACGGCGTCGAGTCGCTGCGCCCCATGATGATCAAGGAAGTAGCCGAAGAGATCGGCGTTCACCCCTCCACCGTGAGCCGCGCCGTGGCCAACAAATACGCGCACACGCCGCAGGGAGTCATCGAGCTGCGCTTCTTCTTTTCTGAGGGCTCGAACGGCCCCGAAGGCGCCGACACGCCCCTGCTGGTGCTCAAGCGCAAAGTGAAAAAGCTGATCGAAGAGGAGGATGCCAAGCATCCCTTCACCGACGACCAGTTGGCCGCGCTCTTGCAGGCCCAGGGCATTCAGCTCACCCGCCGCACCGTCGCCAAGTACCGCGAAGACATGGGCATTCCCTCCACCCATCAGCGCCGCAGCCGCGATTGACCTGTCGGTTCCCCGCACGCGAACCAACCATCAAAGTTGGGTGCCCCTGGTCTCGATTTTGAGACCAGGGATAGCAAGATGCTCGACTTCGGATAAGTCGGAAAGCTCCCCCGGAGCCGTACAATGCGAGAGGATCGGAGCCTGACAAAAGCCCCGATTCCCCATGCACAACGAGGTGAATTTTGACTCAGAAAGTTGTCGTTCTAGGCGCCGGCCGCGTCGGCAAGGTCATCGCCGCGGATTTGTCGAAAGA
>JARLGE010000035.1 GCA_031296215.1 Occallatibacter sp.
CGGCTGCGTTGAGGCGCCCGATGGCGGACTCGATCTCCTCCGCAGCCTGGTCGCCCTGGACGGAGACGGGAACCAGCAAGACGCTCAGGCCGGAGTGGCGGCGGGCGACGATGGAGAGGAAGTCGCGAATGACGGCGCCGGTGGGCGAGGTGACAATGCCCACGGTACGGGGAAATGCGGGCAAGGGCCGCTTGCGCGCGATGTCGAAGAGGCCTTCGGCCTTGAGCCGCTCCTTCAGTTGCTCGAAGGCCAGTTGCAGGGAGCCGGCGCCGACCGGCTCCATGGTCTCGGCAACCAGCTGCATTTGGCCGCGCTGCTCATAGACGCTGACCCGGCCCCTGACCAGCACATGCAGGCCGTCTTCGGGGCGGAAGCGCAGAAGCATGGCCTGGCGGCGGAAGAGAACAATGGGAAGCTGCGCGTCGGCATCTTTGAGTGTGAAGTAGACGTGGCCGGATGGGGCGGGACGGTAGTTCGAAATTTCGCCTTCGACCCAGACGTCGCCGTATTCCTGTTCGATGAGCTCGCGGACCTGGCCCACCAGCTCGCGAACCGGCCAGATGCGGCGCGTTTGGCGCGGCTCGTCAAAGCTGAGCCCGAGTTGGGGGCTCTGACCAAACTGAGGGCCGCGGTCGAGCCGTGGCGCGAATGGATCGGGCGGGGTCATGCTGCTTTGCAGTGTAACTGGTGCGGGGGCGGCACCGCGGCTTTGCCATGGACGGGCGGTGGTTTGTGGTCTTCCACCCTTTCCGCCTGAAGAAGCGGAAAGGACGCGGCACGGACAGGCCCAATGGCCGTCGGCGGCTTTACAAAAAAACTATGATTCCGCAGCCGTTGGGACGGGGGCCAGAACACGCGCCGGCCGCGTCTTCTCCCTCCTGCGGGCAAAGCGGATGCATGGCTGCTCGATCAGGTAGTAGCTTCCCAGCGCGCAGCAGGGCAGGCCCACCAGGAGCAGCGGCAGCGCGGACGGTCCGTGCGTCATGTGCACAAACAACTCCTGCCAGAGATAGATGCTGTAGGAGATGCGGCCCAGCCACGCCAGCGGAGCCACGCCCAGCGCCTTGGCCGCGCCGGTCTCAGGATGCAGCACGACGGCGCCAATCAACACGGCGATAGACACGCTCTCGATGAGGGGCGGCAACTGGTGAAAGACGGCAATGCACACCGGCAGCGTGACGAGGGCGGGAATGGTGAGGAGGCGGATGGCTGCCGCGAGCCGGGCGCGCAGGGCCAAGTCGCCCAGCAGGAGCGCCAACAGGCAGCCCACCAGCAGGGCGTCCGCGCGCACCTGGCTGCCGATGTTCATGCCGAAGCGGTCGTAGTGGGCCCAGAAGACGAAGCGGTAGACGGCCACCGCGCAGGCACCGCCGGCGGCGATCCAGCGGCCGCGGCGCGCGCCGGCCAAGAGCAGGCAGCAGGGCCACACCAGGTAGAACTGTTCTTCCAGCGAGAGGGACCAGAAATGGCCGGCCAAACCCCAGCCGCCCACGCTCACCAGGTTGCGGTAGAAGAGCAGGCACGAGGCGATCTCCGCGGGCGTGGTCAGCGGCTTGCCGGTGGCGCGGCTCATGAGCCAGAGCACGGCAAGAAAGGTCCACGCGGCCGGCATCAGGCGGAAGAATCGCCGGGTATAGAAGATCTTCAGGTTGATCGGCGCCACGATCAGGTGCGCGGTGATGAGGTAGCCGGAGAGCACGAAGAAGATGGTGACGCCGTGCTGGCCCAACTGCAGCCAGGGCGCGGGGTACGCGCCGCGCACCGCCATGAGGACGTGGTCGACGAGCACCATCAGGATGGCAAGCGCGCGCCAGCCATCGAGCGTGGCGATGCGCTTCATCGATGCCCTCCGAAGTAGCCGCGCGCGGGTTGGGATGCGGTCATCATCGCTTGTTGCGCTCGATATACTCTGCGATGGACAACTGGATCAGAGCCGAGCGCTGCACGCCCTTCCTCGCTTCCAGGCGCGACAGTGCGGCCAGGTGGGCGTCGCTCACGCGCAGCGAGATGGAGGTGGTGGGCGGCCTCTTGGGCAGTTTTGCGGCGCTGCTAGGCATGCCTGGAATTGTCCGCCAACGAGAGGACAGCGTGAAATCCACCGAAAGTTGCATGCGAATTGTGTTGCAATTCACGACAGCGCAGGCGCGGGCAATTCCAGGACCGCAAACCGCGGCGGAGATGCGCCTACTCCGAACGCAGCGCGTTGACGGGGTTGACGGTGGCGGCGCGGCGGGAGGGCAGGTAGCAGGCCAGCCAGGCGGTTGCCACAACGCCGGCGGTGATGGCGCTGTAGGTGAGCGGATCGACGGGGCTCACGTTGAACAGGATGGAGGACATCAGGCGCATGGTGACGAAGGCGACGATGAGGCCGCAGGCTGCGCCGATGGCCGCCAGCACGAGTCCCTGGCGGACGAACAGGCCGGTCAACTCCTTGCGCTGCGCGCCCAGCGCCATGCGGATGCCTATCTCGCGGGTGCGCTGCGAGACGGTGTAGGCAATGACGCCGTAGATGCCCACGATGCCGAGCAGCAGCGCCATGGCTCCGGCGATGCAGAGCAGAACCAACGTGAAGGAGGTGCGCGCCATGGATTTGGTGTAGAGTTCGCCGATGGTGGTGGCGTCGGCCAGGGGCACATTGGGATTGACTTGCCAGACCTGCTCCTGCACCTCTTTCATGAAGGCTTGGGACCCGGCGCGGGGGCTGCGCAGGACGAAGGCGAGGTCGCGGCGCAAATCATGCTTCTGGCCCTCGAAGTTGTCCCGCATCACGGGCCAGTAAACTGCCGAGGGAGCGGCCTGGTCGACGCCGTCGTCGTGGATGTCCTGGGCGACGCCGACGATCTCGCGCCAGTCGTCGGTCGAGGCCACGCGAATCTTCTTGCCCAGCGCGCCCTCGGCGCTGTGCCAGTACTCCTTTGCAAAGGCCTCGGAGATGATGGCGACGGGCCGCTTCCCGTAGGTGTCGTCCCAGGTCATGTCGCGGCCGGCGACGAGATGCGTGCCGATGGTCGAGAAGAACCCAGGGGAGATGAATTTGAAGCGGCGAATAGGCGGGATTTCGCCCTCGCCGTAGATGTGGTCCTGGGCGTAGAGAAGATCGTTGGAGTCGCGGCCATCCATGGGCATTTCATTGCTGAAGCCCACCGCTTGCACGCCGGGAATGGCGGCAAGCTTGTTGACAATTTCTTCGTCGGTGCGGACCACACGCTCCGCTTGCGTATCGGGGATCTGCGTCTCGGGGATGTAGAAGCGGAAGGTTTGGAGCGTGCCTGGATCGGTGAAGCCGGGGTTCACGTGCATCAGCGCCTGGAAGGTGCGAATCATGAGCCCCGAGCAGATGAGCAGCACCAGCGCCAGCGCCACCTGCACCACCACCAGAGTCTTGCGCGCCATATGCCGTTCGCGGCTCTGGCTCAGCGCGCGTCCGCCCTCGCGCAGGCCGGTGGTGGCTTTCACGCCGGCGTACTTGAGGATGGGGATGACGCCGATGAGCACACTAGTGAACAGGGCCAGGCCCAGGGTAAACAGCAGAACTGGAATATCGATGCCGATCTCGTGCAGGCGCGGCAGTCCGTTGGGCTCCGCGGCGACAAGGACGCGCAATGCGCCGTAGGCCAGCCCCAGGCCGAGAGCGGACCCTGCGACACCGAGGATCAGACTCTCAAAAAGCAACTCTCCGGCGGTGCGACCCCAGGCCGCGCCCAGCGCGGAGCGAATGGCGAGTTCCTGGCGCCGCCCTTCCACGCGCACCAGAAGGAGATTGGCGACATTGGCGCAGGCCACCAGCAGAACCATGGCGATGGAACCCATGAGAACCCACAGTACCTTGCCCACGTCGCCCACCACATCCTGCTTCAAAGGACGCAGGTTTGGGGTGATTTTAGCTTTCTGAAAAATTTCCGGGCTGAAACCGTCGGGCGCTGGAAAGCTGCGAAACGTAATCGGCAGCAGCCGGGCCATGTCCGTGCTGGCCTGCTCGATCGTCACCCCAGGCTTCAGCCGCGCAAGAGCGCGCTGGCTGAAGTTGCCGAGCTTGGTCTTGCCGCGGTCCCATTGGAAGGGAATCACCAGCGAGGCGTCGGTGAAATCGAGAAAATGAAAGCCCCTGGGCAGCACGCCGATGATCTGGCGCGCCTTGCCGTCCATGGTGATGGAGCTGCCGATGACCGAGGTTGCGCCGCCGAACTTCTGCTGCCAGTAGGCGTAGGAGAGCAGCACGGTCTGGGGCGCGCCAGCCGTGTCGTCCTGACGGGTAAACAGACGGCCGAGCGCGGGCTTGACACCCAGCAGCGGCAGCGTGCCATCGGTGACATCCAGGCCGCGCACGTGCTCCGGCTCGCCTGTGCCGGTCACATTGAACGCGTCGCCATCGTAGACGCCGATGTCCTGTAAGGTGGTGTTTTGTTCGCGATCGATGAAGTAGATCGACGGCGCCATGTTCAGGTCTTTGATATTGATGCCGGGGGCGGTGTGCCAGACGCCGATCAATTGCTCGGCATGGGGATAGGGCAGCGGCTTGAGCAAAACGCCTTCGATGAGGCTGAAGATCACCGTGTTGGCGCCTACGCCGATGGCCAGGGTGAACAGCGTGATGGCGGTGAACATGGGCGCGCGGCCGAGCCTGCGCAGCACTTGCCTGAGTTGATTCATCAACATCGCCATTTTCCTGACCTCCGGGTACGTTCGCGCGCAGTGCGATTGGGACGCCTGTTTTTCGAGCAGATTCGGGTGCAGTCTGATACGCCGTAAGGAAGCCGATGGTTCCAGGGGAGGGCTCTCTCACGATTGGGTGAAGCAATTCCGCTTCCAAACGAAGGCGGGGATTGGAGCTGAAAAGAGGGATGATTCTGAGCGATAAAGGTCGGGAGGTCGAAATCGTGCGTTCGATTCCGCAAAACGGTGTGCGAATTCGGACAGGCGAAAAAGCGAGTCAGCAAGCCGGCGCGGCCATTCCCCAGGCGCTGCGCTGGTGCGGCCGGATGGCGCGGCGAATGACATTTTCCAGGCCGCGAAGAGCCTGGGGACGGAGAAATCCGGGGCGGCTGGCCAGGGGGATTTCCTGAAGGTTCGTGGTTGTGCCGGTCCGTCCAGTCGGCGTTACACTGGTATGTATCTGGCCTGGCAGTGATTCCGGGGCGCCTCGCCCAGGAATGCTGCTGTCAAAACTCCGCATCGGCGGCCAGGAGAATCGTCGCTGTAGAAACAGCTCATTTTGCTTATGGAAACGGCGAGACCAGGTTGAGTGAGTGGACTGGTTTTCGAAGATCGCCCGGCGAGCGAGCCGCAATCCAGAAGGTCAAACAACGACGCAGGGTGCTCGAAAGCAGCCCGGCGCGAAACCCAAGCGACATTCACACATACCTCAAGGAGACGTGCCCATGTCTGAACGCCTGACGACGACTGGCGGCGCTCCGAAGGAGAGAATCATGTCAGACGAAACAAAGTGCCCGTTTTCAAGCGGCGCCGTTAAACACGCAGCGGCTGGAACCCCAACGAACGCGAACTGGTGGCCCGATCAACTGAACCTGAAGATCCTGCACCAGCATTCGCAACTGTCGAATCCCATGGGCGCGGCTTTCAATTACGCCGAGGAGTTCAAGAGCCTCGACCTGGATGCGGTGGTCAAGGACCTGCATGCCGTGATGACGACTTCGCAGGACTGGTGGCCTGCGGACTACGGTCACTATGGGCCGTTCTTCATTCGTATGGCGTGGCATAGCGCCGGCACCTATCGCATCGCCGATGGGCGCGGCGGCGCAGGCTCCGGAGCGCAGCGATTTGCACCGCTGAATAGCTGGCCGGACAACGTGAGCCTCGACAAGGCGCGCCGGTTGCTCTGGCCCATCAAGCAGAAGTACGGCAAAAAAATCTCCTGGGCCGACCTGATGATTCTGGCCGGCAATGTGGCGCTGGACTCGATGGGATTGAAGACCTTCGGTTTCGGCGGAGGGCGCCCCGACATCTGGGAGCCGGAAGAAGACACTTACTGGGGACCTGAGACCAAGTGGCTGGGAGACGAGCGCTACAAGGGCGACCGCCAGCTTGACAATCCTCTCGGCGCTGTTCAGATGGGCCTGATCTATGTGAATCCGGAAGGACCGAATGGCAAGCCGGACCCTATCGCCGCGGCGATTGACATCCGCGAGACATTCGCGCGCATGGCCATGAACGACGAGGAGACCGTTGCCCTCATCGCCGGCGGACACACGTTCGGCAAGGCGCATGGGGCTGCCGATCCGCTCCAGTATGTCGGTCGCGAACCCGAGGGAGCCGATATCGAAGAACAGGGCCTGGGCTGGAAGAACAGCTTTGGCAGCGGCAAGGGCGTGGATACCATTAGCAGCGGATTGGAGGGCGCATGGACCACGAACCCGGCGAAGTGGGACAACAATTACCTGGAGAACCTGTTCAAGTATGAATGGGAACTCACCAAGAGCCCTGCCGGCGCTCAGCAATGGACACCCAAGAAAGGGGCTGGAGCGGGTACGGTGCCGGACGCGCACGACCCCAAGAAGAAGCACGCTCCCATCATGTTCACGACGGACCTGTCTCTGCGCATGGACCCGGTCTACGAGAAGATATCTAAGCGATTCCTGGCTCATCCGCGGGAGTTGGCAGATGCTTTCTCCAAGGCGTGGTTCAAGCTGACGCACCGCGACATGGGGCCTGTCGCGCGGTATCTGGGCGCGCTTGTTCCGGCGACGCCGCTGATCTGGCAGGATCCGATTCCCGTAGTGGATCATGCCCTGATCGGCGAGAGGGACAGTGCATCCCTGAAGGCGAATATCCTGGCGTCCGGACTCTCCATCTCACAACTGGTGACCACGGCCTGGGCTTCGGCTTCAACCTTCCGCGGCAGCGACAAGCGGGGCGGGGCCAACGGGGCGCGCATTCGCCTGGCGCCGCAAAAGGATTGGGAAGCGAACCAGCCGGCGGAACTGGCAAAGGTCCTGCGGAAGCTGCAGGCGATCCAGAAGGAGTTTAACGGCAAGCAAACCGGCAAGAAGAAGGTCTCGCTTGCCGACCTGATCGTTCTGGGCGGGTGCGCGGCGATTGAAGCCGCCGCCAAGAAGGGCGGCCACGGCGTGAAGGTTCCCTTCTCGCCAGGGCGCATGGATGCTTCGCAGAGACAGACCGATGTGGAGTCGTTTGCGGTGCTCGAGCCGGCCGCGGACGGGTTCCGCAACTACCTCCGGAAGGGACACGAGGCAGCGGCGGCTGAGCTGCTGGTGGACAAGGCCAACCTGCTGACGCTGACCGCCCCCGAGATGACGGTTCTCGTCGGCGGCCTGCGCGGGCTTGGTGCCAACTACGGGCATTCCCAACACGGCGTCTTCACCAAGCGGCCCGGAACATTGACCAACGATTTCTTCGTGAACCTCCTGGACATGAACACCAAGTGGCAGAAGTCCGCTGCTTCGGAAGGAGTGTTGGAGGGGCGGGATCGGGCGACCGGCGCGCTGAAATGGACGGGCACCGTGGTCGATCTTGTCTTCGGTTCGAACTCCCAGCTCCGGGCCCTCGCGGAAGTGTACGCAAGCAGCGACGGGCAACAGGCGTTCGTGCGCGACTTTGTGGCGGCCTGGAGCAAGGTGATGAACCTTGATCGCTTCGATTTGAAGTGAGCACCTCATGGCGCGGCAGCCGGCGTTTCCGCGCCATGAGGTTTCGTGACTTCCCATCCTCGCGACAGAAGAAAGTCGCAAGGGTGGGGCACGGGGATTGAGGGTCGGCGTCGGGATGGTGGTTTCCCATGTCTCAGAAGCGAGACCTGGGGCACCCGGCTGTATAAGTTGCAGAGAAAAGGAACTTGGCTCTGGGCCGGGACGCGCGCGAGCGTGCTCCGGCCTTTGCTTTATTTACGGGACGCGACGATGGTGTGCAGTTCGGCTGCGAGAGAGGCAAGCTGCTCGCCCGATGCGGGATCGGGGCCACCCTCCTGGGAGTACATGACCTCCAGCTCGCGGGCCAGGGCGGTGCCGCTGGCGAGGCCGAAGGTGCCCAGGGCGCCGGCCAGCTTGTGGGCCGCTGCCTGCGCCGCCTGCTGTTGCTCGGCGGAGAGCTGCCTCACGGCAAAGGCCTGGGCGGCGGCGGCGAGCACGTCCACGCGCTCCTCGATCTGCGGCAGGAACTGGACCCACATGCGGTCCAGGGCTGCGGTGAGCGCGGTCTGCGGGTCGGTGGTCATGCGAGCGAGATCAGTCCCAGCCCAGCACGCCGGCGATCTGGTCGGAGAGGGTGAGCGGGTCAAAGGGCTTGAAAAGGATGGCCTCGACGCCCAGGTCGGCGAAGCGGCGCTGATCGGCGCTCTGCACCTTGGCGGTGAGCAGCAGCACCGGGATGTGGGCGGTGGCCGGATTCTTGCGCAGCTCGCGAAACGTGCTGGGACCATCCATGCCGGGCATCATGACGTCCAGCAGGACGGCTTCGGGCTGATGCTCGATGGCGCGCGCCAGGCCCTGCGCGCCGGAGTTCGCGGTGAACACCTGCCAGCCGGCGATGGTCTCCAGGCTGAGCGCGGCTACTTCGCGGATATCGTCTTCGTCGTCGATGATCAGAATGCTGTGAAACATGGTCGAACTACCTCAAAAGACGGGGAAGAGAGAGCAGGGAACACAAAAGCAGCAAGGCAGTGGATCAGTCGGTCAGAAAGTCATCCGTAACGCTAAGACCATTGTCGGACGTTCGAGCGGGTCTGTCGATAGCTGCGGCCAAAAGGCCAGCCAACCGGGCACTGCTGAGGCAACACCGCATAGGGCGTGGTTGCCCCGCCTGGCCGCCGTCGCTCACGGCTTGGCGGCTGCCCCAGGTTTGCAGCCTTTCCGGCGACGCGATAGCTTGGTAGACAGCATGGTTATCGGCCTCGGAATCGATCTGGCGGAAATCGGGCGCATCCAGAAGTCCATCGACCGCTATGGCGGCAGGCTTCTCGACCGCGTCTACACCCCCGCGGAGCAGGCCTATTGCCTGCGCAAGCGTAACTGGGCGGAGAGTTTTGCCGCACGCTTCGCGGCCAAGGAAGCGGGCGCCAAGGCCCTTGGCACGGGCATCAGCCGCGGCGTCAACTGGCTGGAGATCGAGGTCGTCCGCGAGCCGGGCGGCAGGCCCACTCTCCACCTGCATGGACGTGCGGCCGAGAGGGCGGCGCTGATGGGTGTGGCGCACATCGCCCTCTCCATCACCCACACCTCTGAACTGGCCATGGCGACTGTCGTGTTTGAAAACGGGGCTTAGAGCCTGGCGCGTCCGGTCTGCTATTCTCAAGGCAAATACCTGTCCGTGCAGCCAGGGGAGTGCCGTGCCAAGCCGCAAAGAGATCAAGTGGTCGCAGCTGAGGGTGGGAGCGCTGGTGCTGGTCGCCACAGCCGTGCTGGTGGCGCTCATCATTCTGATGTCCGGCTCAACCGGCGGGCTGTTTGCCCGCAAACTGGTGCTGCGGTCCTACTTCGAGAATGCCGCGGGAATCAAGGACGGAGCGCCGGTGACGCTGGAAGGAGTGACCGTCGGCAATGTGATTCATGTCCGCGTGGTTCCAGCCCGCAGTCCCTTTCCTGTGGAAGTTTCCATGCAGGTGGGTTCTGAGTTTCAGCGCGATCTGCACACGGATTCAACCGCCTCCATTGCGCAGGCGGGGGTTCTGGGCGACAGCTACGTGGACATCAGCTCAGCACACGCCACCGGGCCGCCGCCGGGCGACAACGCCGAACTGAAGGCCTCCGGCGCGCCCAGCATTGAGGACGTGATCCGCACCAGCGAGGAATCCATTACCCAGATTCAGGGACTGATGCGCAAGATTGAGGTGCTGGTGGATACGCTCAACTCCAGGCGCGGCACCGTGGGCACGCTGCTGAACGATCCGGAACTGGCGCACAAGATCACCACCATCGCCACCGATCTGGAGACCATCACCGGCGCCATCGCCGGGGGCAAGGGCTCGCTGGGCAAGCTGGTGAACGACGACACGCTGTACACGCGCGCCAACTCGGCCATCGACCGGCTGGACAAGATCACCACCGATCTTGAGGACGGCAAGGGCAGCGCCGGCAAGCTGCTGAAGGACGACTCGTTCTACAACAACCTGAACGCCGCCGTCTCCAACGCCAACCAGTTGGTTGCCGACATCAATGCCGGCAAGGGCTCGATTGGAAAGCTGGCCAAGGACCCTGCCTTCGCGCAGAAGCTGGACGACACGGTAACCCGCCTGGACTCGATTCTGACCAGCGTGGATGAGGGCAAGGGGACACTGGGACAATTGGTGCAGAGCCGCTCGGTCTACGACCACGCCGACCAGGCGCTGGACCAGACGCAGCAACTGGTGAAGGCCATCCGCGAGGACCCCAAGAAGTATTTCGTCATTCGCATGAAGGTGTTTTAAGCAGGCCACGCGCTGGAGTTCAAAACCAGCATCCGCGGGGAACTTTCGCGCCCGCCGGTCCGTATCCCCAGACATCGGAGGCTAACTTGTCTTCCCTATCTTCCCCCGCACTGGCAGCACTCTGCCTGCTTGCCGTTGGCGTTGCTGTCCCCACCGCTTTGCGCGCGCCCAAAACCGCCCTGGCCGCATCTTTGGGGACGCCTGCCTACACGAAAACCGGCGAACTGCTTGCGCCCGCAAACTATCGCGAGTGGGTCTACGTGACCACCGGCATCGACATGAGCTATGCCCCCAAGCCGGCCGGCATGGAGGACCACTCCACGTTCGACAACGTCTTCGTCAACCCCGAGGCCTACCGCAGCTTTCTGGCAACAGGAACCTGGCCGGACAAGACCGTGATGGTTCTTGAAGGAAGAGAGGCGCGCAGCAAAGGGTCGATCAACCAACATGGGCATTTTCAAAGCGGAGGCGTGATGGACCTTGAATTCCATGTGAAGGACGAGACGCGTTTCCCCGGCAAGTGGGCCTTCTTCTCGTTCGATTCCGCCACCGGCAACGGCACGCTGATTCCCCAGGGAGCTTCCTGCTACACCTGCCACACGGCCCATGCCGCGGTAGACACGACCTTTGTGCAGTTCTATCCCACGCTGCTGCCGATTGCGGAAAAGAAGGGCACGCTGAGCGCGGCATTTCTGAAGGAAGAGGCCGCAGCCGGCGCTGGAAAGTAAGACGGGACGCGACTGAAAGCCCAAGGATAAACTGCATCCGTTGGCAAGAAACCCTGACTTCCCGCCTGGAGCCATGGTTAAATACGCGTGAGGTCAATCGAAGATGCTGATGCGGCTTTTCAGGTCCGCTGCCGTGGCTAGTTTCCGCTCGGCGCTCGCGCTAGGCGGGCTCTTGATGCTACGGATCGTCCTGTCCATGCTGTCCCTGATCAGCGGGTCCGGAACCGAAGATGGGTCATTCGCAGTGCCAATTACCCCAGCTGAGATAAAGATCGCCGTGGGAATTGCCGTCGCTGTTTTCATTTATTCATGGCGGAGGGTCTGGCGGCGCCTCGGGGAAGAACCCGATCTGCCGATTTCGTAGTTCACTCGCCGCGAAACATCTTCCAGAACTCCACAAAGCCTTTGAGCCGCACCACCTGGAAGTAGTCGCTGGCCACCAGATAGAAGACCGCGGCGACGGCCGAGATTCCATGCAGCGCGTCAGAGCCTAGCTGGTCGCTGAAGGGCAAGGGCGCGGCCGACAGAACCATGGCCAGCACCATCAGCGCCAGATTCACAATGCCCATGACCAGGTTGATCTCCACCAGCTTGCCGGTGAAGGTCTTTCCCAGGCGAAGACTCTGACCGAGTGCGGAAAGCGCGGAGCGCTCTTCGAGAAGCATCAGCAGCGGAGCGATGGAAAGCGTCCAACTGACCAGCGCCCAGGCGGTGAAGAATCCCAGGGAAAGAAAGATGGCCCAGAAGGCAAAGCCGACCAGGTCGGGCTCCGCGCCGGTGGTGATGTGCGTGGCCGCCGCCCAGTGCATGGAGGCGAACCAGGCGAAGCAGGTTGCGCCCAGCAGGGCCAGCCAGCCCGCCTGCAAGGCCATCATCGCCAGCGGCCGAAAGCCGAGCCGCGGAGACTGGCCCGAGTCAAGGCGCCGCAAGACTAGGCTGCGGCCCAGGCCGGAGACGACGACCCACGCCAGCGCGCCCAAGGGCGCAAGCCAGCGCAGGAGCGCGCCGACGAGCGGCGCATAAAGCTCCCAGGCGTGGGCCAGTTGCAGCGAAGCCTGCCAGGGGTTTTGGGCGTTGATGGCGTTCAGGCCGGAGAACTGCGGCGGCACCGCAACGAGAATCCGCTGCACCTGAATCCAGCAGAGGGCCAGGAAGGGAATTCCGAAGATCCAGCGCCAGGCAACTTCGATCAGCGTCAGCAGCGGCCGGTCATAGACAAAGCCCATTTGACCCACCAGCGACTGGGTCCCGCGCAGGGGAGCGGTCATTTGACCACCAGGTTCACCAGCTTGCGCGGCACCACGATCACCCGAACGACTGTCTTTTCCGCGATGCGCGACTGAACCTTCTCGTCATCCAGCGCCGCGGCTTCCAGGGTCATTGCATCGGCATCGGCAGCCACCCGCACCACCGTCACCAGCTTGCCGTTGATCTGCACCGGAACTTCCAGCTCGTTTTCCTTGGCCAGCTCGGGATCGCTCGCGGGCCAGGGGGCGCGCAACACGGAGCTTTCTTCTCCCAACTCCTCCCACAGTTCGGCCACCAAGTGCGGCGCGAACGGGGCCAGCAGCAGGACCAGCGAGCGCAGCAGTTCGAGCACCACCGGCGGCGGCACGTCGCCGGCGGCCAGTTGCGCATCGGCGGCCTGGATCTCGTTCACCAGTTCCATGATGGCGGCGATGCAGGTGTTGAAGTGCCAGCGGCCCTCGAAGTCGAGGGTGATCTTGGCGATGGTCTGGTGCAGCTTGCGGAGCAGCTTGAGCGAGAGGCCAGCGGGTGCTTCAGCTTGCTGGCCGCGGCCCGCCCGCGCCAGCGGTGCGTACCTGGTGGTCAGCCGCCACACGCGGGCGAGGAAGCGGCTGACTCCGGCGACGCCGTCTTCCTGCCAGTCCAGATCGCGATCGGGCGGCGCAGCAAACAGCGAGTAGGTGCGGGCAGCATCGGCGCCGTAACGGGCCACCATGTCGTCGGGCGAAACCACGTTGCCCTTGGACTTGGACATCTTGTGGCCGTCTTTGATGACCATGCCCTGGGTGAACAGCCGCCGCGCCGGCTCGTCGTTGACGATGAGGCCGAGGTCGCGCATCACACGAGTCCAGAAGCGCGAGTAGATGAGGTGCAGAATGGCGTGCTCGACGCCGCCGATGTACTGGTCGATGGGGAACCAGTACTGGGCCGTCGCGGAGTCGAAGGGCGCGTTCCCGTTCTTCGCATCGGTATAGCGGTAGAAGTACCAACTGGAGTCGACAAACGTGTCCATGGTGTCAGTCTCGCGCCTGGCGGGGCCGCCGCACTTGGGGCACGTGGTGTTGACGAACTCGGGCACGCGGGCCAGCGGCGAGCCGCCCTGTTGCGTAATCTCAATCTGCTCGGGGAGCAGCACGGGCAACTGCTCGCCGGGCACCGGCAGGGGGCCGTCGCCCTGGCAGTGCGACTCACAATAGACCATGGGGATCGGCGTGCCCCAGTAGCGCTGGCGGCTCACGCCCCAGTCCTTCAGGCGGAAGGTGATTTTGGGTTCTCCAAAGGCGCCGCGTGTGGCAGCCTCCTGGAGTTTCATTTGGGCCTCAGTGCAGGTGAGGCCGTTGTAATCGCCGGAGTTGACCAGCACGCCTTCCTCGGAGAGAAATGGCAAGGGCTGCGCGGCTTCGATCTTGTGGACGGGTCGAATCACCTCGACGATGGGCAGCCCGTACTTGCTGGCGAACTCGAAATCGCGCTCGTCGTGGCCAGGGACGCTCATGATGGCGCCGGTGCCGTAATCGGCGAGGATGTAATTGGCCACCCAGATGGGTACGCGCGCGCCGTTGTAGGGATTGATGGCAAAGCGGCCGGTGGGCACGCCGTGCTTCTCAATCGCGCCCAGGTCGCCGGCTTCGCGGGCCTTCTTCTGCTGGTCGATGAGCTCATCCACCTGCGCCTTCAGCGCGGCATCCGCGGCTGTGAACGCCGCCACCAGCGCATGCTGCGGCGCCAGTTGCACGCTGGTCGCGCCGAAGATCGTGTCCACGCGGGTGGTGAAGACGCGGATGCGCGTCTTTCCTGAACCCTGAACCCTGGACCCTGGACCCTGTTCTTCGAGGAAGAAATCGACCTCCGTCCCCTGGCTGCGGCCGATCCAGTTGCGCT
Source organism: Occallatibacter sp. (assembly GCA_031296215.1). Lineage (GTDB taxonomy): Bacteria > Acidobacteriota > Terriglobia > Terriglobales > Acidobacteriaceae > Telmatobacter. Next base: position 14,233 of record JARLGE010000035.1, read on the forward strand.
GCATGGTGCGGACTTTTTCGGGCCACCCTTCGAGCTTGTCGAGGCCGTCGAGCAGCTCCTGGGCGTAGGCGGTGATGCGGAGGAACCACTGCACCAGGTCGCGCTGCTCCACGATGGTGGTTTCGTGGCGCCAGCAGCAGCCGTCCACCACCTGCTCGTTGGCCAGCACCGTGGCGCACTCCGGGCACCAGTTGACTTTGCTCTTCTTGCGATAAGCCAGGCCCTTTTCGAACATGCGGAGAAAGAACCACTGATTCCAGCGGTAGTAGTCGGGCAGGCAGGTGGTCAATTCCGTCGCCCAGTCGAATCCCATGCCCAGGCGCCCGAACTGCCGCTTCATGCCGGCGATGTTGGCCAGCGTCCACTGGCGCGGCGGCACATGGTTCTTGAGCGCCGCATTCTCGGCGGGCAGCCCGAAGGCATCCCAACCCATGGGGTGCATCACGTTGTAGCCGCGCATCCACATGTGGCGGGCCAGCGCGTCGCCAATGGAGTAATTGCGCACATGGCCCATGTGCAACTGGCCGCTGGGATAGGGCAGCATTTCGAGCACGTAGTACTTGGGCTTGCCGCAGCTAGCGGGCTCGGCCGCATAGAGCGCGGGGTCCGCGGCCCACCGCTGCTGCCATTTGGGTTCAATCGCCGCCGGGTCGTAACGTTGTTCGGTCTCTTCGGGCATCACCTTTCAAGTGTAAACGGAGGGGCGTCGTCGATTCCGTGCCGGTTCTCCGTTCATTTTTTTGGACGGGACTCCGGCGGGACAAGGCCGGCTACGCGGTAGTAGACGACGAGCTGGCCGTAGTGCTCCCCGGAATGCTCCATAAAACCCCAAGCTCCTTCGGAAAAGCGCATCTGCCGGTTCGAGAACGGATCGACCCACAGGTCGTTGAGACCGCCGTCGCCCTTGCTTTTGATCAGCGCCGCCCCATCCGCGAAGGACTGCTTCACAAACTCCACGATGGCTGCTTTGGTCTTGTAGTCGGTTCGTTTTGGGTCGCCGTTGGGCACAGTGACGACCTTCACCGGGTTGATGAAGAAGTAATTTGCGCCGGCGGCATGCAGAAGCTGTTCGGCAAAGGAACGCTGCGCGGGATTGGGCTTGAAGTCGTACTTGTCCTCGGGAAAGTCTTCGGCCATTGCAATCAGCTTTCGACCAATTCCGTTCCAGTTATCAAGCAGCACCTGCGATGGGCTTCCTGGGGGCTTAGGGGCGTAATCCATCTTGGTCGCTGTCTGTGCGTTTGCAAGTGGGAGGAACAGCGCGGCTATCAGGAGGAAGAGAAGATATTTACCGCTGTTTTTCATGCGAGAGCTCCTCTGCAGAAGACAATAGGGCATTTCCTGATCCTTTGACTACAGGATTTTCCGCTTGTGGCCATGCAAACCTACGCAGCCTGAACCAAGCTCTTCAGCACCCGCACATTCCGCTCCTCGTCCCCTGGCTCGTCTACCGGCGTCTCGGCGATAAAGGCGGCGTGTGCAAACCGTGCGTCGTTCAACAGCCGCCGGAAGGGCTCGACGCCCATGGTGCCCTGGCCGATGTGCTCATGCCGGTCCAGCTTCGATCCGCGCTCGGCCTTGGCGTCGTTGCAGTGCCACACCTTTACCGCCTCAAACGTGACCGTAGCCGCCACCTGCGCCATGGTTTCCGCATAGCCCGCGTCGCTGACCAGGTCGTAGCCGGCGACGTGGGTGTGGCAGGTGTCCAGGCAGACAGCGACGGGCGCGGTAGCCTTGAGCCGCGTCACCAGCTCGGCCACCTGCTCAAAGCTGCCGCCCAGCGAGAACTCCGCGCCGGCGGTGTTCTCAATGAGGATGTGGAAGCCGGTTCCCTGCCAGGCCAGGCCGTCGATGGAGCGGGTGATGGAGTCGGCGGCGAGCTTGAGGCCCTCGTCGCGCGTGAGGCCCTTCCACGAGCCGGGATGGAGCACGAGGTACTCCGCGCCCCAGGTGAGCGCGCGCTCGATCTCCCCGCGGAACGCGTCCACGCTCTTCTCGCGAACGTCGTCGGTCTGGCTGCAGACGTTGACCAGGTAGCTGGTGTGAATGACGAGCGGCCCCACATCGAGCTTGGCGCGGAGTTCCCTCATGCGCTCGGCCTGTTTGGGATCGACTTTCGGGGCGCGCCACATGCGCGGGCTCGACGAAAAAAACTGGAAGGTGTTGGCTCCGATCTCGCGGGCACGCTCGACGGCATTCGATGCGCCGCCGGCTGTGCCGAGATGCACACCGATTCGCTTGGTCATGGGGATAGTGTAATTTGCATCGCCTTTTCCGGTCACTGGGGAAATTCGGCTTCAACACCAGTAATCCACAGATCGACAGGGACCAAAGGAATAACAATAGTGCTAATGCCGATGCGAATCATGATCGATAGCGGAATCGTCTTCCATTCCGAGTTTGCTGAGGTCGCAACTCAAGAGGTCTCGGGGTCTTGGGGAGAGCATGAATACGTCACGAAGATTCCCGGTCTGATGAGGAGGGAGCCTGGCAAAGTTGAGCAGCAGAGGCAAAAAGAGGCATTGTTCACCATTGGACGCTTGATCCGAGAGGAAAGAATCGAGGCTTATACATACGCCGAACTTACGTTTGAACAGATCAGAGGGAGATTCGAACGCTCGAGGTTCAATGCCCTGGAAAACTGTAACATCCGTCGATGTTGTCCGGCCATCGAACGTTCGAAATTCTTTAGCACCACCAACTTTGAGGCAGTATTTAGAAAAGGTGGCAAAAAGGACATTCCATCCGAAGGGATGGATCAGATCGCATCCATCGGGTTGCTGCCCTCTCTCACTGAAGAGAACATCGAAGCCCCCATTCCATGGGTTCCAACACAGATCGCATCCATCAAGTTTCTGCTCTCTCTCACGGAAGACGACATCGAAGCCCTCATTCCATTCGTTCCGAGCCTAAGTCAGTTCGAGATCGATAGCCTTAGGAGTATTCGCTGGTTTCAACTTCTCTGCGAGCGCTTTGCGCACCCCAAAGGCAAAGAGCACCCTACAAACCACGAAAGCTATCCGGACGCGTTTCATCTTTGGACCTGTGAGAGAAATTCCCTCGACGCGTTTCTAACCCTTGACACGACTTTACAAAATACGGTGGACAACTTCAGACGTGGCAAAAAATGCCGGATCAAGATCAATACTCAAGTGCTGCAACCGCTTGAAGTATTGGAGAAGCTCGGAATCCAAGAGCTGGACCCGGTGCCAATTGAGGCGGGTCGGTTTTATCGGCTTTTCTGATACCCGCATCTCTACAGCCTGTGAGAACTGAGCATATCCTCAGGCCAAGAAGCCTCTGGCTGCGGGCAATCCAAGAGACTCCGCGCCCTAATCGCCGTCATCCTTAGTCGTCTTCTTCCGCCGCTCTTTCAACATCGCCGGCACGGGCGCCGAGCCCATCGCGTCCTTCCACAGAATCACGTTGAGCTTCTGGGCGTCGGCGCGGTCGGCGTGGCGGAAGTCCATCTTGCTGCTCTGCTTTGCGCCGGGAGCGCCCTTGGCGTTGGCGGTGTAGATCAGACCGTTGTCGCGATTCGAGTAGTCGGCGGTGTATGCGGGCTGATCGCCGGGGCCGGTGAACAACGTCGAGATCAGCGAGCAGAGCGCATCGTTATTATTCATGGGCGGCAGGCCGAGCAGCGACTCCATGGTGCGAATGACGCTGACGGTGGAGTAAAAGCGGCTATCCACGAAAGGAGCCTGGGCGTCGGAGGTGGCGTCCGGCTGCGGTGCGGCTGCCGGGGCATTTGTGGATGCGCCGTGCGGAGCATACTTGCTGATGACGAGCGCGATGCTGCGATGCGCGTCCACGTGATCGCCGCCGTCCTGCGCATCGTCTTCGAGGATGAAGAAGGCTGTGTCGTCCCAGAAGGGCGAATGCGAAATGGCTTCGACGGCGCGGCCAACGGCGAGGTCATTATCGGCCACGGAAGACTTCGGCGTGGGTCCGCCGGGGTGCGTGCCCGCAGTGTGGTCGTTGCCCAGGCGCAGCATGACAAAGTTGGGCATGGTGTCGTTGCCCTGCTCCTTGTCGGCGACCCATGCCTGCAGATGGCGCATGAAGATATCGACGCGCACCTGGTCGGGGACGGACAGGTTGAAGTCGGGCGCCTCTTCGGCGAAGTGGCCGGCCAGTTCGGGCTTGGTGGCCTTGTTGTTGGCGATGAGCGGAATGGCCCAAGGCCACTTGTTTGTGCCGCCGCCCCACTCGTCGGGCAGCGGCTGGCCTGGCGCGACGGATTTGCGCGCGCAGTTGGCGCCGGCCAGCATCGGGCCCTGCTGCGGGTTGGCAGTCTTCAGCTCATTGCAGAAGGTTGTGGCGATGAACTCGCCGAAGTGGTAGTAGGTCTTGCCGTGCGCGGCCAGGTTGCCCCACAGGTAGCCAGAGGCGGGCTCGTTCACGTCGGGAATCTTCTGCTCGAGCGGCAGCCCCTCGGCAACCACACCTTCAAAGTCGTACGTATGCTGGCCGCCGCGATAGGCTTGCTGCCAGGTCTTTTCCAGATAGTCGGTGCCGATGGCGGCGTTTGACCAGACGTGCCCGTCGCCCGAGACCTCGCCCGAGTCGTAGAAGTTGTCGAGTACCCCGAATTGCAGGGCCAGCTTGTGTTCGTTGGGGGTGATGGCCTGGCCATACATGGTCAGGCTGGGGTCGCCGTTGCCCACCGGCTTGCCGTCTTTCTTCAGGTCGCCGAGGATCTGATCGTAGGTGCGGTTTTCTTTGATGATGTAGATGACGTGCTTGATTGGGCTCTCGCCGGCGCCGGCAAAGCCGATCTTCTCCTCGGCCGCCTTGATGCGGTTGGACTCGAGCACCACATCGGTCCAGTGCGGCAGGTCCTTCTCGATTTCCTTGATGTCCAGCGTGGCCAAAGAGCCGTGCAGCAGCGTGGCGATGTAGGTGTAAGGGCGGATGAAATATTTGCCCTGCGAAGCGGTCGTGGTGCGCATGGGCCTGCTGTTGGGCTCCGTGCCCTTGCCCTTGGCGGTGGCCACATAGAGCTTGCCGCCGGACACCGCGGGAAGAAACGCAAGGTCCATGGGCATCCACTCGGTGGGAATGAAGCCGACGGGTTCCACCATTCCCTGCTTGGCGGCAGCGCGGGTGAGCTTGGTTGTGTCGATGACGGCGACGGCGTCGGTGATGGCGTTGGCCACATAGAGGCGGCTGCCGTCGGGATTGATGGCCAGGGCCTCGGGCTCGGCGCCGAAGTAGCTCTGGCCGGGGAGACGCGTGTCGAAGTAGCCCCTCACGGCGAAGTGGCCATGGGACTCGCCGGGCGCGAGATCGATGGCGGCGACAGCATCGCGGTTGGCCAAGGCAACGTAAAGCGTCTTCTCGTCGGGCGAGAGTTCGAAGGCGCAAGGGTGGGTGCCGGGAGCGATGGGGCTGGACGGCTTCAGCATATCCAGCTTGCGGGCCACGGTTCCCTTCTCCAAATCGAGCTCCGCAATCTCCGAGGCATTCCACAGGGCGACAAACGCCCGGCCGCCGCGCTTGGGGACAATCAGCGCGATGGGATAGGTGGAGGGGACGGCGTTGCTTTCACTCAGATCGAAGCGCTTCTCGATCATGCCGCTGGCCGGGTCGATGAGCAGCACATCGTCGGAGAGACTGTCGGCCACCAGCAGCCTTTCGCGCGCGGGGTCGGCAGAGCCAACCACGGCGAGAGCCGACGGGTAGGGCACACCCTTGTCGCCCTCCACATCGCCGTTCAGCATCGTCCTCCGGCCGGCGGCGAGTTGCTGCAACGGCAGCGGGATGAAGCGGTCGGGCGCGATCTTGCCATCGGTAAAGCGGTAGACCACGATGCCGTTGCCGGTTGCTTGCTTGCCGTCGCCTTCAGGGTTGGTGAGCGAGCCCATGCTGGCGTAAAGGTGCTTGCCGTCGCGGCTGAAGGCGAGGCCGGAGTAGAGCGTCTGCTTTGCGTTGACCAAGGTGCGGCCGTCGGGGAAGTCCACGAGCGCGCCCGTCCCGGTGTCGAGCACCGCCAGCGACTGCTGGTACTTCGACTCGAAGGTTCCGTAGCCGGCGTTGACCGTAACCACGTAGCGCCCGCCTGGCGAGACGGCCATCGACATGGGCAGGCTGTTCAGGCGCTGCGGGTGGCCCGGAATCTCGCCGATCAGTTGTTTACTGGTGGGTAAATCCACCGTTTGCGCCGCAACAGACCGCGGTCCAAAAGCGAGAATCAAACTGGCAACCGTCAACAGGAGCTTTGTATTCATGGCAAAACCTTAACAAAGAAAGCGCGGTCTGCGCTTGAATAGTTTGTGACTCTCGCCTTGTGTGGAGCACTCCGGGGCCGTTACCTTTTCCCGGCCGTACGTAACGATGCGCTGTGGGAGATTTGTGATTAGACTTTGCTCATGAGCGACCCCTTTGCCTCCCTGACGCGCCTGCTTGCCGAAGTAATCCTGCCCAACCTGAAGTCCGTGCAGATGAGCCAGGCCGAGCAGATTGCCGCCAGCGATCGGCTTGAGAAGACCATCGTGGAACTGCGCAACCATCTGGAGTCGCAATTTGCGCAGCTTTCAGCCCAACTGACGGCTTGCCAGGCGGAGTTGGCCGCCACCCAGGCGGTGTTGCAGGCCTCGCAGGCCCGGACCGGCTTGCGCGCGTTGGAGCGCAAACTGCTCGTCAACTAG
>JARLGE010000002.1 GCA_031296215.1 Occallatibacter sp.
GAGGCGCACGTAAAGCTGACGCACGACCCCGACGGCCGCGCCACCATGGGCGGCAGCTCCGGCGGCTCCTGCGCGCTGATCATGGCCTGGTATCACCCTGACCTCTACCACCGCGTACTCACTTACTCAGGCACTTATGTCAATCAGCAGTGGCCTTACAACGAGCGCACCCCGCACGGCGCTTGGGAGTTTCACGAGCACCTCATCCCCGAGACTCCGCCCAAACCGCTGCGCATCTGGATGGAAGTCGGCGACAGTGACCTTCTCACTCCAAACATCCTGAAAGACAACATGCACGACTGGGTTCTGGCCAACGAGCAGATGGCCAAGGTGTTGTCGGCCCGCCGCTATCACTATCAATATGTGTTTGCCCGCAACGCCGGCCACGTGGACCGCGCCGTGCGTCAGCAGACCCTGGCCGAGGCGCTGGAGTATCTGTGGCGGGGCTATGGCGCGGCGCAGAAGAATTGATTCGAATGTGGCGAGCTTAGAGCCTGTATAAGAACTCGCAGTTTTGAAAGGGCACGGCTTTAGCCGTGCCGGGAAAGCAGATGAGCTCACTACAAGACAGAATTCTTAGACAGGTTCTTGGGTCTGCGGCTAGCGGGCCAGGTGCAGCACCTGCCAGCCGCCATAAATGCCAAGCAGCAGCACAACCTCAAGGCAGGTGGCCACCAGCAGGCCTCTGGGGCAGTTCTCTTCCTCCACCGCCGCCTCGGACGAAAAGTCCATCTCGCTGGGCTGGTCGCCCGTCTTGGTTCCAAAGGGAGCCCAGGCGGCGCCGGGCAGAATGTCCCGCAGCAGGAAAGGCGCGCGGGCGTCGTTTTGAAATTCGCTCAAAAGTTGGTTCGCCACGTTGATTCCTTTCAAAAAACTGAATCCCACCGGCCCAGCGCCGAGTGGGAAAACCAGGGGTTTCGAAACAGCACCCTCTGCATACGACGGTTCATTGTGCGTTGACCCTGTGTGCAAAGATGTGATCCAGATCACCTTCTTACAGGAGGCCCTTCCTCCCTCTACCGAGTCTTCACGTTCGCTTGCCGAGCCGCTCCTCTGCCTTCCAACCTGTTGCCTGGGCCCTGGATTGCGAAGGCTCGGGCTCCGGGCGTCCAACGGAAGATGACCACCAGGAACTGAGTTTCGCTCATCGGCCAACTCCCGGAAAACTTCACATCTCCGCTGCCGTCAAGGGGTTTTCCACTTCGCGCGGCTCTTTCGTCTTAAGTCGTTCGCACGGAAGGTCTTGCTCCATGAATGCTCTGAGCGGACGACCTCCGTTGTACATGGCTCTTGGATGGGATTGGACTGCAACTTCAATCGAATCAATCGAACGTTAGTAACTCACTAAAGTAACCATATTGGTCGAACTCAAGATGACTTTCAGGACGCACTGCTCGTCGCCTTCAAGTCAAATCAACGCGCCGCGTCCCCGCTCCGCTTGCGGAAAACTACCTTCAGCTCCCGCCGCCAGTGCTCGCTCACCGCGATCAACTCCCACTCGACTTGCGGAGAGAAGTAGCGCAGCACCGGCTCGTTGGCGGGGTGAATGCGCAGCGCCGGCCCCGCCAGCAGCAGCCGCGGCGGCAGCTCGGAAACCTCGGCCCCGGCAAAGTAGCCCTGCCGCTCGAAGGCCCCGGGAGTCCGGCCGCCCGCGCCCGGCTGCCGGTCGGCGTTCAGCGCCCGCACCCGGATCCAGTAGTCCAGAGCCTGCAGCGGCAGGTGCAGATCCTCGTCGGCCTTGAGTTCCAGAACCACCAGGCGGCTGTTGCGGTCCAGCGTCAGCAGGTCCAGCAAGCCGCGATCGCCGGTCGAGAGCGTGGGCACCTGGGTGTAGAGCAGATCCCCCCGCAGGCCCGGCAGCAGTTCCTCGATCTCCGCGCGCAGCCGCGCCTCCAGCCAGCGCTCCGGCGCCATGCGGAAGAGCGGATCGGTGTGCGCGCCATCGGGCCTGCGGCTGCGGAACAGGCGCGTCAGCAGCTCGCGGCACATTGCTTCGCTTTCCTCGGTCAGCGGCGTCTCGTTGGCGCCGGCGCCAAAAGTAATCTCGTCCGCGCGCGCGAAACTATTGGCTGCAAAGCCATGTCGCACCCGCGCAAATTCCAGCCCGTGCAGCAGCAGCCCCACTTCGCCGGCCGAGCCGGCCCGCACCTCGACCCGCTCCCGCGCCATCGCGGGAACCAGCCCCATCAGGCGTTCGACGCCGCCCTGGCAGCGCTCGATGGCCGCCGCGGCAGAGAAGGCGTGCACCAGCCGCGAATCCAGGTTGCCGGTGTCGCGAAAGTCCACCTGCTCCAGCTCTTCGCTGCGCTCGTCCAGTGTGAACAGCTCAAACCCGGCCGCGGCGTGGTTCAGCCACGCCATCCGTTCCGCCGTGGTGCGCCAGGCTCCGGCGGGGACAATTACCTTGAGCCCCCCAAAGTGGCGGCGTCCGTCGCCCTTTTCCCGGCAATGATGCAGCCACAGAATGCCCAGGGTCAGAATGCCGTCGATCATGGCGCCGGACTCGGCCTCGCCCACGCCGATCACCGCATCTGCGGCCGTGCCTTTCAGCAGGTGGCCCCGCACGTAGGCCGGGCCGAAACTATGTTCCAGGTCCATGGCCGAGCGCAGCCCCTCCACCTTCGATCCGATGAAGCGCCGGGTCAGCGCCCGCTCCAGCAGCCGCTGATAGTTGCGCCGCGCCGCCTCGCGCGCCGTGGGCGTGCGCCGGTCGCTGGTGGGCGTCAACTCCAGGGCCTGCGCCTTGGCCGCGCCCATGCGCCGGGTCATCAGCCGCAGGCATTGGGCTCGCGCCTGCACTTCGACCACCGTGCGCACCAGGTTGCGCTCTTCGCTCCACAACTGGAGCAGGCAGCGCCCGTGCTGCTCGCTCACCGCGTAGCGGGCCGTGCGCATGTCGAACAGCACCCGCCCGTCCTCCAGCACGGCGGCGGCTGGATGTTCGATCAGATATTCTTCAATGCTTTGAGCAAGCTGGCTGGCGGCCAAATGGCCAGCGGCCATCGGGTCGGAAGACTCGCCCGGAGCTCCGGCCCTCACCGGCGCCTTTACCAGCCCTGCCGGGCGCGCAGGCTGGTGATGTGCGCCGTATGGTGGCGCGAGTGCCAGGCGTACAGGGCCAGCACCTTGGCCAGGTTCTGCCGGCCATGTTCAGGATGCTCGAAGCCCTTGTGGAAGTCCTCTTCTGAGAGCGTTTCCAGCAGCCCCACCCAGCGCCCGTGCAACGCCTCGATAAAGGCCAGTGAGCCCTCGACCGGCAGCCAGCGGCTGTCGGCCAGGTTGGCCCAGGCGGCTTCGTCGTAGGTCTTTATGGTAGGCCAGTCCTCGGTCAGGGCCAGCTTGAAGCGGATGTAGCTGTTGGCGTGGCTGTCGCCCACGTGATGAACCACCTGGCGCGCCGTCCAGCCGCCTTCGCGATAGGGCGTGTCCAACTGGTGGTCGCTCAGCCCGCTCACCGCGGCTCTCAGGCGCTCGGGAAGCTGGCGCAGCGTTTCGATGTGCGCGGCGCGCACGCCCGGCAGGCTCATGGCCGGCGGGGCAAAGCGGCCGATCGGAAAGCGGAGATCGTCCAATTCAGGCATGGCTCGAACTTTACCAGCTTTCGTGCTGTCGGTCCGTGCCGGGAGGAAGAAAATGAGTGCAGCCCGGCCCCGCTGCGGTGCTGCTTTGGGACCGGGATTCGTTTTAGGCGTGCGGGTGCTGAAAATGGTGGTGGTGGCGATGGTGGTGATGGTGATGGGTGGCCGCGAACACGGGGCTCGAGAACACCATCAGAAGCAGGGCTACAGCGAAAATCTTTTTCATGGCAAGAATGTAGCACGGGCGTGGCGGCGGCGAAAGAGCATTCCGGTCCACGCATCAAGAGAGGAACGGGGTCGCGGGAACCGGTTCCGGCATGGGACGCCCCGTGGGCTCCGATTACGCCCGGCCAGCGTAGACTGGGAGCACGATGAACCAAGCCGCCCCTTCCCCCAACGCAGGCCACAAGCGCTATTTCTTTCAGAAGTTCGCCATCACCGAGCGCCTGCTGGAGCGCTGCCTGGGCGAGGCCCTCGACCGCGGCGGCGACTACGCCGACCTCTATTTTGAGTCGGTTACGGCCACCGCGCTCGGCGTCGACGAGCAGATCGTCAAATCCGCCTCGCAGGGCACCAGCGCCGGCTGCGGCATTCGCGTCCTCTCCGGCGAGCGCACCGGCTACGCCTACACCGACAATCTCAGCCCCGAGCGCCTCCTCCACGCTGCCCGCACCGCTGCGCTGATCGCCTCCGGCCCGGCCAAACAAACCGTCCAGGGCTTCGTCGAGACCCCCGGCGCAGATCTCTACCCCGTCCCGCTGGGTGGATTCTCGCTCGACCTCGCCGACCGCCTTGAGCTGATCTTGCGCATGGACCGCGCCGCCCGAGCCTTCTCGCCCGCCATCGTCCAGGTCCGCGCCAGCTACTCTGAAGAACTGCGCCGCATCCTCATCGCCGCATCCGACGGCGCATTCGCCTCCGACACCCAGCCCCTCTGCCGCCTCGGCGTCTTCGTCATCGCCAAACAAGGCGCGCTCACCACCCGCGGCTCGGCCGGCGGCGGCGGCAGGGCGGGCCTCGAGCAGTTCACCGGCAGCAAGAGCCCGGAGACCCTGGCTCAGGAAGCCGCCCGCGGAGCCATCCTCCAGCTCGGCGCGGTCCCCGCCCCGGCCGGCGAAATGGAAGTCGTCCTCGGCCCCGGCTGGCCGGGTATCCTGCTCCATGAAGCCGTCGGTCACGGCCTCGAAGCCGATTTCAACCGCAAGGGCACCTCCGCCTTCACCGGCCTCATCGGCCAGTCCGTCGCCAGCTCCAAGGTCACGGTCGTCGACAACGGCACCATCGCCGGCCGGCGCGGCTCGCTCAATGTGGACGACGAAGGCTCCTCCACGCAGGAGACCGTGCTCATCGAAAACGGCGTGCTGCGCGGCTACCTCACCGACAAGCTTTCGGCGCGACTTACAGGAGCGACGAACACCGGCTCCGGCCGCCGCGAAAGCTACCAGTCCATCCCCATGCCGCGCATGACCAACACCTACATGCTGGCCGGCGACGACGACCCCGCCGACATTCTGCGCTCCGTCAAGCGCGGCCTCTACGCCGTCAACTTCGGCGGCGGCCAGGTCGACATCACCAACGGCAAATTCGTCTTCTCCGCCTCCGAGGCCTACCTCATCGAAGACGGCAAGATCACCGCCCCCGTCCGCGACGCCACGCTGATCGGCAACGGCCCCGAAGCCCTCAAATACGTCTCCATGGTCGGCCACGACCTGAAGATGGACGAAGGCATCGGCACCTGCGGCAAAGACGGCCAGTCCGTCCCGGTCGGTGTAGGCATGCCCACCATCAAACTCGACAAAATGACCGTCGGCGGCACAGGAAGGTAAGAGTTAGTGCTGAGCCAATCCTCCCCCGCGGCGGTCATCCCGAGCGACGAAATGATACCCCCCCACCGCGGTCATCCTGAGCGACGAAAGGATACCCCCCCCCGCGGCGGTCATCCTGAGCGACGAATTGATACCCCCCGCAGCGGTCATCCTGAGCGAACGGGGCCCCAGGCGCTTATCAGCCTGGGGGTGGTGAGTCGAAGGACCTGCATTTTTCTTTTGTCTTTGCCGCCCAGATTGCGATCTCCACAATTTGCGCTTAGTGTTCTGCCATGGACGAGGAGCTTTATTTCACTTACATCGCAGCCAGCCGAAGCCTGACCCTTTACATTGGCATGACCAACAGCTTGCACAAACGCATGTTTGAGCACAAGCGAAAGCTGCACGAAGGGTTTACTGCAACTTACAACTGCAACCGCCTGGTCTGGTTCGAGCGCTTCGTCAATCCCGAAAACGCCATAGCACGCGAAAAGCAGCTGAAGGGCTGGTCGCGCGCTAAAAAGATAACCCTCATCAAGAGAACCAACCCCACCTGGATTGATCTGAGTGAACAGTGGTACACCCCGGAAGAGCTAACCTGGACACCGAGCGACTAAAGGATGCCCCTAACGGCGGTCATCCGAGCGACGAAATGATACCCCCCCGCAGCGGTCATCCTGAGCGACGAATTGATACCCCCCGCGGCGGTCATCCTGAGCGACGAATTGATACCCCCCCGCAGCGGTCATCCTGAGCGACGAATTGATACCCCCCGCAGTGGTCATCCCGAGCGACGAAATGATACCCTCCCCCGCAGCGGTCATCCTGAGCGACGAATTGATACCCCCCCGCGGCGGTCATCCTGAGCGAACGGGGCCCCAGGCGCTTTTCAGCCTGGGGGTGGTGAGTCGAAGGACCTGCATTTGCTTTTGCCTTCGCCCGTACAACATGCCCCGAAGCGTCGGCATGCTCACCATCAAGCTAGACAAAATAACCGTCGGCGACACAGGAAGGTAAGAGTTAGTGCTGAGCCAATCCTCCCCCGCGGCGGTCATCCCGAGCGACGAAATGATACGCCCCCGCAGCGGTCATCCTGAGCGAACGGGGCCCCAGGCGTTTTTCAGCCTGGGGGTGGTGAGTCGAAGGACCCGCATTTGCCCCTCGGCGCTGTGAAAGAACACCGCATCACAGCTTGCCGAAGCACTTCGTTGTGAATGCGCTTTGTAACAGGGCACGACTTCAGTCGTGCCGCAAATGGTGCAAAGCAACTCGGGCTTTAGCCCCTGAGGGGATGCCCTGCGTGGATGCGGACTCAGAGAGGTTCCTGAGTCAGTGATACAACTGAAGAGGGGTGAGGTAATGCAAGTTCCCCTGAAATTGTTCCTCGCGACGGCACTGACGGCGGGCTCACTGACCGCCCATGTGGGGCTGACCGCACAGCAGCCCACGACGCGCTGTGACCCGCCTGCCGGTTCGCTGTCTAGTTTGACCCGGGCCCAGAAAAAAGCGTTCACGGAATCGCAGAATACGTTCATAGCCAACCGCTATGCCGATGCGCTTGGAGAGCTGCGCAATCTGTTGGCACAGCTCCCCCCAAACACGCCGGCACAGAGCGCGATGGCGGAGAGAACGGCGGAGGCGGCGCTCTATGCGGGAGAACGAACCTACGCGATTTCGCTCCTGAAGCCTATCGAAGAACGCGATGCCAGCGACTGTCCAGCGAGAACGCTTCTCGCCCGGGCCTATGCGGAGGAAGGGCAGTCGGCAGAGCGCGACGCTGAGACCAGCGCTCTCACTGTACTTCACAAGCAGGCTCCCGAATCGACCATCGGGAAACTCGACGCCTTCCTGCTGGAGCAACATGGCCTGAAGGGTGGCGGGGCAGTCACAATTGCGTATGTTCTGCGGCCCTGGGGTCCCCACAATACTCATCTCTTTTCGGAGATTTATAACGCTTCCGGCAAAATGATCTTCCACATCGAGCTCGACAGCGATGATTCTGACCAGGTGTACTTCAGGGAAATCCATCCCGACCTGGCAGCCAAGGGCGATCGACGCTTTTCACTCGACGCCGTCCGACCAGACCCTCTACCCGACGGCACGGTCGATCACGCCCTCATCCAGTTCTACGACGGCGCGCCGAGTTATGACACTGTGCGGGAACGCATTCTCGCAATCGCGGAACGCAGCGCAAAGCCCGCTTCGTGACAAATCGCCGTTGTCTGACGTTGCGACGCTGACTCAGCCACCGCTCGGCCATCGGCTGCCGGGTGCCCCAGGTCCAGATTTTCAGCCCTGGAATTCACCAAAGCACTTGGCGCCGAATTTCCGACTGCCGCGCCTTCGGCTTCCAGAAGGCGTCCCGTAGGGACGACACGAAAATAGCCCCGGGGCAGCCCGAAGCGCAGCGAAGGGTGCAGCCCTGGGGTCAGCCGCCCCAAATGACCCCGGCGTCCCATAGGGACGCCGCGAATCCCCCTCAAAAAAACACACCCCGCATTTGCAGATTAATTCGTTTCCAACGCGCACACTGGATTCATGCCTCTCCAATCAGCACAACTCCGACAGCTCAGGACGGCCCAATCTGTCAGGGATCTGCCCGGTCCGTACCACCCCTTTGGGTTGTACCCCCCTACCCCCCTACCCCCGTTTTGTTGATAACAAAACACTTACGCGCAAGCTACTCATTTTGCCACTGAAAATAAAACACTTACAAGCCATGCATTGTCGCAAAACCGCCATTTTTTGGCGCAAATCAGCGCAAATCCAGCAGTTTTGAACCGGAAAACACGACAGTCTTGAAACCCGCCGCGTCCGGCCTCGCCAACGGCCATGTCAGCGTTGGACCCGTTTTGTTACTGTTGACCCATGCCCGAACTCTCGCCCGCTGCCGGCCAAACGACCCTCGATCTTGAATCCCTCGCCGCGGAAGTCGTCGCCCAGGCCATGAAAGCCGGAGCCTCCGACGCCGAAGCGGTCGTCCGCGAGGGCGACGAGTTCTCGGTCAACGTGCGCATGGGCGAGGTGGAGACGCTGAAGGAGTCGGGCTCCCGCGGCCTCGGCCTGCGCGTCTTTCTCGGCTCGTCCGCCGTGGCGGGCACCCGCTCCGCCTCCACCTCCACCTCCGACCTGACGCCGGACGGCATTCGCCAGCTTGTCGAGGGCGCGATGGCCCTGGCCAAGGTCACGGAAGAGGACCCCTTCGCCGGCCTTCCCGAGACCGCCGACTTCGGCTCCGTCTCTGACGATCTGCACCTCTACTACGACGACGTCTACTCGCTCGCGGGGCCGGAGCGCATCGAGTGGGCGCGGCGCTGCGAAGCCGCGGCTCTCGCCGCCGACCCGCGCATCACCAACTCCGACGGCGGCAGCTTCGACGCCGCCACCGGCCGCAAGGTCCTCGCCAACTCGCGCGGCTTCGTGGGCGGCTACCGCACCAGCTACGCCGGCGTCTCCGCCGCGCCCCTCGCCATGGACTCGAACGGCCAAATGCAGCGCGATGGCTGGTGGTCGGGCGCCCGGCGCCTGGCCGACCTCGACTCACCCGAGGCCGTCGGAAGCGAGGCCGCTCGCCGAGCCCTGCGCCGCCTCGGCGCGCGCAAGGTTCCCACCCAGCGCGTCCCCATCGTCTTCGCGCCGGAGGTGGCCCGCTCCCTGATCGGCTCGGTCTTCGAGGCCGCCTCGGGCGACTCCATCTGGCGTCATGCGTCCTTTCTCGCCGGCAAGCTCGGCGTCGCGATCGCCGCGCCCTCCATCACCATCGTCGACGACAACCTCATGCTGCTTCCCGCCGGCGCGGGCGGCTTCGGCTCCTCGCCCTTCGATGGCGAGGGCCTGCCCTCGCGCCGCACCGTCGTCGTTCAAAACGGCACGCTCCAGACCTACCTGCTCAACACCTACGCAGCCCGCAAGCTGGGCCTCAAATCCACTCACAACGCGTCGCGGGGCCTGGCTGGCACTCCCGGCATCGGCTGCGGCAATCTCTATCTCGAGCCCGGCGCGCTCACACCGGAAGAGATCATCGCCGGCGTACCGGGCGGCCTCTACGTCACCAGCCTGATGGGCTTCGGCACCAACCTCGTCACCGGCGACTACTCGCGCGGCGCAACCGGCCTCATGATCGAGAACGGACAACTCACCCATGCCGTCGAGGAGGTCACCATCGCCGGCAACCTGGCCGAGATGCTCATGAACGTGTCCGCCATCGGCAACGATCTGGTCTTCCGCGGCTCTGTCGCCTCCCCCACCCTGCGCATCGACGGCATGACCATCGCAGGAGCCTGACCCGTGCCCGGCGACGCGCTCACCCAATCCATGGCCTTTGACCCCGCCGACGCCCGGGCCGCGCTCGTCGCACTGCCCCAATCCGCAGCCGTCTTCGCCCTCTATGGCGCGGATGCCCACGCCGAACCCTACATCGGCCGCACTCCCAACCTCCGCGCCCGCCTCGAACGCCTGCTCCAGCCCTCGCCCAAACATCCCCGCCGCCTGCAACTGGCCGGCCGCGTCCGCCGCATCGCCTTCCGCCTCACCGGCTCCGACTTCGAGTCGCTGCTTCTCCAATTCGAACTGCTCGAAAAGATCTACGGCCCGAAGTCCCTTTTCAGAATGCACCTGGGCGCGCCGGCCTTCATCCGCTACCTGGGCTCGAACGCCTATCCGCGCATCGTCGTCACCCACCGCCCCAGCCAGCGCGAGGCCGACTGGGCCTATGGCCCGTTCCCCTCGCGCGCCGCCGCCGAGCGCTTTGCCGATGAGGCCCTCAAGCTCTTCCTGCTGCGCCGCTGCACCGACGACCTCGACCCCAATCCCGCCCACCCCGGCTGCGTCTACTCCGAGATCAAGATGTGCCTCGCCCCCTGCTACCAGGGCTGCACGGACGAGCGCTATGGCGAAGAAGCCGCGGCCGTCGAGCAGTTCCTCGCCACGCGCGGCGAGAGCCGCCTGGTCACGCTGCGCGCCCAGCGCGAGCAAGCGTCGGCGGAACTCGCATTTGAATCGGCCGCTGCCCTCCATGCCCTAGTCCAGCGCGTTGAAGCCGTGCGCGCGCTCGCCCCCGAGCTGGTGCGCCCCCTTAGCCGGTTGCACGCTGTTATCTTGCAGGCCTCGCCCAGCCCCGGCGAGGTTGCTGTCTTTCTTTATGAGGGCGGCCGGCTGCGCGGCCCCGTCGCATTCTCCACGCTCGGCATGAGAATCCAGAACGAGCAGTCGGGCTCGAGTTCTCTTTTCCCCCAGCCCGTGGCCATCGAGCCCCTCCCGGAAACAGCAGGGGGCAGGGTTCAGGGTTCAGGGTTCAGGACGGACAGTACGGAGGCCGAGCGAACACCCGAGGCACAGTCTGGGGAGGGCGCTGCGGAGCCCGCCAAGCTCCCCCGCGGCCTGCTCGAAGCCCGCATGGAAGCCGCGCTAGCTGAGCTGGCCGAGCCCTCCGCCAACCCATCGCCCACCCTCCGCCAGGGCCATCTCGCCCTGCTCAAGCGCTGGTACTATCGCCCCGAAGTCCGCCGCTCCGGCGAGATCTTCTTCCCCGACGGCGAAGGCCGCTGGCCGGTAAAAGCCATGCTGCGCGGCGTGGGCCGCGTGGCCGCAAAGATGCTCACCGCCGCGCCACAAGCATAGATACGGCAGCGGAGTACCCGGCGCACAACAGATTAGGATGAAAGCGGCGCAAGGAAACTCATGGCCGGCCCACCCAATCTCCGTTCGCTTCTCTCCCAGGGCAGGCACGCCCTGTCGCTTGGCCGTGTGCCGGAGATCGTCGCCCTGGTCCAGGCAAAGCCGCTGCTGGCCAACCGCCTGATCGAGTACCTGTGGGACGACGACCCCGGCGTTGCCCAGCGCGCCGCCGATGTGCTGGAGCGCGCCTCCCGCCAGGGCTTGCCGGCTGTTCATCACGCCCTCACTGAATCGAAGGAAGCCCTCCTCGGCCTGATGACGGAGGCCGGTCCAAAAAAGCTCCGCTGGAACCTGGCGCTCACTGCGGGCCGGTTGCCGCTCATGCCATCGGAAGCCCGCCGCGCCGCCGCAACGCTCCAGTCCTGGCTCGGCGACCCGTCGTCCATCGTCAAGACTGCGGCTCTGCAGGGCCTGGCCGACCTGACCCGTCACGACCCCTCGCTGCTGCCCGAGGTCTTGGATCTGCTGCGCATCCACGGCCGCAGCGGCACCGCCGCCATGCGCGCCCGCAGCCGCCTGCTGCTCAAGCAGTTGCGGAAGACGCGCGGGCCGGAGCTCGCCTAGTCCCGCGCCGTGACCGATTCAGGAACAATCCGGAGTGGAACCGAAGCCGAGGCCAAAACTCCGCAATCGCCACCATCCACGATGAAAGCAGCCCATCATCCGCCTACACTTTCCCAATGCAACACACGCGTACGCCCTCCCCGGCGCCGCAGCATGGGTCTGCGCGCCAGGCGCCGGTTTCGATCCTCGATGGAATGCTGGGGACGGCCCTCAAGCACCACCGCCAGGGACGCCTGGCGGAGGCCGAGCGCATCTACCGCCGCATTCTGGCCCTCGACGCGCGCCACGCCGGCAGCTTGCACCTGCTGGGAACCCTCGCCCACCAGGTGGGCCGCCACGATGTGGCCGTCCAACTGATCCGCGCCGCCATCGCCATCGACCCCTCCCAGGCTGCCTATCACTCCAACCTGGGCGCCATCTTGCAGGCGCAAGGACAGCTCGACGAAGCCGCGGCCGCCTGCCAGCAGGCGCTGGAGCGCGACCCCAGCCTGGCGGAAGCCCACATGAACCTGGGCACGGTCTTGCAGGCGCAGGGCAATGCCGGCCAGGCCGCCCAGAGTTTCCGCAAGGCGCTCGCCGTCCGGCCCGATCTGGCTGAAGCCTACATGAACCTGGGCAACATTCTGCAGGCGCAGGGCAAGCTGAGCGACGCGGTAGCCAGCCACGAGCGCGCTCTGGCGCTCAAGCCGGACTACGCCGAAGCCTATTACAACCTCGGCAACGCACGCCACGCGCAGGCCCAGCTCGACCAGGCGGCGGCCTGCTTCGAGCGCGCCCTGGCGCTCAAGCCCAATCTGCCCGAGGCCCACTACAACCTGGGCAACACCCGCCAGGCGCAGGACGATCTGGCGGCGGCGGCCGCCTGTTTTGAGCGGGCCCTGGCCCACCGGCCGGAGTACGCGGAGGCCCATTACAACCTGGCCTGCGTTTTGCAGCAGCAAGGCCGCCTCATCGAAGCCCTGCCGCATTTCCAGAGGGCCGTCGATCTCAAGCCGGATTATTCTCAAGCCCGCTTCGGCCAGGCCCTGGCCCAGATCCAGAGCTCGGACTTCGCCCAGGGCTGGCGCAACTACGAGTCCCGCTGGCAGTCCATCGACCACGAGACGCCCATGCGCGCTTATCCGCAGCCGCTGTGGCAAGGCGAGCCGCTGGGCGCCGGCCGCCTGCTGCTCTGGGGCGAGCAGGGGGTGGGCGACGAGATCATGTTCGCGGGACTGGTGCCCGACGCCATCCGCACCGGCAACCGCATCGTGCTCGATTGCGACCCGCGCCTGATGCCGCTGTTCGCGCGCTCGTTTCCTTCCGTTGAGGTGGTCGCAAGCGCGGCTCACCTGGCGCCCGGTTCAGCGCAGCGATCGGGACCGGAGAAGCCGGTCGATCCGGCTTCACCCGCGCCAACCATCGGCGCGCCGGACGCGATCGCCGCGCATCTGCCCACCGGCAGCCTGCCGGGGCTGCTCCGCGCCTGCGGTGCTCCCTACGCCGCCGATCCCTCGCCCTACCTGCGGGCCGACCCCATGGAACGCGACCGGTTTCGCGCCCGCTACGCCGATGGCCGCCGCCTGATCGGCCTCGCCTGGCAAACCAGGAATCAGAAGACCGGCCGCAAGCGCTCCATCGACCTCGCCGCCTTCGCGCCGCTGTTCGCGCTCCCCGGCCTGCGCTGGATCAGCTTGCAGTACGGCGACTTCGACCAGCTCGAACAGCAGGCCCTCACGGCCCACGCCCCCCTGGCCGTCGACCGCGGCGTAGACCAGTTCGCCGACATCGACCGCTTCGCCGCCCAGGTCGCGGCCATGGATCTGGTGCTGACCATCGACAACTCCACCGCCCACCTTTCCGGCGCGCTGGGCGTTCCTGTCTGGCTGATGCTGCCCTTTGCCGCCAACTGGCGCTGGCTGCTCAATCGCGAAGACAGCCCCTGGTATGCCTCCATGCGCCTCTTCCGCCAGCCCGCCCCCGGCAATTGGGACGCGCCCATCCACGCCGTCTGCTGCGCCCTTCCAGCGACCTTCAAATAAGCCGTGCGCCCGCCCGGCCGTGCGGCCAGGGCATCTCTTTCGTTCCCTCAATGTGCGCGAATGGCAATCATGGGCTCGGTGTGCATCGCCTTGCGCGCGGGCAGATAGATGGCCCCAACAGAGACCGCCAGCAACACGGCGGTGACGGAGAGAACCGTCAGCGGGTCCATGGCCGAGACTCCAAACAGAAGCCCGCGCAGCACCCGGGTGAGCACCAGCGACATCGAGAGCCCCAGCAACAGTCCGATCGCCGCCAGCCGTAGTCCCTGCTTCAGCACCAGGCTCAGCACGTCGAACCGCGAAGCGCCCAGCGCCACGCGAATGCCGATCTCATGGGTGCGAAGTGCTGTGCGGTAGGCCATCACGCCGTAGATGCCCGAGGCCGCCAGGATCAGTGCAAGAATCCCGAACGCGCCCGCGAATGCGGTTTCCATCTTCTCGAACATGGTTGCCATCTGCGTGGTCTCTTCCAGAGTGCGGACGTCGAAGACGGGCAGGCTGCCATCGAGTTCGTGCACCGCCTGCTCCACTTCCGGCGCACGCAGCGCGGCGTCGCCCCTGGTGCGCAGATGGAAGATCGCCTGCGGCCCGGAGAACTGAAAGTAGGAGAGATACACCATCGGTTCCGGAGCCTCGTTGACGCGCTGATGCCTGGAGTTCTTCGCCAC
>JARLGE010000234.1 GCA_031296215.1 Occallatibacter sp.
ACTCCTTCGATGCTGATTTACCGCGAACGCAATGTGGAAGTTTGCGAGTATGGCGGTAACCGGAACAGGCAAGAACTTCAGATCGAATTCTACGATTGAATTGAGTGTAGCACGGAATTGGCAAATCCGCTCTAGAGAAGGGGTTACGGCAACGGGCGATTCTGGATCACATGAGGGTGTCTTGTGAGCCCTGGCAGTCCACCGCTTTGGAGACTGCTCGGCAGGCGATTTACCGGGCGCCGCGGAGCGCGGAGTCTGGAATGGTGACCGAACCCATGCGCCCCGAATTCCGGTCAATCACCAGCACGCGAAGCGAACCTGTGCCCGGCTTGAGCTTTACCGGTTGCTGAAAGGGGATTCCGGCGGTAAGAGCGTTCTGGTAAGTTGCGGGGAGCAAACGCAGGCCGAGGGTCTGGCCTTCCATCTGGGCATGGAGACCGGCGTCGTCGCGCTGGATGAAGAAGATATCCAGCTGGTCGATTCGGCGTCCGCTTCCCTGCACAAAGTCCAGGTCCGCAGCCGCGATGTTGACCTTGACTTCAGATCCGGAAGCAGATTGCGGGACCGCCGCCGTAACTCTGATTTCGCTTGCGTCCAACGGCTGCCAGATCGCCTGCTGGAACCGCTCTTTCATGGTTGCTGGCTCCTGAGCGTAGAAGTATCCGGTGCGATAGCGGAGAGTAACGCCCTTCCTGTCAGCGAGTTTCACGGTGACCGAGTGGTATTTTCCATCGGCTGGGGTGTCGGGATAAAAGCTCAGCTGATATGTGGCGCGCTCGTCCTCCACGATGCCGGACAGCGCACCCGCGAGGTCGGAGGCACGGCGGATGGTTCGGCCGCCCGTGGCCTCTGCCACCTGGCGGATGGGCCCTTGAATGGGGTGAAGATCCTGGAGCATGGAAGCCTTGGTGCGGCCCGCATCCCCTTCGCGAGGCGCACTCGTACCGGGGGGGAGCATGGTGGTCGGATTCAGCTCGACGTTGCGGTTGCCGAGATCAGCACCGATGCCGCCCGCCTCAAGCTGAGACACATCAAAGGGATACACGGAGACATGGGCGTCGTTCATTGCCTCCTGGGCATGCAGCGCATAAATGTCGACGCCATTGCTCACCTTGTCAGTTCCGACCTGCTGGTCGCGCCAGTCGGCGAACACGTTGTCGCTCGATACCCACACAAGGTTTTTGTGCCCGGGCACGGCGGCTAAATGCCGTGCCACGCCCCGCAAGATCAGCAGGGACGCCCGCGCCGGATCGCTACCCAATGCCAGCAGTTGCGGATCAACCGGCGATTCCGAGTCCGGTGTGTCGCTCTGATTCCCGTTGACCGAGTTGAGATCGGAGAGGTTATGTACAGTCTCAAACTGTTGCCGGTTGCGGGTCTCGTCTTCCTGCGCATTGCTCATGGACTGTGCCGTCGGCATCCATTTCTGCAGGCGGGCAATCAACGCCGCGTGGTCGGTAGTGATCTCAGTCAACACGCGAAAGCCGAGCCCGGACATGGTGTAGAAAGCCACCCGTTCTCCAGGAGGAAGACTGCCGAGGAATTTGATTGTTTCCTGGCGTGCATGGCTGAGGTCGCTCCAGGCGATGTGGCCTTCATCGAAGAGCAGGATTGTTGCGTTTGAGCCGCTGGAGGCTGGAGCTGGGGCAGGTGTGGATGCTGGTGCCGCCCCGCTTGGCGGTGCGTCGGCTACCCGGTTGGAGAAGGCGTTGTCCGCTGCCGCAGATTCGGTCCTGGAGCTTTCAAGGGGCGGCGCGAAGGTGCTAAAGAACTTTACCTCCTGCTTGCGTCCGTTGTCGTAGACCTCAAAATCCGCGGGCTTCAGATCGGTGACGGGGTGGCCCTTCTTGTCCATAGCCACCAGGCCCACGTCTACGAGCCTTGACGTCACTTTCAGCACAAACCCGCTCGGCGGCTGGAACTGCGCGTCGGCGGGAGCATCTGGAATCCCATTCGCGGCTGCCATGCTGACCTCGGGCTCCGGCGGGGCTACCGGTGCAGCAGGTGCGGAAACCGGTGCGGGCGCTGGTGTAACGGCTACTTCAGAATTGTGAGACTGAGGCGAAGTACTTGCTGGTGGCGCCGGTTGTGATGGGGCTTCAGCTGCCTCCTCGCTATTGGCGATGGGAGAATCTGTCCCGTCTTCCGATGCGCCAGCGGGAAGGATGCGCGCTTCGCCGCGTAATTGGTGATACTGCTCGAATGCCACATCGTTCAGCAGTGTTTGCTGTGGGTTCTTGTCGAGCACCGAATGGGCTCCGATCGATGCATGCGCGTACTGCATCCGCGAAAGCGCCACGCTCCGCTCAGGACAAATCACACTCTTGCCGCCAATCGTCACTGTGCCGTACTCCACCATGATTGCGGCTCTGCTCAGCGGAGCGCCAGGCCCCATTTCAGCGTCCACAGTCACTCGCAAAATGACACCCGTCGCCGGATCGACCGTCATCTCCCCGTGATAACCTGCACGTTCCTTGAACGTCGAGTCCTCAAAGGTCGCCGCCGCGGCGAGGCAACAGGCCTGAACTTCGTAGTGGGACTTCTGGCTGGGAACCTCGTAGGTAAACACAGCGACCGGCCCGGTTGTGCCCTGCTCCCAGTGGCTCCAGACGAGCTTGCTCTGCGCCGCATCCAAAAGCACTGTGCTCAGAATCGGTCCAAACTCGCCCCAAGAGACCAGTCCCTGCTCAGAGGATTCGCGCTTGCCTGCCTTACCGGCGTCAGGGTCTCCAATCTCAAGCCCGTTTCGGTAGACCACATGTCTGCTGGATTTGCCTACATAGTGCAGCGGCAGATAGCTGTAGGTTACCTGCGGGCGGTCTTCAAAGCGGGTAGTTTCCCTGGTGGCAAAGAAGTTTGGCAGCTCACGGACGGTCCTGGTGACGTAATTGACTACCAGAGCCATGATCTGCCGTTGCGTTGCCGGGTCGGGCGCAGGAATCGCCGGAATTTCGGAGGCCGGAAGGGGCAAAAATGCCGACGAATCGGCCAGAACGGTAAGAGCCTGCCGGGAGACGTCGCCGGGCAACTCGGCCTTCAATTTAGCCAAAGGTGCCGTACTCAACCGTTCTGTAAGCTCAATTCCCTGCAACGCCTGGGCAAGATCCGCGTCGGACTTGTCATGCGCCTCAGCGATGATCTGCTGTAGTTGCTCGACGGAGACTTTTTGAGGTGCATCAGGGGTGGGCGAGGCGGCAAGCCCATGCACACCTGATAGCGCCAGGGCGAGGAACAACACGGCAGCGACAATTCCACGCATCGGCGAACTCTCCACGGAGCAACGGAGAAATCTTACGCTCTGACGCATTAACCCTCAAAGCAGACCGGATGCGGTGAGCGGGCGCACCGAGCGGCGGCGGAAAACCGGGTAAACTGCTCGGTGCGGTGAGGTGGTATTTGGATCGGGAGTTAAGCCGGGTTCTGGCGATCAACCCAGGGTCGACCTCGACCAAGCTGGGAGTGTACACACGGCAGGGCGTGGAGTGGTTGAGGACCATCCGGCATGGGGACGAGGAGTTGGAGCGGTTTGGCGGGCGGCCCATGCTGGCGCG
>JARLGE010000036.1 GCA_031296215.1 Occallatibacter sp.
GAAAGCTGGCCGCCGGGCTCGTGGCCCTCCAGCACCAGCGGGTTCAATCCTGCCCGGCCCGTGTAGATGGCCGCCGTAAGCCCGGCGCAGCCGGAGCCCAGAATTACCGTGTCGCGCATCTCTGTCATCGAATATCTTCCTGTCCCGATTCTAGATGCTCCAGTCGCCGCCGGGATTCTTGCGCGATCTGCGCGGCTAGAGCCTCACTCCAGCGACGAGGCCAGCAGCGCCGGCCGCTCCGCCGCCAGCCTCACCACCAGTTCGCCAAATAGCGTGTTGGCCCAGGCAAACCACGGGCGCGTAAAGTTGGCCGCGTCGTCCTTCTGAAACGATTCGTGCATGAACCCCGTGCCCGCCGTCGTATCGCGCAGCCAGCGCAGACATTGGCCAATCTCCTTGTCGTCCGTCGCCGTCAGCGCCCGGTAGACGATCCCCATCGGCCAGATCATGTTCAGCCCCTCGTGCGGGCTGCCCACGCCCGCGCCCGCCTTGCCACGAAAGAAATACTCGTTCGCCTCGCTCAGCACCAACTGCCGCGTACGCCGGTAGAGTGCGTCGTCCCTTCCGCAACACTCCAGATACGGCAAACTCAGCAGCCCCGGCGCGCCCGCGTCGTCCATCATCAGCGCGTTGCCGTAGCCATCCACTTCATACGCCCATATCTCGCCCAGCTGCGCGTGCCGCGTCCTCCCAAACTGCGCCAGCGCCCGCTCCACCTCGGCGGCCAGCGCCTCCGCCTCCGCGGCCAGCTTTGCGTCGTCTGCCGCATGCGCCGCCAGCTCTGCCAGATGCCGCAAACTCACCACCGCAAACAGATTGGCCGGCACAAACAATGGATAAATGCACGCGTCATCCGACGGGCGAAACATCGAGAAGATCATCCCCACCGGCCGCGCCGGATTGCCAAACCCGCTCAGCGGCAAAGTATCGCTCGGCACCGCCGACTCGCGCTGAAACGTGTACGGCCCCGGCCCGTCCTTGCGCTGCTGCACGCGAAAGGTGCGCACAATCGTCCACGCCGCTTCCTTCCAGCGCGCGTCGAATGGCCGCGTGTCCCCGGTTGCCCGCCAGTAGCCGTGCGCCAGCCGGATCGTGTAGCAGAGCGAGTCCACCTCCCACTTGCGTTCGCCCACTCCGGGGCGCTGTTCAGTTTTATCGTTGACCGCCCAGCTCAGAGGTGCGGCCTTCTCGTCGCGCATGAAGGCGTTCGCGTAAGGGTCCAGCAAGATCATCCGCGCCTGCCGCCGAATTAGCCCTTCAATCAGTTCGCGCAGCCTCGCGTCCTCTTTCGCCAAAGGCAAATACGGCCACACCTGCGCCGAAGAGTCGCGCAGCCACATGGCATCAATATCGCCTGTCACCACATACGTGTCCGGTTTGCCCTCGTAGCTGCCCGCAAACACGGTTGTATCCAGCGTGTTGGGAAAGCAGTTCTCGAAGATCGTCGCCAGCGCCGCATCGCCCATCTTCCGCTGCATCCGCGGAATCAGCGCCTCCACCGCCGCGCTGGTAAAGTGCCGATCGCCCTTGGCCGGCCGCGCATGCGGCAGCTCCGCCGCGGCGGCAGCTACGCCACCCCAGCCTCCCTGCGCCAGCGCCCACGCCGCCCAGGCTCCCTTCAACCAATCCCGCCGGCTCATCTCACTCATCGCCCGCTTCCTTCCCCGCGTTCTCAGCGCGCCCGTCTTTTATGATGCCACCTATGGCCAACCTGACTCTCATCTACGGACTGCGGCTGCTGCCGGAAGGCGAAGTTACCGAAATCGAGGACGCAACCCTGAAGCTGGCCAACGGCCACCAGGCGCACGTCAC
This sequence comes from Occallatibacter sp., assembly GCA_031296215.1. GTDB lineage: Bacteria > Acidobacteriota > Terriglobia > Terriglobales > Acidobacteriaceae > Telmatobacter. The sequence goes on from JARLGE010000036.1 coordinate 1,813, forward strand.
CATGCACATGATCGAGGGCTCGCGGGAGGAGATCGAGACCCAGCTCAAGCGCTCCCTCGACGCCTTCTTCGACTTCTACCCCGAGATCTGACCTGCCTGGCAATCTGGCCGCGCCTTGCTCGGGCGGCAACGCGCCCGCTGCCGCAACGCATCCCGCTCGCCCTTCGAAGCTCCAACCGCGCCGCGCCCCGCAGACCCGCTCCCGCACTTAGCCGGGGGCGCGCCCCCGCTCCCTTTCCTCGCAAAGGCGCCCGTGCGCGGCAAGGCCGGCATGAATCCACGCGGTTTTCCGGGGGAGTTTTGCACAGGCATACAAATCTCGAAGAAAACGAGACTTGCATCTCTCATGAGCTTCTTACCAGAGAGAGCAAGGCTTGGAGCCCTGGCCGCCGCAACTGCTTTCAAACCGCGATGCACACCATGGAAATCAGAACTTCCTCATGAATAACTCTTGGATTTTGCGGTTGTTTTCCCATTACTTAGGAATCTCCAGTCCGCCGCGCCCGGACCGATGAAACAAGTGTGGTCGCTTGAGAGCCCCCTCATCGAAGCTGCTGGGCGGATCTCAAGGATGGATCAGAAGTTTCTCCACTGGAGCGCATTCCGTGCCGGCCTTGGCTCTCGCTCATTCACGTCGCCTCGCTGCCCTGCTTCCCGCCCTCCTGGTCATCGTTCTCTGCTCTCCCATCGCCCACGCTGGCGGTCCCAAATACGTGGCCGGCACCAGCTTTTTCAATCCCGCCGCCCTCGGCCAGCCCATTCACTGGAACGCCGGCCAGGTCAATTACTACGTCGATCGGGGGCCGTTGAATGGCTCGGTCTCGAACCTCCAGGCCACGGCCATGGTCGACGCCGCGGCGGCGCTGTGGTCGGCCATTCCCACCTCAGCCGTCACGCTCACCGACAGGGGCCCGCTCAACGAAGACGTCAGCGGCTCCAACATTGCCGCCACCAGCGGACTGATCACCGCGCCTGCCGATGTAACCTCCGCGGCCACCAGCTATCCCCTGGGCGTGATCTACGACGCCGACGGCTCGGTGATCGACGCGATCTTCGGCACTGGCGCAAGCCAGCCCACCAGTTGCCAGAACAACGGCGTTTGGATGTGGCTGGACAACATCAACCCCGACGCCACCATTGCGCACGGCATCATCCTGCTCAACGGCCTCTGCGCCTCGAGTCCGGCTCAGTTGCAGATGATGAGCTTCGAGCTGGAGCGCGCCTTCGGCCGGATGCTCAACCTGGACTTCGCGCAGGTGAACCCCGCGGCGCTGACCGATGAGCTGGCCGCCGGCGTCGCGGGCTGGCCGGTGATGCAGCCTTTGAGCGGCGCCTGCGGCTCGAACGGCGGGGAGTGCATCCCCGACCCCAGCGTGCTGCGCTTCGACGACATCGCCGCGCTGAACCGCATTTACCCGGTCACCGCACAGAATCTGGCCAATTTCCCCGGCAAGCAGTTGACTGCCGCGAACACCGTCTCCATCCAGGGCACGGTCGCCTTCCGCACTGGCGTGGGCATGCAGGGCGTGAACGTTGTCGCCCGGCCCCTGGACGCGAACGGCAACCCGCTCTACCAGTACACCGTCACCTTCGTCTCCGGCGGCTACTTCAACGGCAATCACGGCAACGCCATTTCGGGCTTTGCGGACGCCAACGGCAACCCGCTCGCCCGCTGGGGCTCGAACGATCCTGCGCAGCAGGGCTATTTCGATTTGAGCGATATGCCGCTGCCTCCCGGCGTCACCACGGCCAACTATCAGGTTACGTTTGAGCCCATCAATCCGCTCTACATCCTGGGCGATTCGGTGGGCCCGTATCTCGATGGCCAGGTTGCGCCTTCGGGCACGCTCGCGCCCATCTCCGTTCCCGGCCTGGCCGCGGGCGCCACCCAGACGCTCACCGTCAGCGCGCCGGGCTCGGCCGTCGGCGGCTATGACGACGCCATCGGCAGCGAGGCCTCGCCTCGCCAGATGCCTCCCAGCGGCATGTGGGCGGGCCGCATCGGCCAGGTCGGCCAAACCGACTGGTTCACCTTCCCGGTTCGCGCCAACCGCACCTTTACCGTGGTGACGCAGGCTCTGGATGAGACCGGAGCGCCCACCGAATCCAAAGCCATGCCTGCAATCGGCATCTGGGACGCCTTCGATCCGGTCGGCTCGGCCGCCCTCGGCTCCGCCCCCGGCATGAACGGCCTGGCCACGGGCGAGACCTGGGTGCGCGTCACCAGCTATGGCGACGACGTGGTTCGCCTCGGCGTTGCCGATCAGCGCGGCGACGGCCGCCCCGACTACCCCTATAACGGCTGGGTTCTCTACGCCGACAGCGTCCAGCCCCTGCGCCTGCCCGCCGGCGGCGGCCCCATCGTCATCCACGGCATGGGCTTCCGCCTGACCGACACGGTTCTGGTCGGCGGCCAGCCGGCGCTGGTCACCAGCATCTCTCCCAACGAGATCGACGCCATTGCCCCTCCTGCGGCGGCCGGCGTCACCGGCTCGGTGGACGTGGAAGTGGACGACTTGCCCGCCTTTTACGCCGCCGCCATCGTCTCGGCCGGCATCAGCTACAACTCCGGCAACGGCGACGCACTCACCCTGATCACCGCTCCCATGAACACCGTTCCCACCGGTGTGCCCATGCCCTTCACCGTCACCGCGCTGGGCGCGGATCTGACCCCGGCCGGCGGCGTCACCGTCATCTACACCCTCTTGAGCGGCAACGCCAGGCTGGCCTGCGGCGAGCCCCTCTGCTCGGTCGCCGCCACCGGCGACGGCCGCGCCACCATGAACCTGACCGCTGTCGACTCGACCTGGTCCATTGTCACCGCCTCGCTGGTCAACGGTTCCAGCCTCCAGGCCCAGTTTGCCGGCGGAACGCCGCCGCTGCTGGCCGCCCTCACGCCCCGGCTGTCTGTGGCCGCCGGCGCCACCGTCAACTGGACCGTCCAGGCGCTGGCGCTGAAAAACGGCGCTCCCGCCTCCGGCCAGGCCGTCGGATGGCAATCGACCCAGGCCGGCATCGCCGCCCAGAGCTCGTCTCTCGACATCACCGACGCGGCCGGCATTGCCACCCAATCGCTCACCGTGGGGCCGCTCGCCGAGGGCCAGTTGGTCTCCATCGACGCCTGCCTCAACGGCACTAGCCAGTGCGTCGCCTTCTCAGCCGTCGGCGCACGGCCAGAGTACGGATTCCTCCAAGCCGTCTCCGGCGCCACGCAGACTCTCTCCGTTGCGGAAACCCCGGCGCAGATCACCCTCCGTCTGCTTGACATGGACGGCAACCCCATGGCCGCCGGCTCCGTCTCGCTCTACCAGGCTCTCTACGCCTGGGCGCCGCCCTGCGGCTCGCACAGTGCCTGCCCGCCCTCCAACCTGCTGGCCACGCAGACCGCGACGGCCACCTCCGCCCTCGACGGCACCGTCACCTTCCCCCCCGCGGCCCTGCCCGGCGTGCCCACCAATCTTGTCGCCCTGGCCGCCTCCGGCAACACTTCCACCCTCTCGATCACCGTGGAGCGGCACCCGTAAACCTCTTTGCACCCATTCATGCGCCTCTGGTGCCTGGGCGGGCTTCGGCTCATCGGCATCGTCCCACCGGCCCGCCACACCTGTAACCGGCCGGGTAGCCCTGTATACGGCTGTTCACAGCGGGGGACCCAATCTAGTCGTCTAGTTATTGAAAATGAACCACTTTGTTCGTTTCTTGAGGAATGGCCCCATAGTTGCATTATATTAATAGGTTCCCGTCTGTGACCGAAGTGTGTTACCGTCAGGCAGACAGGGGGCAAGTGTACTTTTAGTTCCTGCAAAGTTTGTGAGGGAGCCATGGCGGATCCGTCCATCGGGATCGGCACAAGCGACAGCGAGCGGCGCGCAGGGATTCTGAAGCGCAGCTTCTCCTTTATCTCGCCGATTATGGCAGGCCTGGCGCTGGCCGTTGTGCTGGGATTCTTTACCCACAACCTGACCCTCGACCCGCGCTTTAACCAAGTGGTGATCTTCGCCGGCGGAGCTGCCGCCGCGGTCCTGGTTCTGCGCCTGCTGGTGCAGCGCGAGCGCCGCGTGGCCCTGCAACAGGTGGTCAGCGAGATCGTCGGCGAAAACACCTCGCCCGAAGTCGCGGCCATGCGCATTCTCGAGGCGCTCTGCGTCTCCCAAGGCTGGGATGTGGCGCTCAAATGGGAGGTCAACTCCGAACTGAACCGGCTGGAGTTCTGCTCCGGCTGGAGCGCTCCCGGCCGGCACACGGAATCCCTCATCAAGGAAAGCACTGAAGCCACGCTGACCCCCGGCGTCGGGCTGGCCGGACGCGCCTGGCAGGAGGCCCGCCCGGTATGGGTGTCCGATCTGTCCGCGGAGCCGTTCAGCGCCCACACCAATGCCGCCCAGCGCCGCAGAATGGTCTCCGGCTGCGCGGTTCCGGTGCGCGCCGGAAACCGGGTGCTCGGCGTTCTGGAGTTCTATTGCCACTTCTGTCTCCGCGAGAACCGCGAGGCCATGGCGTCCGTAGAGACGGTGGCCGCATCCCTCGGCCAGATGCTGGCCCGCTCTCACGAACGCGGCTGGGCAGAAAAACTCTACCGCCAACAGGAGATCCTGCTCAACTCGGTCGCCGACGGAATCTGCGGCCTCGATCCCAATGGACTGGTCAGCTTCGCCAACCCTGCCGCCGTCAGCATGCTCGGCGCGGCCACCGCCAGCCTGACCGGCAAGCCGGTGCATGACCTGCTGCATGGCTCGGCCCTCGAGGGCAGCGTCTGCGGCCTCGATTGCCCCCTGCTCCGCGCCACCGGGCGCCTTCAGTTGATGGCCACCTCCGGCGAAGACACCATCTACCGCGTCGACGGAAGCCCCTTCCGCGCCGACTACGCCCTCACCCCCATCCTCGATCATGGCCGCCTTTCCGGCTCCGTGCTCAGCTTCCGCGACATCAGCCAGCGGTATGCCCTCGACCGGCTGAAGGATGAGTTCATCTCCACCGTCAGCCACGAGTTGCGCACCCCACTGACCGCCATCCGCGGCTCGCTCGGCCTGCTCTCCCACGGCAACCTCATGGAGGTCAACGACAAGGCCGCCAACCTGCTCCGCATCGCCGTGGCCAACTCCGACCGCCTGCTGCGCCTGATCAACGACATCCTCGACCTGGAGCGCATGCAGAGCGGCCGCGACCGGCTGGTCTTCCGCAAGGTGCAACTCAGCGCGCTCATCCGCCAGGCCATGGATTGCATTGCGCCGGTGGCCGATGCCGCCAGCGTGCGGCTCATCCAGGACACCACCCAGGTGGAGATTGCCGCCGACCCCGACCGCCTTGTCCAGGTCATCACCAACCTGCTCTCCAACGCCGTCAAGTTCTCCCCGCGCAACTCCGCTGTCTCGGTCCTCATCCGCCCCGACCTCAACGGCGTCACGCTCTCCATCGTCGACGCCGGCCGCGGCATCCCCGCCGACAAGCTGGAGACCGTTTTCGGCCGCTTCCAGCAGGTCGACGCCTCCGATTCCCGCCAGAAGGGCGGCACCGGACTGGGCCTGGCCATCTGCCGCACCATCGTCCACCAGCACTCTGGACGCATCTGGGCCGAGCGCAATCCTGTCCGCGGCTCCACTTTCCGTGTCTTCCTGCCCTACAAGCCGGTTCCCATCGGCACCGAAGACACCGTCTTCGATGCGGAAACCAGACGATTCGCCAGCAGCCTGCCCGCCGCAAGCCTGCCCGCCGCAAGCGACGAACCCCTGCCGCAGTTGACCAACATGGAGCTGGCGCAAAGCTGAGCCGCACGGCGCCGCCTCGATTGCCCAAACAAACCACTCTTCTGCCACTTCCGGCCACTCTCCAGCATCAGGGAGATTGAGGAGCCACAAACCTTGGGCAATCCCGTCGCACTTCCCCAGCCGCCGGCCCGGCCCCGCGTCGTCATCGTCGGCGGAGGCTTCGCCGGCATCCACGCGGCCAAAAGCCTGGCCCGCCTCAGTGTCGACGTGACCCTCATCGACCGCCGCAACCACCACACCTTTCAACCTCTGCTCTACCAGGTGGCCCTCGCCGTCCTTTCTCCGGCAGATATCGCCCAGCCCATCCGCACCATCCTCCGCAACCAGCCCAACGCCGAAGTCTTGATGGACGAGGTCACCGGCCTCGACGCCGCTGCCCGCACCGTCACCCTCGGCTCCGGCGCTGAAGTCCGCTACGACTACTTGGTCCTGGCCACCGGCGCAACCCATTCTTACTTCGGAAAAGACGATTGGGCCCCGCTCGCTCCCGGCCTCAAGACCATCGAAGACGCCGAAGAGATTCGCCGCCGTGTGCTGCTCGCCTTCGAGCTGGCCGAGCGCCAGATGGTCGAGCACGGCTGGCACCCGCCTCTGAACTTTGTCGTCATCGGGGGAGGACCTACCGGTGTGGAGCTGGCCGGCGCCATCAGCGACATCGCCCAGCTCTACATGCGCCGCGACTTCCGCCACATCGACCCCGCCAAATCCCGCGTCCTGCTCCTCGAGGGCTCGCCGCGCGTCCTCGGCGTCTATCCGCCCGACCTTTCCGCCAAGGCCGAAGCCGCGCTCACACGCCTCGGCGTCGAAGTCCACACGCAGACCCACGTTACCGCCATCGGCCCTGGCTGGGTCGAGGCCGCCGGCAAGAGGATAGACGCGGTGGTCACGCTCTGGGCCGCCGGCGTTCAGGCCTCGCCGCTCGGCAAGCTGCTCTGCGCCGTTCCCGGCGTCGAACTCGACCGCCGCGGCTGCGTCCTCGTCGACGCCCATCTCAATCCCGCCGGCCTGCCCAGCGTCTTCGTGCTCGGCGACCTGGCCCACTTCGAGCAGGACGGCCTCCAGGTTCCCGGCGTCGCCCAGCCCGCCATGCAGATGGGCGACCACATCGGAAAAATCATCGCCGCCGACCTGAAGGGTGCCGAGCGCCCGCCCTTCCGCTAC
>JARLGE010000235.1 GCA_031296215.1 Occallatibacter sp.
CTCAGGGGCATGAATGCCCCTGCTCCCTCCGCAGAGGATCGCGCCCCATCCCTCGGGGGCTAAAGCCCCAGGTTTTATGGGCCTTTTGCGGCGCGGCTAAAGCCGCGCCCTTTCAAAGCCCGACTCCGGAAGGTTGAGGTTCGTGCTTTCCCAGGTCTCAGAATCGAGACCTGGGGCACCCGGCATGGTCGCAAGAGTTTATACCGGTGCGGCGGCGCGAGGTCTCTGCACTCCCACCCTTCCGCGATGAAGCTGCGGAAGGATGGGGCACCCTCACATGGTTGGCGGGTCAAGGGTGGGATACGCGGCGGCCCGGCGCGACGCGTGGAGCGGGCAATCGTGGCGGTGGTATACTCACAGGGTTGGGCGCGTGATTGCGCCGGTATTTCGATTCCTGCCGAGGTTCTCATGTCCGGCCATTCCAAGTGGGCGACAATCAAGCACAAGAAGGGCGCGCTGGATGCCAAGCGCGGCAAGATATTCACCCGCCTGATCAGAGAGATCACCATCTCTGCCAAGGGCGGCGGCGACCCGGACGGGAATCCGCGGCTGCGCACGGCGATTCTGGCGGCGAAGGCCGAGAACATGCCGCAGGAGAACATCAAGCGGGCCATCCAGCGGGGCACGGGCGAGCTGGAGGGCGTGAACTATGAAGAGATCAAGTTCGAGGGCTATGGGCCGGGCGGCGTGGCCATCATCGTGGATGTGACGACCGACAACCGCAACCGCGCGGTGAGCGAGATCCGGCACGCGTTCTCAAAGAATGGCGGGAACCTGGGTGAGAGCGGCTCCGTGCGCTTTCTGTTCTCGAAGAAGGGGCTGATCGCCGTCGAGAAGGATGCGGCCACGGAAGATCAGTTGATGGACATTGTGCTGGAGCACGGCGGCGAGGATCTGAACGACGAGGGCGATACCTGGGAGATACTGACCGACCCGTCGGCGTATGAGGCGGTGGCCGGCGCCATCAAGGCGGCGGGGATTGCCACGGTGATGAGCGAAGTGACCATGGTGGCCTCGACCTATACCAAGGTGGAAGGAAATGCGGCCAACCAGATGATCCGTCTGCTGGAGGCGCTGGAAGACTGCGACGACACGCAGAACGTTTACTCGAACTTTGACATGGACGCCGAGCAGATGGAACACGCGGCGGGTTGATCGATTTTGCCGGGATGGCGTGGAGAAGGCCGCCCGGATGTGGCGGCCTTTTTGCGGGATGAAGAAATCGATTGAAGGAAGGGAACAGAACGTTGAGGCGAGGATGGAAGGGTTCTTTGTTGATTCTGCTGGCGGCGACTTCGCTCGCCGGGGCTGAAACCCCCGTGAGTGCGACGGCAGGCGGCGCGGACGATGGGAACAATCCGGTGGCCCAGGTTCGCCGGGCGAAGAGCTGGGAGTTGGGCCCGTTTTTGAACGGCGGCACCGGGCTGGGCAACCGGAGCGATTTCCAGTTCTTCTCGGTGGGCTTTCAAGCAGGCAAGGTGCTGACGCCGGTGCTGCATGCCGGGATATTCACCGGGCAGTTTGAGTTGGGCGCCAACCTCATGCCGCTGTGGCAGGCGTATACGCCGGCGCCGCACGAGTCGACTTTTCTTTACCCGTGCCCGACCGGAACGTGCTATTTTGTGGGCCCCGATGGGGGCGGCACGTATACGGGCGCGAGCCTCACTCCGGTGATCTTCCGCTGGAACTTTCTGACCAAGTCAAAGCGTTTTCAGCCGTGGTTTCAGGGGGCGGGCGGGTTGATCTATACCACGCACAAGTTTCCCCCGGATCTGCTGGTTCCGCATGGGACGCCGGGGGGAACTTCGGTGTGGAATTTTTCGCCGCAGGGCGGGGGCGGGTTTCATTGGTTCGTCGCTCCCAAGCGGTCGATCGACGTGGGGGTCAACGGGGTACACATTTCATCGGCTTCGCTGGGCGACCGGAACCCCGGCGTCAATGCCAGCATTCAGGTGCAGGTGGGGTACACGTTCTGGAAGTGATGGACGATGGACCAAGGGACTAAGGGAAGAGGGGCCAGACATTGAGCGGGCCGGTTGTGGAGTGCGTACCGAACTTTTCCGAGGGCGCGGATGCGCGGCGGGTCGAGGCCATTGTGGCGGCGATGCGCGTGGAGGGGGTGCGGCTGCTGGACTGGTCGATGGACGCCTCGCACAACCGCTCGGTGGTGACCATTGCCGGGGAGCCGGCAGCGGTGGTGGAGTCGGCGGTGCGCGGGGCAGGCAAGGCGGTGGAGTTGATCGACCTGACCAAGCAGCAGGGCGCGCACCCGCGGATCGGCGCGGCGGACGTGATTCCATTTGTGCCCGTCTCCGGCATCAAGCTGGAGCAGTGCGCGCTGCTGGCGCGGCAGGCAGGGCTGGAGATCTGGCGGCGGTTCGGCGTGCCGGTGTTCTTTTACGAGGCGGCGGCGGCGCGGCCCGACCGGGCCAACCTGGATGAGGTGCGGCAAGGCCAGTTCGAGGGGCTTCGGGAAGCCGTGCGGAAAGACTCGGCGCGGCGGCCGGACCTGGGCGGACCCGGGCTGCATCCAACCGCGGGCGCCTGCGCCGTAGGCGCGCGCAAGTTTCTGGTCACCTACAACATCTATTTCAATTCCTCGGATGTGGCCATGGTGAGAGCGATTGCGCGGGAGATTCGCGCTGCATCCGGCGGTTTGAAGGGTGTGAAGGCAATGGGAGTTCTGGCCCATGGGCGAGCGCAACTGTCGATGAACATCTCGGATTTTGCGGTGACGCCAATCTCGCAGGTGTATCGCGTCGTTTCCAATCTCGCCCTGCGCCACAAGGCGGCGCTGGCGGAAGGCGAAGTGATCGGGCTGATTCCGGAGGCCGCCTGCGAGCGGGAGAGCGAGTGGATGCGTCAGTTGATTGGGTTCGATGAGGAGACCAAGATTCTGGAGCACCGGCTGGGAGCGCCGCTGGCCTGGCCGGGGGAAGAGTAGCCAGAGATGGATAGGCGGATGAGTCCGCCGGGCACAGGGGCGGCGCGAACTGCCGAACGCAGGTAGAATCATTACGTAGGAGCGGGGATTTTCGTCAAACGCAGGGGCGGAGAGGCTGCGGCGCAGCTCAAGATTCCTGTGAAAGCGACGCGGAAGTTACCGCCATCCGGAGGGCAGAAATTGGTAAAGAGCGTTTTGAAGATCTCGATCGTTTCGCTGCTGTTGGCAGCGGCTCATCTGGCACAGGCGGCGCAGTTGTCAACGGATTCGCGCACAGCGATTCCGCATGACGTGCAGCAGTTGGTCGTGATCGATTACCGGGCCATGCAGAACTCGGAGGCGGCAATGGATTTGCGCGCCCGGGTGATGCCGCCCGAGCTGAAGCAGTTTGACGAAGCCCTCACCAAGTCCGGACTGAACGAGAACCACGACGTGGAGCAACTGGCGTTTGCGATGTTCCGGCCATCGGCGACGAGCGAAGCGCTGAGCACAGTGGGCATTGCCCAGGGGCAGTTTCCGGAACAGGACATTCTGGCCAACTTCCGCAAGAACAAGGTCAAGCCCACGCTGGTGCGGACCAACAAGGTCTATCCGCTGGCCAAGACCGGCATGGTGCTTTGCTTCGTGGACGCGTCGACCATGGTCTTCGGGGACAAGAGCGCGGTGGAGAAGGCACTGGATGCGCGCGACGGCGTTACTCCGAGCCTGCTGACCAACAACAGCATGATGGACGCAATGAAGACCGTGGATGCAGCGTCTTTGTGGAGCATTCTGGACGACAAGGGAACAAAGCTGATGATGAAGCAGGTGCTGGGCGAGGCCGGCGCGCTGACGGACTTTGAGACCGTGCAGAAGCGGCTGCAGTCCTCCTGGTACGGAATGGACTTCCAGCATGGGGTCAAGTTCGACCTGACCATCGCCACCGGCGACACGTTTGCGGCGGCCACAATCTCCTCGCTGCTGACGGCGGCGGTGGTGGTGCGCAAGATGAGCGGCTCGGAGGCAGAGAAGCAGGCATTGAGCGAGACGGCCATTGCGTCGGATTCGGGGAAGATGTCCATTCACTTTGCCGCGTCGGACTCGGATTTCAGCAGTCTGCTGCGCTCGCCGTTATTCCAGGGCATGGTGCACTAGGGCCTGTTAACACTACCAGGGCGGATGGCGTTGCGCCGCAACCCGAAGGGACGGGGCCAATTCTCTCGATTTCGTTGTCGCTCGTCGCTTCAGTAATTGACTACAGCGCGCTCCTCGCTCCTAGAACTCGGGAGAATTGGCTCCCGTCGCCACCGTCCTGGTAGTGTTAACAGGCCCTAGTACGACTGCGTTGTAAAAATCCGCGAAGGCAACACGGACAGGGTGGCAAAGAGCGGGCGAGGCGGATTGCGATTTCTGGTCCCAGGGTGGCAGTGGATTGAGGATAATGCCGTTGCGTGCGTTCGGTGTTCGAGTGGCACTTACGCAAGCCCCATGGGGCGCCGCGCATGGTGATCGGAAACTTTCAAAAGAGGACGATTATGTTTCCAGGCATTGCTGGTCTGGCAAGCGCCCTGGTTTCTTTGACTGGTCTATTTGCCGGCGGTTGGGGCGGTTGGTTCAACTTCAAACCATCGCTGAATACGATAAATTGGTTTCTTCCCACACTGAGCTTTCCAGTATTTCTCCTGTTTCTTAATCCCGCGGCAATTCGGTTGCCCTCTCTTGGATGCTCGTAGGCTGCGCAAGCACGCAGGACAATGGCCGTACCCTAGACGCAACAGGTGTTGATCACGCGACGCTAAACGATCCTGGCGATCTCGCTTCGTACAGCTCGATCGATGGATTCTCGTACGGGGTCGACGGCACGCAGCTTCCAACTGATGCGGTCCAGGTGACGGCTCAAGACCCTGGCGTTGTTGGAGCACTCTCCCTTGAGCCTCCGCAACAAATTCAGTTCCGCCCGTCAGTTTATCGAAAACGGGGTCTGCCTCTTCCTCCAACCTCGACATCCATCCGTTGTTGCAATCGGTGCAGACTGAGCGATTCCAGAATCTCTGCCTTGCTCCCTGCAGATGAAACGCCGGGGTGGCGCCGTCTGAGGTAAACATCTTGATCCCGTTGTTGACAGCGCAGTCACGGAACCATCGCGCATCTACGTGCTGCTTGGCCCGAGAGTCTCGCTGGTTGAGCGGAGAATCCGGCAAACGCCGCTTGACAGAAAATGCAGTCGGGCAACTCCATCACAGATCTCGAATCGGGAGTAAGGGCGGGGCCGGACAGATGGCCAGGCGGTCCGTCCTTGCGCCTATTTCCAGCGCAAGGACGGGAAGCAACGAAGCTCATGCGAGCGAACAGCGAGGGTCTGCCTGAATGGCAAATTCACCAGCCACGCGTCTGCAGAAGCTGGGACTCTTCGAGGCTGGCGGCGGCCAGGCCCTTCATGGTTCCGGTGACCTGCTCGCTGACTTCGGCCAGAATCTTGGGGTCGTTGTAGTGGGTGGTGGCTTGAACGATGGCCTTGGCGCGGGAGACAGCTTCCTCGCGCTCCTTGGGGTCGTTTTCGACGTCCAGTGGCGTGGCGCGCTCCTTCATGAAAATTCCCGATCCGACAAAGATGGCCTCGGCGCCCAGCTGCATCATCAGCGCGGCGTCGGCCGGGGTGGCGATGCCGCCGGCGGAGAAGTTGGGGACGGGCAGCTTGCCGGCGAGGGCGACCATGCGGATGAGCTCGTAGGGGGCCTGGTGCTCTTTGGCGGCGGCGTAAAGCTCCTGTTCGCTGAGCACGGTGAGGGCGCGCATCTCGCGGATAATCTGGCGCATGTGGCGGACCGCGAAGACCACGTCGCCGGTGCCTGCCTCGCCTTTGGTGCGGATCATGGCCGCGCCCTCGGCGATGCGGCGCAGAGCCTCGCCCAGGTTGCGCGCGCCGCAGACGAAGGGCGTGGTGAAGGCGTGCTTGTCGATGTGGTGGGCCTCGTCGGCGGGGGTGAGGACTTCGCTTTCGTCGATGAAGTCGACGCCTAGCTCTTGCAGGATCTGGGCCTCGGCGAAGTGGCCGATGCGGGCCTTGGCCATGACTGGAATGGAGACCGCCTGGATGATCTGCCTGATGAGCGAGGGCTTGGCCATGCGGGCCACGCCGCCCTCGGCGCGGATCATGGCCGGCACGCGCTCCAGAGCCATGACCGAGGTGGCGCCGGCCTCTTCGGCGATGCGCGCCTGCTCGACATTCATCACGTCCATGATGACGCCGCCTTTGAGCATTTCGGCGAGGCCGATCTTGAGGCGCAGGCTGGTGGCACTTAGGCTCTTTGTTCCATTCTCTTCCGGCATGGTTTTGACCTCGATTCAAGGCGGTTTCCGGAGCCTGTTTGGCGGGAAAAACCGCAAATAACAGTTCCTTCCCAGTGTAGCAGCGAAGCGGGTGGGCGGTGTGCCGGGGCGGAGCAGGGGCTTGGAAGCGGGCTCTCTTCTTTAGCCCTTTCCAATGCTTCTGTCTCGCTTCTGGTCACCTTACTGCCTGTTTGATCCGCACATGGCCACCACGCATCCACCTCCGGCGCCTTCGGCGGCCGAACTGGCGAACGGGCCGCACAGCCCGGCTGGACCCCAAACCGCGCTGGAAAAGGCGCTGATGCCCGCGGCCCAGGCGGCGGAGGGCGAAATGGTGTTGAGCGCGCCGGCGGGGCGGCTTCCGGTGGAGCTGGATGTCTCGGTTGCGGTGCGCAATTTTCGCGTTCGCGACCTGCTGAATCTGCAGCCGGCGCAGCTGATCGAGTCCGGATGGGGCCAGGGCGACGATGTGCCGCTGGCTTCCGGGCCAGCGCAGCTGGCCTGGGCCGAATTCGAGGTGATCGACACGCAACTGGCGGTGCGCGTGACCCGGCTGGCCTGAAGAGACCGGGAACAGGGACCAGGGACTTGGGACTGAGGGACTAGGGGCTGACGGATGGGCGAAGAGGTCAAGGCGAAGATGGCGGCGGTGGGCGGGCTGGCGGGGTGGCTGCTGGCGCGGTTCCGGGCAGGCGGGCGCAGCACGCCGCGGCTGGCGGTGCTGGAGCGGATTACGCTGGCCCCGCGCCAGACGCTGGCGCTGGTCGAGGCCGAGGGACGGCGCTTCCTGGTGGCCACCTCGCAAGAGGGCACGCCGGCCTTCCATGCGCTCGATCATCCGGCCCGGCGGGCGGGCGCGGCGCCGGGCGTGAAGCTGGCTGGAAGCCAGTCCGGGGCCAGGGCCGGGCGCAAGGCCGCGCGGCATGTCGCAGGTTTCGGCGCCGATCGGAATGCGAGGGTTTCTTGGTAGCCCTGCTGGCTGCCTTTATGGCTGCGGGCCCGGCCGCGGCCGCGCCGACCGCGCCTTTGCTGCCCGATCTCTCCCAGCGCCTGCACGCTTCGGATTCGACTCCCTGGACGATTCTCTTTGTCCTGACGCTGATCACGCTGCTGCCGGCGATTCTGATGGCGATGACGCCGCTGGTCAGGCTGCTGGTGGTCTTCCACTTCCTGCGCCAGGCGCTGGGCACGCAGACCGCGCCCTCCAACCCCACCCTGATGGGACTGGCCCTGATGATGACCTGGTTTCTGATGACCCCGGTGCTAAACCAGGTGGACCAGCAGGCGGTCGAGCCCTACCGCCAGGGACAGGTGACGGGCTGGCAGGCCATCGACCTGGGCGCCAAGCCGGTCAAGCTGTTCCTGCTGCACTACGCCCGCGAAAAGGACCTGGCGCTGTTTACCGCGGCGGGGCAGGTGGGGCGGCCCAATACGGCCGACGACCTGCCCATGCGGGTAGTGGTTCCAGCCTACATTCTCTCCGAGCTGAAAGCGGGGTTCGCCATTGGCGCGGTGCTGTTTCTGCCTTTTCTCTTGATCGATTTGGTTACCGCCTCGATCACCACCTCGATCGGCATGTTCCAACTGCCGCCGGTGGTGGTCTCGACGCCGTTGAAGATTCTGCTGTTTGTGATGGTGGACGGCTGGAACCTGCTGGCCAGTTCGCTGTTGAAGAGTTTTTGAGGAGAATGCGCGTGACGCCTGACATGGTGGCCGAGCTGCTGCGGCAGCTGATGAAGGAAGCGATGATTCTGGCCGCGCCGCTGCTGATTGCCGCGGCCCTGCTGAGTTTTCTGCTCAGCCTGGTGCAGACCCTGACCAGCCTGCAGGAGCAGTCGCTGACCTCGGTGCCGCGGCTGGGGGCGATCTGCGCGATCCTGCTGGTCGGCATGCCCTGGTTCCTGGCCCGGCTGGACGCCTATACCCGCCTGCTGCTGGGCGATTTCCGCCGTTTTCTGGGATGAGAAGGCAGCGAAAGGCCGGAGGAGAACCATGGCGCACGGAGTGGAACAGGACTGGACGAACTTTCTCGGCGCCATGACGCTAGCCCTGGTGCGTGTGAGCGGCATGGTGGCCTTTGCGCCTTTCTTCTCTTCGACAGCCCTGCCGATGAGGACCAAGGCGGTCT
This sequence comes from Occallatibacter sp., assembly GCA_031296215.1. GTDB lineage: Bacteria > Acidobacteriota > Terriglobia > Terriglobales > Acidobacteriaceae > Telmatobacter. Next base: position 8,382 of record JARLGE010000235.1, read on the forward strand.
TCGTGGGAGCGGTGGCGTATCTGCTGGCGCCGCTGGTGGCGGCTCTGCCCCAGGCGAGCGCATCGATCAGCTTGGCCGCGTTGCTGGGCGAGCTGGCCGTGGGGCTGGTCTACGGGCTGACGCTGACCCTGCTGACCGAGATGATGCTGTTTGCCGGCCAGATTGCCGGACTCCAGTTCAGCTTCTCGGCGGTCAACCTGCTGGACCCCACCTCCCCGATCCAGACGCCGTTGCTGGGCGACCTGTTCCAACTGATGGGCACGCTGGTGGTGATCGCGGCGGGCCTGGACCGGATCGTGCTGGCCTCGGTGATACGCAGCTTCCGCGTGGTTCCCCTGGGCAGCTATGCCCTGGCGCCCGCCACTGGCCTGGCCATCGTGCGCGCCGCCGCTGGCGTCTTCCTGGCCGCGGTGGAACTGGCCGCGCCCATTCTTGCGGCCACCCTGCTGGTCGAGGTGGCGGTGGCCCTGTTGGGCAAGCTCAGCCCGCAACTGCCGGTCATGTCGCTGACCGTGCCCATGAAGACCCTGACCGGCTTCGCCCTGCTGACCGGCTCGCTGGCGTTGTGGCCGCGCTTCATCGAGGCGCGCTTTTCCGGGCTGCTGGACATGGCGGAGAAGCTGATCGCCGCGCCGGCCGCCGCGCAGGGGCTGGGCAGCGTGCTGGCCAGCGGACTGGGAGGCTAGCCGATGCCCGGAGAGCGCACCGAACAGGCAACCCAGCACCGCCGCGAACAGGCCCGCAAGGAAGGCGACATCCTGCACAGCCGGGAGCTGACGGCCGCGGCCGGCGCCCTGGCCGGGGTCATGGTGCTGGGCGCGCTCGGCAGTCGAGTTCTCATTGCCTGGCGGGATGCCTTTGCCGGGTTTCTGGACCTGGGCCTGCCCGCCCACTGGGAGCCCTCCCAGATGCAGCCCACGCTTTACGCCCTGCGCCGGCTGGCCATGGGCATCTTCGGGCCCCCGGCAGCGATGATGGCCGCGGTGGCCGGAGCGGCCCTGCTGGCAGGGATCGTGCAGACTGGCGGGGTGAGCTTCCACATGGGGGCGATCGGCTTCAAGCCGGACCGCATCAACCCGGTCACAAACGTCAAGAATCTGTTTTCTCTGCGCGCCGCCGCCCGGCTGGCCAAGTCGCTCGTGCCGGCCAGCCTGCTGGCCGTCTTCGCCGCGCAGCGCATCGGCCGACAGTTGACCGTGCCGCCGTTTTCGACCGCGCGCCTGGAGATGCTGGGCGCGGATGTTTACGGCCTGCTGCTGGCCGCCGCCTGGCTGCTGTTCGGCTGGTCGGCCATCGATTATCTGGTCGAGTGGCAGAGCCGCGAGTCGCGCCTGATGATGAGCCGCCAGGACCTGCGCGAGGAGATGAAGCAGACCGAGGGCAATCCGCAGATCAGGGGGCGGATTCGCAGCCTGCAGCGGCAGATGCGCCGCCGCCGGGTCAAGCAGGATGTCTCCAAGGCCGCCGTGGTGCTGACCAATCCCACCCACTATGCCGTGGCCCTGGGCTTCGACTTCGCCACCATGGAGGCGCCCAGGATGCTGGCCAAGGGGCGCAACCTGCTGGCCGAGGAGATCAAGGCCGAGGCCCGCTGGGCGGGCGTGCCGATTGTCGAGAACCCGCCGCTGGCGCGCTCTCTTTACCGGTCCGTCGAGATCGGCCAGCCGATTCCAGTGGAGCTCTACGCCGCCGTGGCCGCCATCCTGGCCTATCTCTACCGGCAGCGGGTGGAGGCCGAGCTCAGGGAGCGCCGCGCCCGCGAAGCGACCGCCCGCGCGGCGCAGCAGGCCCAGGCTGCCCGGCCCGGAAGCTGGCCCGGTGGCGCGAGTCCATCTCCAGGAGGTCCGCGATGAGTACCGCCGCTCTGACTGCCGGCGCCCCCGGGACGCAGACCATCCTGGGGCGGCTGCGCGAGCACCTGCTGCCGCTGGCCGCGATCTCGGTGATCTTCGTCATGCTGGTGCCGCTGCCCGCTGCGGGCCTCGATTTGCTGCTGGCCCTGTCGATGGCCGCATCGATCATCGTCTTTCTCTCCGCGGTGCAGATCCGCCGCGCCGTCGAGCTGAGCGTCTTTCCCACGCTGCTGCTGCTGCTGACCCTGTTCCGGCTGGCCCTGAACATCGCCTCCAGCCGCCGCATCCTGCTGCACGGCCAGGAGGGCACCGCGGCGGCCGGCAAGGTGATCGAGGCCTTCGGCCAGTTTGTGGTGGGCGGCAATTACGTGGTCGGCTTCGTGCTGTTTCTGGCGCTGATCGCGATCCAGTTCTTAGTCGTTTCTCATGGGGCTGTGCGCACCGCCGAAGTCACGGCGCGCTTCACCCTGGACGCCCTGCCGGGCAAGCAGATGGCCATCGACGCGGACATGAACGCCGGCCTCATCGACGAGGCCGAGGCGCGCCGGCGGCGCCAGGCCATCGCCCGCGAGGCCGAGTTCTACGGCGCCATGGACGGCGCGGCGCGCTTCAACCAGCGCGACTCACTTGCCACCATCCTGATCACCGCCATCAACATCGTCGCCGGCCTGCTGATCGGCACCCTGCAGCAGGGCGTGGAGCTGGCGGAAGCCGCGCGGACCTATACCGTTTTAACCGTGGGCGACGGTCTGGTGACGCTGATTCCGTCGCTGCTGGTCTCGGTGGCCGGCGGCATCACACTGACCCGCGCCAACTCCGCCGGACTGCTGGGCGGCGAGATTCGCCAGCAGCTGCTGGGCAAGCCGGGCACGCTGTACATGGCCAGCCTGGTCTCGGCCGCGATGTGCCTGATTCCCGGGCTGCCCAAGCTGGTGTTTCTCTCGGTTGCCTCGGCGCTCTTCTGGGGGGCGCGGCGGGTAGCGACGCACGCCGCGCTGGCTCCGCCGCCTGAACCTGCTGCCGGGGACAAGAAGAAGGCCGCCGAGGCGCAAAGCTCGGACCTGACGCAGCTCTTGAAGCTGGAAGAACTGACCCTGGAGATCGGCTTCCAGCTGATCCCGCTGGTGGACGAGAAGCAGGGGGGGCAGCTCTTGAACCGGGTGCGCTCGCTGCGCCGCCATCTCTCCGCGGAGATGGGATTCCTGATTCCTCCCGTGCACATCTCCGACAATTTGCGCCTCAAGCCGCGCGAGTATTTGTTTTCGCTCCGGGGCATGGAGATCGGCCGCTGGCAGACCGAGGGCGCGCAGCTGTTGGCCGTTTCGGGCGACCCTGGGCGGCGCCCGCTGCAAGGCAAGGAGGCGCGCGAGCCGGCCTTCGGCGTGCCCGCCATCTGGATCGCGCCAGCCTTGGAGGACCAGGCCATTGCCGCCGGCTACTCGGTGGTGGACGCGGTCACGGTGATCACTACCCACCTGGGCGAGCTGATCCGGCGCCACGCGTTTGAGCTGCTGGGCCGGGCCGAGACCAAGCGCCTCCTCGACTCGCTGAACGAGAGCCATCCCAAGCTGATGGAGGAGCTGGTGCCCAAGCTGCTCTCGCTGGGGGAAGTCGGCCGGGTGCTCGAACAGCTGCTGCGCGAGCGGGTCTCGATCCGCGACCTGGGCTCGATTCTCGAGGCGCTCCTCGAGATCGCGCCGCTGAACAGGAACATCGTGGCCCTGGTGGAGGCCGCGCGCCAGGCGCTGGGCCGGCGGCTGATCCGCCCGCTGCTCGACCAGGAGGGCCAGTTGCCGGTGCTGCTGCTCGATCCGGCGCTGGAGGAGGAGATTCTAATGACTCTTTCTCCCGATAGCGCGCAGCGCCTGCTGGCCGCCCCGGCAAAGCCGGCGGCGCCGCTGGTCCGGCGGCTCACCGATTCTGTGAGGCAACTTATCGGCCAGGCCTCCACCGCGGCCCTTCCCGTGCTCCTTTGCCCCAGTCCGGCCCGTTATCACGTGAAGCGCTGGCTGGAGCCGGTCCTGCCTCGCCTGGCGGTGGTGGCGGCGGGGGAGATTCCCGCCGAGATTCGCCTGCGGCCGGTGGGAACGGTGCGGTGAGGGCCGGGAGGCAGAAGCGGGAACCAGTGGAGTAGAACCAGCCGGGTTGCGGGATTCAGGCCGGGGATTTACGGCCGGCCCATGCCGGAAAGGGGCGAGGATGGGACTTGAATCGGCGGCCACGACAAGCAATCAGGCGGTCTTCGGCAGGTCCGCGGCCCCCAGCGGCTATCCGCCCGCCACCGCGGGGGGCTCGACCTTGACCGGCGAGCAGGAGCGGATCCTGCTCGAACACCTGCCCATCGTGCGTTTTCTGGCCCGCCGCATTCACGAGCGCCTGCCCCAGCACGTGGACATCGAAGACCTGGTCTCGGCCGGCGTAGTGGGGCTGATGGACGCCTTTTCGAAGTTCGACCCGGCCAAGAAGGTGCAGTTCCGCTCCTACGCGCAGTTCCGCATCCGCGGCGCGATTCTGGACAGCCTGCGCACGCTCGACTGGAGTCCGCGCGAGCTGCGCCGCAAGGGCCGCGCCGTCGAAGAAGCCATCCGCGTGCTGACGGCGCGCCTGGGCCGGGCTCCGGGCGAGGGCGAGGTGGCCGCCGAGATGCTGCTCAGCCTGGAGGAGTACCAGCAACTGCTGGGCGACCTGAAGGGCCTGGAGATCGGCACCCTGCACATGGAGCGCAACGAGGACTCGGGCGACGAGGAGCTGGCCTATGTGCCCGGCCGCCCCGAGGAAGACCCGCTCTTCCGCTGCCTGCGGGGCGAGCTGGAGGAGCGGCTGTCGGAAGCCATCGCCCAGTTGCCCGACCGCGAGCGCTTGGTGATGACGCTTTACTACTACGAAGAGATGACCATGCGCGAGATCGGCCTGGCGCTGGGGGTGGTTGAGTCGCGCGTCTCCCAGGTCCACGCCTCGGCGGTGGTGCACCTCAGGGCCGCGCTCAAGGATCTGGCCGCCCGCGGCGCCTTCGAACGGGCCCAGGGCAAGAAGGGGGCGGAGCGGGCGCGGCGGTGAAAAAGCAGGGATTTGGGATCAGGGGAGGTTGCGGCGCTCGGACCGCCGCGTTCATCATGAACCACTCACTACGACCCGCTAACCCCCAGCCCCGAATCCCTAACCACTCATCCCTAACCACTCATCCCTAACCACTCACAAGGAGCGCGGGGAATGGAAAAGACACTTAAACAGGACGAGATCGATGCGTTGTTCGAGGCCGCCCGCAGCTCGGCGCCGGAGGCCGGACGCGCCGAAACGCGGGCCCGCGTAGCGCCCTACAACTTCTCTTCGGCGGGACAGATTTCGACCGATCAGCTGCGCGCCATCAGCATGTTGAACGACCTGTTCGCCCGCAACCTGACCCACAACCTGGCCGCCTGGCTGAGGACCCGCTTTCAGGTCAACCTGGTTTCGGCCGAGCAGATCCAGTTCAATGAGTTTTTGCTCAGGATTCCCGAGATCAGCTACGTGGCTTCGGTGCGCCTGGAACCGCTGGGGGCGCTTTCGGTGCTGCAGCTGGACCTGGCCCTGGCCCCTCCGGTCATTGACCTGCTGCTGGGCGGCGAGGGCAAGGAGGGAGTGCTCCGCGAGCTGACCGACATCGAAGAGTCGATTCTGGGCTCGGTGGTCGAGATCGTCTGCCGCGAGCTGACCGCGGCCTGGCAGCCGGTGGGCCTGAGCTTCAACTTCGAGCGCCGCCAGATGCAGACCCAGGTCGCGCGCATCATGTCGGTCACCGAAAAGACCCTTTGCCTGAGCTTCGAGATTCGTATGCCGCATTCGTCGGGCCTGCTCAACCTGGCCTTCCCGGCGGTGGTGGCCAACACCATCCTGCGCCGGCTGACCTCGGACTGGGGCCGCAGCCGCCGCCATGCCGGCGAGACCAGGGCGCGCATGGAGTCTTCGGCGCGCTCGATCCGCTTCGGCGCGAGCCTGCAGTTGCCCTCCGTGCGGGTGGCGGCGAGCGAGTTGGAAAAGCTGGAGCCGGGCGCGGTGTTGCGCTTGAACCTGCCCGCCAACACCCTGCCTGTCTGGCAGGTGGGCGGCCAGCGGCTGGCCGAGGCGCAGGCCATTCGCCAGGGATGGCACCGCGCGGCGCGCATCGAGCGCTCCCTGGGGGAGGCAGAAGCATGAAGAGCTATCTGGATTGCTGGATCGGCGCGGCCACGGTCCTGTTTCAGCAGGCCCTAGCCGGGGAGCCGGAACTGGTCGAGTCGCTGCCCAAGCCGCTCTCGCCCAACTCTTTCGGATTTGCCGCCAGCGTGGACGGAGATCTCGTCGGGCGCTTCGCCGTGGTGCTGGACGGCACCGTCCTGGACGCTCCGCTGATGGGCGAGGGGATGGATCAGAAGGCTGGCTGGGCCGAGCTCTTGCGCGAGGTGGCCGAATCCGCGGTCGGCGAGCTGCTGGCCGCTGCGGGCAAGAAATGCCGCATCGAGAAGTTTGAACCGACGGATGGGGAAAGCAAGGTCTCGCGTGCCTTCCAGTTGAAATCGGGCGACCGTTCCTGGACCATCCTGGTGCGCGACGAGGTGCGCGCCCCGCAGCCCATCGTCAAGCCGGAGCCGGCCAAGGCCGCGCCGCTGCCGCCGCCGATGAGCCCCGGGATCGAGCTGCTGCTCGACGTCGAGCTCGAGGCTTCGTTGCGCTTCGGCTGCCGGGAGATGCCGTTGGGTGAGCTTCTCGACCTGGGTCCCGGCGACGTGGTGCAACTGGATCGCCATATCGCCGACCCCGTGGATCTGATTGTGGGCGACAAGATCGTGGCCCGCGGCGAGGTGGTGCTGGTCAACGGCAACTTCGGCCTGCGGGTGACCGAGGTGGCCGCGCCGCGCAAGCGCCTGGAGAGCATCCGATGCCTCTTCTGAGACGGACTTCGGGCCCATCCGGGTTCCCTGAAGACGGGCCGGCAGGTCCAAGCAGAGGATTTGGTGGGGCGGTCTCCGCAGGCCCAGGCCTGGCCCTGCATGAGGTCACGGACCCTGCGCCCGCATACGGGCTCGGCCCGGCGCGCAGCCGGTGGCTCGAGACCTGCGCCAACCCGGCCTGCGGGTCGGGGTGGCTGCACCTGCTGCGCAGCCGTTCGGCGCCGGTCTTTGAAGGCGGGTGGACCTGTTCGCCCAAGTGCACCCGGGCGCGGGTGGCGCAAGCGGTGCGGCGCGAGCTGGAGGGCCGGACGGAGCCCGCCGAACTCCGCCCGCATCGCATTCCGCTGGGGCTGACCATGCTGGAGCAGGGTTGGATCACGGCTCCCCAGTTGCGCTCGGCTCTGGAGGCGCAGCGGACGGCCGGCGGCGGCCGCCTGGGTTGGTGGCTGGTCCGCCATCAGGGAGTGAGCGAGAAGCTGGTCACGCGCGCCCTTGGCCTGCAATGGAGCTGCCCGGTGCTGTGGCTGGACTTTCACGACGCCGAGGCGCTCACCGGCCTGCTGCCCCGGCTGTTTGTGGATGCCTTTGGAGCCTTGCCGCTGCGGCTGGCCGCGAGCAAACTCCTTTACCTGGGCTTTGAAGACCGGTTGGACCCGATGCTGGCCCTGGCCACCGAGCGCATGACCGGATTGAGGGTCGAAAGCGGCCTGGTGCAGAGCTCGCTGTTCGGCCCCGCGCATACCCGCATGCTGGGCGCCAAGTTTCCCCGCGTGGCGCTGATCGAGGCCGGCTCGGAGATGGCCGCGGTGCACGCGCTCGCCAAAGCCGTGGAAAGGGCGCGGCCGGTCGAGGCCAAAGTGGCCAGAGTCCACGAATGTCTTTGGCTGCGCATGACTCTGACACCCCGGACCGGACCCCTGCCGGAGATCGATTCCGTCGAAGACCTGATCTGCTCGATCGGCACCCACTAGAGCGGTTCCACAATTCATTTGCCCTCTGTGTTTTGTAAACAGTGGCCTCTTTTTAAGGAAAAAGTCAGTTGCGCGCTGTGCCTTCGAGGTACAGCAATTGTGGAACCGCTATAGAGCCAGGAGCGGAGTTGGAATCTATTGCCCGCCTCGCCGGGATCAATTCCAGTTCGGGACCTCTGGGTGGCAAATGCGGCTGGAATCGCCGCTCAAGAGTTCGCTTCCAGGGTCGATAAGCAATCAAGGAGAGCATGGCATGAGTGAGATAAGAGCCCTGATCGTGGACGATTCCTCGGTGATGCGCAAGATTGTGGAGCGTGCCTTGCGTCAGGCGGGGTTGGATCTGATGGTGGTGCACGAGGCCGGCAGTGGGAGCGAAGGGCTGGACCTGCTGAAGTCCAAGCAGGTGGACCTGATTCTCTCCGACATCAATATGCCTTCGATGGATGGGTTGGAGTTTCTGCGCCAACTGCGGGCGCAGAACCTGGCACCCGGGGTTCCGGTGGTGATGATCACCACCGAATCGAGCGAGGAGCATGTGAAGCAGGCCATTCTGGCTGGGGCGCAGGGCTACATCCGCAAACCGTTCACGGCCGAGCAGGTCAAGGAACGGGTACTTCCGTTGCTGACCGCGGCGTAGCTGGAAGGGGCAACCATGCTGTTGAACGGTGTGCGCAATGCCGCTATCGCGCGAAAGCAGGGAAGCGGCGCAAACGAAATGGAGCGAGCGATGGCGGTCTCTCTGAGGGAATCGGTGCAACTGGTTTCCAATCCGCGGAACCTGGATGCGAGCGTGGAAGAAGTTTTTCAACTGATGCTGGGAGTCGCCTGCAGGCGCGAAGCCGGACCGCTCGTCCACGAGCAGGCGTCGGTGACCGCGGTGGTGGGTTTCGGCGGCTTGCTCAGCGGCGCGTGCGTGTTCAAATCCGGCAGCTCGACAGCCATCAAGATTGCCGCGCTGATGACCGGCATGGAGTTCAGCGAGATCGACGACACGGTCAAGGACGCCATCGGCGAGATCGGCAACATGCTGGCCGGCGCCTGGAAGGGCAAGGTTCCAGACCTGGCCGCCAATTGCGGGCTCTCCGTCCCGGCCGTCATTACCGGCAGCGACTATAACCTGCACGTGCAGGCGCCCGAGTTCAAGCTGCACCACGCCTACCGTTTCGGCGACTCCGCCTTCGACGTCACCATCGTCTGCGACGGCCTGCAGTAAAGCAGAAATCAGGGGTCA
>JARLGE010000236.1 GCA_031296215.1 Occallatibacter sp.
CTCGATCCCATCCCGTCTCCGGTGGAACACGCCGACTTTGCCGCCCTTGAGTGGGAGCCGCTGCTTGCGTTGGTGGCCGGTTTTGCCGCCTCGCCCGTCGGCCGCCAGGCAATCCTCGACCTCGTTCCCTCCACCGACGAAGACTGGATCAGAAGCCAGCACCAGCTCACCGCAGAGCTTCGCCTCATCCTCGCCGAGCAGGTTTCCATCCCCTGCGGCGGACTTTTCGACCCCACCCAACTGGCCGCCAAGGCGCAGATTCCCGGCGCGGCCCTGGAAGCCGCCGAACTTCAAGCCATCGCCCGCCTCGCCAACGATGTAGCCGCCTGGCAAGCCCTGCTTCAGTCGCCGCCCGCGCGCCTCGCCGGCAAGCTGCCCGGCCTCTCGGAGCGCTCTTCCTCTCTGACTCAAAGCCTCAGCCCTCTAGCTGAAACAATTACCCGCACCATCCAGCCCGACGGCTCGCTGGCCGACTCGGCGTCGCCCGAATTGCGCCGCATCCGACGCGAGCAGGAGCGCCAGCAGCGCGTCATCGAAGAAAGCCTCCGCGCCGCGCTCCGAAAGCTTTCCTCGGACGGCGCAACCCAGGAAGACCTGATCACCATTCGCGGCGACCGCTTCGTCATTCCCGTCCGCGCCGAGCTCAAGCGGCGCATCTCCGGAGTCGTCCACGGCGCCAGCTCGTCAGGACAAACTGTCTACGTGGAGCCGCTCGAAACCATTGAGCAGAACAACGAGCTGGTTCGGTTGATCGAGGAGGAGCAGGCCGAGATTCACCGCATCTTTGTCGCGCTCACCCGCCAGGTCGGCACTTACGCAGTCGGCCTGGTCGAGGGCGCGCGCGTCCTTGCCCTGGTCGACAGCCTCCAGGCCCGCGCCCGCTTCGCCCGCGACTACGACTGTGTCGCCCCGGCCATCACGCCGGAGCGGCTCACCCTCGACGCCGCCCGTCATCCCCCGCTCGAAAAGCGACTGCGCGCAACCGGCGGCAAAGTCGTCCCCCTCACGCTTGAGCTCACCGCCGAGCAGCGCCAGATCATCATCAGCGGCCCCAACACTGGCGGCAAAACTGTCACCCTCAAAACCACCGCGCTTCTCGCCGTGATGGCCCAGGCCGGCCTGCCCATCCCCGCCTCGGCCGCCAACTTCCCCGTCTTCACCGCGTTCCTGGCCGACATCGGCGACGCGCAATCGATCGAAGCCGCGCTCTCCACATTCTCCGCGCACATCACCAACCTCGACCGCCTGTCGCGCTTGGCCGGCCCGCGCGCCCTCGTCCTGCTCGACGAACTCGGCTCCTCCACCGACCCCGAGGAAGGCTCGGCCCTGGCCGTGGCCATCGCCAGCCACTTCCTCACCGCAGGCGCGTGGTCGCTCATCTCCACCCACCACACCTCCTTGAAGGTCTACGCCGCCAACACGCCAGGCGTCGTCAACGCCGCTGCAGGCGTGGACGAAGTCACCCTCGCCCCCAACTACCAGCTTCGCCTTGGCGTCCCCGGCGCGTCGGCCGGTATCCAGACCGCCGAGCGCCTCGGCCTCAACGCCGCCATCGTCGCCGCCGCCCGCCAGCGCCTCGGCTCGCAGCAGGTCGACATCGCCCGCTTCCTCGACAAGCTGCACAACGAGCTCACGCAGCTTGAAGTCGAGCGCAAGGCAACACGCGAAGAGCAATACGCCCTCAATCAGGCCCGCGCCAAGCTCGCCCGCGAAGGCGACGTTGAGCTCCGCAACCGCACCCGCGAGTTGGAAGTGAAGCTGGCCTCGCTGCTCAAGGACTTTGAGTTCCAGATGCGCGAGACCGTCCGCGCTATTGAGGACCGCGCCGCCCAGCAGAAGCTCTCCAAGGAAGCCGAGCGCCGCATGACCCGCCTGCGCCGCGAGTTTCAGGAGAGCTTCAACCAGACCGTCGTGGCCCACCGCACCGGCGCCGACCAGGGCGACGCCAACGCCCAGCCGCATCTGCTCAAACACATCGCCGCCGGCGACCAGGTCCGCATCAAGTCAATGAACAAAATCGCCGTCGTCCAGCGCGAAGTCGAGAAAGACCTCTTTGAAGTCGCCCTCGGGCCTATCAAGATGCGTGTCAAGCGCGACGAGCTCACCGAGCCGCTGCCCTCCGGCGAGTCAACTATTGGGATAAAGCCCGACCCGCTCGCCGCCGCACGCAAGCAGAAGAACGTCCACGTCACCGTCACCAGCGCCAACACCGACGACATGCGCATGGAGATCAACCTCATCGGCCGCACCGTCGACGAAGCCACTGGGGAGCTCGAAAAGTATCTCGACCGCGCCTTCCTAGCTGGCCTGCCCCGCGTCCGTGTCATTCACGGCCACGGCGCCGGCATCCTCCGCCGCGGCGTCCGCGAGTTTCTCAAGGGGCACCCGCATGTTGCGACAATCGCCGAAGCCCCGCAAAACGAGGGCGGGCAGGGTGCAACGCTGGTAGAACTGAAGCAGTAGTTGACAAATAGCTACAACGTAGCTACAATTATGATTAAAGTTAGAGCCGAAGTGTTCCGGGAGGCACTTATGGGTCGTCAAGGGCAGCGCAAAAGGAGATCAAGGTGCCTCCATCGACTTTCAATTGGGATGAACAGAACATTGGGCATTTGGCCCTACGTCAGATACTGCCAGCCGAGGCGGAACAGGTAATTCTGAACCGGCCCGTTGATTTGGACTCGTACCTCCGGAATGGCGAGGAGCGGACGGTCCAGATCGGCGAGACGGATTCCGGCAAGATTCTGATTGTGGTTTCGACGATGCGTGACACGAAGATTCGCGTCGTCACTGCTTGGCCTGCAAAGGAGAAGTTCCGGCGATACTTTCAGACGCAGAAGAGGAATGACAATGTTGGAAGAACTCAAGCAGATGAGCTTCGCGAGTGAGGCTGAGGAAGCCGCGTGGTGGCAATCGCACGAGGATGAGCTGCTCGAAGAGTTCAAGAAAGCAACCGCCGAAGGACGGGTCGGGATCGGCACGGTCGCCAAACGCGCCGCCTTGCCCTCCACCACTATTCGCCTCGATCCAAAAGATATAGCCAAGGCTCGCGTCCAGGCCGCCGAGCGCGGCTTGCGCTATCAGACCTACTTGAAGATGATCATTCACGAGGCCCTGCGTGCGCCGGAAACTGCACGCAAGAAGTCTTCGCGCTAGATTTGTGCTCTCCCGGGTCCTAAAACCGAAGCCTGGGGACATGCAGTAGAGGCGGAATCCGTCCTATTGAGGTGATGATATGGCCGGAATCACAGAAGAACAAGGCGACCAAATCATCGATCTGCTGAAAGACATCCTCGATGAGCTGGGTCGCATCCGGAACGAGTCTATGGATGAAGCGATCCTTAGCGAGTCGCGTGAAATGAACGCGACACTCAATGGAATATCCTCAACTCTAGGCAGTATCGAGCGCGACGTCAGCAGCATCGAGGGCAAGGACTAGCCTGGAGCTATAGGACGGTCGGGTTGAATGACATTTCCGTAACAATTCGCGCATCTCCATCCGGTAGAATCGAAATAGCTTTGGGGGGAGGTCCCTATGCGCAAATTGCTTTTGATCCTGATGTTGTGTGCGGCATGCGCCAGCCTGGCCGCGCAGTCGAAGAGCATGTACGACTTTACGATGAAGTCCATCGACGGGCAGCAGGTGAGCTTGGGCAGCTACAGCGGCAAGGTTGTCCTGCTGGTCAACGTGGCCAGCAAGTGCGGATTTACGCCGCAGTACGCCGGCCTGGAGGCGCTCTACGAGAAGTACAAGGACCGCGGACTGGTCATCGTCGGCATCCCGGCCAACAACTTTGCCCAGCAGGAGCCGGGAACCAACGAAGAGATCAAGAAGTTCTGCAGCAACAAGTACAACGTGACATTCCCGATGATGGCCAAGGTCTCCGTGCTGGGCGACGACAAAGCGCCCCTCTACACGTTCCTAACGGACAAGGCCACCAATCCCCAGTTTGCCGGAGACGTCAAGTGGAACTTCACCAAGTTCCTCTTCGATCGCAGCGGCAAGCCGGTGGCGCGGTTCGAGCCGGCCGTCACGCCGGACTCGCCCGAGGTGGCTGCGGCCATCGATGCGGCCCTCGGCAAGTAGCGACTACATCGACGGCGTGGCTGCGGCAGCGGCCGTGGCGTGGCAAACGACAGGCTGTGCGCCGGCCTGCGCGGTTGTTCGATCGTCCATGGTGCCGGTGCTCGCGGCTGGCGCGCTCTTCATCGCGTGCAACAGCTTCACCAGCCGCGCAAAGCCCACTTCCCGCGCCGTCCTATTTTCCGGAACCGTGTTCCCCGGATCTTCACCCGCACGCATGAATCCGTGCCCCGCGCCATCGTACGTGACCGGATCGTAGCTCTTTCCGGCGGCCTTCATGGCCGCGACGGTCGCAGGAATGGTGGCTCCGATGCGTGCGTCGTTCCCGGCGTAGAAGCCATAGACCGGAGCGGAGATGGTGGAAACGTCCGCCGGCCCCGGCCCATAAAATACGAACGCCGCGGACAGGTCTTTCCGGTGCGCCGCAAACGCGAACGACTTGCCACCGCCCCAGCAGAACCCGGCGACCGCGATCTTGCCGTTGGCGGCGGGCAGGTGCTTGCCGTATTCGGCAGCGGCATCGAGGTCGGCATTTACGACATCGGGATCGAGGCCGGAGATGGCTTTGATGGTTGCGTCCTGGCTTGGGAATTCGCTTGAACCGCCTCCGCCTGGACCGACGCCAGTAAGCAGGTCGGGAGCAATCACAATGAATCCCTGCCCGGCCAGCTCGTCGGCCATCTCCTTGGCCCAGTCGCTGAGGCCGAAGATCTCGTGAATCAGGATCACCACCGGCGCCTTGGTCATGACCTCGGGATAGACCACAAAGGCCTGCACCGTGCGGCTCCCGTGCTTGAGCGGAACATACTCGCGGTGGCGCGGCGAAGCTTCAAGACGGGCTTTGGCCCAGTCCTGGGCATGAAGAGAAATAGCCGACGCCAGAACAAACAGAAGGGTGGCGACGGCATGGAGAGGGGGAAACTTCGCCGATTTCATGGAGAGAGTCTAGCCTTGGGCTGGAACAAGTTGCAAGAGTTCTTTTCCGAGGTTGAACCGGCCCTGATCTTGCAGATCCACTCGGCGATTTTCTCCCCAAAAGAAAGAAGCCGGAGCATTCAGCCCCGGCCTCAATCCATTTGCACCGAAATCCTATGGCTGGCGTCCGATCCTTTCCCTCTTCTAGCGGAGGTCGGAAGCTGAGACACCTTTGCGAGCGAATAGCGAGCGTCTGCCCCACCGCAGGTGGCTACGCCATCGCCTCGCGTCCCATGGGCTCAAAGTGCAACTGGCCCGACTTGCGATCCACATCGATGCGCACATGCGCCCCGTGCAGCACTTCGCCGTTGAGAATCTTGATGGCCAGCGGGTCCTGAATCATCCTCTGCAACGCACGTTTCAACGGCCGCGCTCCGTACGCCGCATCCGAGCCCGAAGTCAAAATCAGTTGCCGCGCCGATTCTGTCAGCTCCAGCGAGATCTGCCGGTCTTCCAGCAGCTTGCGCACTTCGTTCAAACGCAGCTCCAGAATCTTGCCCATCTGCGCCGCGCCCAGCGGACGGAAGATCACCGTGTCGTCCACGCGGTTGAGGAACTCCGGCCGGAAGTGCTCGCGCAACACACGCATGACCGTTTCGCGAGCCATGTCGAAATCGTGTTCGGTCTTCAGCGGCTCTGCGGCCAGTGCGGCCGCGCCCAGGTTCGAGGTCATGATGAGCACGGTGTTCTTGAAATCGACAGTCCGGCCCTTGGCGTCGGTCAACCGCCCGTCGTCCATCACCTGAAGGAGAATGTTGAACACATCCAGGTGCGCCTTTTCGATCTCGTCGAAGAGGATCACCGCGTAAGGCCGCCGATGCACGGCCTCGGTCAGTTGGCCGCCCTCATCGTAGCCCACATAGCCCGGCGGCGCGCCGATCAGCCTGGCGACGGCGTGCTTCTCCATGTACTCGCTCATGTCGATGCGAATCATCGACTGCTCGTCGTCGAAGAGAAACTCCGCCAGCGCGCGCGCCGTCTCCGTCTTGCCCACGCCCGTGGGCCCAAGAAAGATGAACGAACCGATGGGTCGTTTTGGATCGCTCAACCCCGCGCGCGAACGGCGAATGGCGTTGGCCACAATGGTCAGCGCCGCGTCCTGCCCAACGACGCGCTCCCTGAGCCGCTGCTCCATCTCGACCAGCTTTTTCACTTCGCCTTCGAGCATGCGCGAAACGGGGATGCCCGTCCACTTGCTCACGATGCTGGCGATGTCTTCCTCGTCAACCTCTTCCTTCAGCATGCGCGCCACGCCGGCGTTGCCGTCCTGCGCGGCATTGAGGCGCTTGAGCTCCGCTTCGAGCTTGGGCAGTTCTCCATACTGGATCTGCGCGGCCCGTTCGAGCTGTCCCTTGCGCGTCTGCTCCTCGGCCTCGAAGCGCAAAGACTCGATGCGCTTTTTCAACTCGCTGATGCGTTTGATGGCCTGGGGTTCGCGTGACCAGCGCCAACCCAGCGCGGTGATCTGCTCGGTCAGCGTGGCCAGCGCGCGCTCCACCTCGTCGCGGCGGGCAACGCTGTTCGAGTCAGTCTCGCGCTTCAAAGCTTCGCGCTCGATCTCGAGTGAAGTCTTCTGCCGCTCCAGTTGATCGATCTCCGTGGGCACCGAGCCGATTTGAATGGCCAGCGAGGCTGCAGCCTCGTCCACCAGGTCGATGGCCTTGTCGGGCAGAAAGCGGTCGCTGATGTAGCGATGCGAAAGTGTCGCAGCGGCCACGATAGCAGCGTCCTTGATTCGCACGTTGTGGTGCGCTTCGTAACGGTCCTTCAGGCCGCGCAGAATGGCGATGGTGTCCTCGACGTTGGGCTCACCGACGTAGACGATCTGGAAGCGCCGTTCCAGCGCCTTGTCTTTTTCGATGTACTTGCGGTACTCATTCAGCGTGGTTGCGCCAATGGCCCGCAGCTCGCCTCGCGCCAGCGCCGGCTTCAGCATGTTGCTGGCGTCGATGGCGCCCTCGGCTGCACCCGCGCCTACCAGCGTGTGCAGCTCGTCGATGAACAGCACAATTCCGCCGTTTGATTCTTCAATCTCCTTCAACACCGCCTTGAGACGGTCCTCGAACTCGCCGCGATATTTCGCGCCCGCGAGCATGGAGCCGAGATCCAGCGCGATCACGCGCTTGTCCTTCAGGCTCTCCGGCACGTCGCCGGAGACAATGCGCCGCGCCAGTCCTTCCACAATGGCTGTCTTGCCCACCCCCGGCTCACCGATGAGCACAGGGTTGTTCTTGGTGCGCCGGCTCAGCACCTGGACAACGCGGCGAATCTCCTCGTCGCGGCCGATCACCGGGTCGAGCTTGCCGCGGCGGGCCAGCTCAGTCAGGTCCTTGGCATATTTTTCGAGAGCCTGGAACTTGCCCTCCGGGTTCTGATCGGTGACGCGCTGCGAGCCGCGCACCGCGGTCAGCGCCTTCAGAATCGCCTCGTGCGTCGCGCCCAGCGCCAGGAGCGCATCGCGCGCGGCGTCGCCCTTCACGTTGGCCGCTCCCAGCAGCAAATGCTCCGTCGAGACGTACTCGTCTTTGAAGTTGGCGGCTTCGCGGAAGGCCTGCTCCAGCGCCTTGTTGAGCGCTTGGCTCACGCCCGGCTGATTGGCCGCGCCTGCCACTCGAGGCAGTTTCTCCTCGATCAGGTGCAGGTCGCTCTCCAGCCGCTCGGTGGGGACACCGATCTTTTCGAGTACAGAGGGAATCACGCCCTCGCGGTCCTCGATGAGCGCCAGCAACAGGTGCACCGGCTGCACCTCCGGATTGCCGAGTTCCGCTGCGCGCCGCTGCGCCTGTTCCATCGCCTGCTGCGACTTGACCGTAAATTTATCCCAATGAATCGCCATGTTCACCTCGGTTGCCAGTTCACAGTTCGTAGTTCACAGTTGTCAGTCGTCAGGGTTCAGAGGTCAGGGATCAGTTATCGGCAACAAGTATCCCTCACAACGCGGCCGGGGGAAAGGACTGCTTCCTCCCGGCCGCGAAAAAACTGTGAACTGCGAACTGCTTTTACCGCACTCCCGCCAGTTCCGGCTCTTCCACGTGCTTGCCGCTGTCAAGGTTGATCTTGATCTGCTTGGGCTGGGCTTCCGGCTTCTTGGCCAATTCCAGCTTCAGCACGCCGGCATTGTAGCTGGCCCCGACGTTCTCCGTGTCCACGGTCGACGGCAGGGTGAAGGCGCGGAAGAAGCTCCCATAGCGCCGCTCGATGCGATGGAAGTTCTGTTCCTTCTCCTCGGCCTCGAATTTGCGCTCGCCCTTGACCGTCAGCGTGTGGTCTTCCACGCGGATGTCCAGGTCCTTCTCTTCAATGCCCGGCACTTCCAGCTTCAGGACGATCTTCTTCGCGTCCTCATAGATATCGACTGCCGGCACAAAGCTGGCAGCCGCCACCGGGTCCTCCCCTTCGTTCAGATCGCGGAAAAGAGAGTTCACGCGGTTCTGCAGTGCAACGACTTCCCGGAACGGGTCCCAACGAGTGATTGCCATAATGTTTTCCTCCAGATGGATTCTCTTGGTTGACGGGGCCTTGAGACCTGAGCCTCGGCCGCTCAATCAATCTGATGACACTATAGCACATGTGGTGCAGAAAATATTAGCGTTTTGCACTCATATTACTGATATGTTTGTAATCTATTCATTTTATTAAACTTGTTGATAAGTTTGTGGCCAGAGGTCGAGATATCATCCGCGCTTTACGCGGGCTTCTGCGCATAACGGCGGCTTTCAGAACGCAACTAGACAGCCAGAATCCTGAGATTTCCTGTCGCTTCCAGCATTCGCTACCAGGCCATAGACCTGACGGAACTCATGCCTGATCGCAGTCACAAGCGCAGCGTGTTCGACCGTTCCAACGGTGAACGCCAACGCGTGCCGCCTGCTCAGCTCTTTCCAGTTCGAGCTGTGCCCGGTCTCTTCGAGAACAGCCCTCCTTGCGAGGTCGTCCGATTGTGTGCATCTAAGCGGTGTCATCCAATTCCCTTCCGGTGCTGGCTTTTCCGAAGCAGCTCTGAGGCAGTCGCGGTGCGATCGCGCCGGGGTGGCGCATCCGCTTTGGCGACTCACTACAAAAACGTAACATGCTCATCCCGCTCCTTTTCGGTAGAGGGGCCGCGGTTCTCGGATCCTCCATCGGTTGGAACTTCCCTCTACAATCGGGAGATAGATGAACTCGCTCTCGAGCCTTCTCCGACTCATTGACTGGCACTGGCTCTGGCTTTCGGTGGCCGCGTTTCTGGCTGGAGTGCTGAACGCCGTGGCCGGCGGCGGCTCGTTTCTGCTCTTTCCCGCCATGCTGGGCATGAAGATGCTCCCCGTCCAGGCCAACGCCACCAACACGGTTGCCCTCTGGCCCGGCCAGCTCACTTCCATCGCCGCTTATCGCGACGACATCGGCAGGAACCGTCGCCTTGCCTGGCCCATGGGCCTGGCTGGGTTGATGGGCGGTACCGCCGGGGCCGTGGTTCTGCTCAACACGCCGCAGATGACGTTTCTCCACCTGGTGCCTTGGCTGCTGTTGGCAGCGGCCTCCATTTTTGCCGCCGCAGGCCCGGTGTCGCGCTGGCTGGCACGCCGTGGCAATGCCGGCCGCACTATCTCGCCCGGCCAGGTCGCCCCTCCCCCGCGGCTGCTTCCCGTCTTCCTGTCGACCGTCTTCGTTTGCTTTTACATCGGCTACTTCGGCGCCGGCGCCGGATTTCTGCTCATCACCCTGCTCTCGCTCTTCGGCTTCCAGGATCTGAACGAGATCAACGCCCTGAAAGTTGTCTCCACAACCATGGCCAACGGCATGGCCTTCCTCATCTTTGTGATCGGCCGACAGGTCGAATGGCGCTACTGCCTGCTGGCCATGGTCACCTGCGCCGTGGGCGGCTACTCCTCGGCCCGCTTCGCCCGCAAGGTTCCGCAGCCCGTCCTGCGCGGGCTGGTGGTCTTCATCGGCCTTTCCATGGCCGCCTGGTTCTTCTGGAAAAACCCGTAAAAACAGGGATCAGGGATCAGGGATCAGGGGTCAGGGATCGGAAAGGCCGGTTCCGGCAACCAGCCCCGTGCCCCATCCTCAGAGCGCTCTTTGCTCAAAGGGTGGGAAACCACGAAACCCGAGGAGCAGGCTGATCCCTGATCCCTGACCCCTGTAAACTGTCTTTATGAGCCACGAAGGCATCCGCTTTGTCGACAAGGACCGAGCCGCGCGCGAGACGGAAGAAAACCGCCCGCTTCCCCGCATCGCGGTCACCCCGGAGAAGGTGCGCGTGCTGCTCTCCGAGGGCAAGGGCCTGGAGATCGACTGGCAGGACGGCCACAAGAGCGCCTGGGGCTTTGCCTGGCTTCGCGAGGCCTGCCCCTGCGCCACCTGCAACGACGAGCGCGGCAAGGAAGGCCGCAAACCCGGCCAGCCCAAACCCAAGCCCACCGCGGTCTTGCCCATGTATACGCCGCCGCCCAAACCGGCCAGCGCCCACGCCGTTGGCCGCTACGCCCTGCAGTTCAACTGGCAGGACGGCCACACCGCCGGCATTTACTCCTGGGAGTATCTGCGCCGCGTCTGCCAGTGCCCCGAGTGCACGTTCGCCAGCGAGGAAGCCACCGGCGCGCCCAACTAGCGCGGGGATCGTAGTTTCGTATCAAAAAAAGAACTGTCATCCTGAGCGACCGTAGCGAAGCGAAGGGAGTCGAAGGACCTGCTTTCGTTCTTCGGGGCTGTGTGCCCCATGTCTCGATTCTGAGACATGGGAATCCGCGTCAAGCCGCAACCACCATTCCAACTGCTTCCGCCGCACCTGCAGCCACCCGCAACAAGTTCCGGTTCTTCTCCATGAGAAACCCCGCCGCAACCGCCGTGTCGAGAAACGCAAGCAGCCCATCCCAGTAGCCGGCCGTGTTGATGAGGATGACCGGTTTGGCATGCAGGCGGAGCTGGGACCAGGTCACCACCTCAAGCAGTTCTTCGAGGGTACCGTAGCCGCCGGGCAGGATGAGAAATGCGTCAGCCAGGTGAGCCATGCGGGCCTTGCGCTCGTGCATGGTCCCGACCATCTCCAGCCGCGTCAGCCCGGTGTGGACGATCTCCTTGCCGGCCAGCACATCGGGCAGCACGCCGACGACCTCGGCGCCGCCCGCGAGCGCCGCATCGGCCACGGCGCCCATCAGCCCCACGCTGGCTCCGCCATAAACCAGCCCCAGCCCCGAGGCGGCAATTGCCGCGCCCAGCGCCCGCGCCTCGACCAGAAAGGCAGGGTCGTTTCCATCGGCCGATCCGCAGTAAACGGCCACGCGGCGGGCAAGCTCTCGGGTCAAAGTCATCGTGTCTTGAGGATAACTTGAAGCCCCAACCGCTACACTGAACACAGGATCCTTCCCACCTGGACTCGCCCGTGCCGCCGCTCGCCGACAACCTGAATCCCGAACAGCGCGCAGCCGTTGAAACCACGGAAGGCCCCCTGCTCATTCTGGCCGGAGCCGGCTCGGGCAAGACTCGCGTCATCACCAGCCGCATCGCCTGGCTCATCCGCGAGAAGGGCGTCGCCCCCGACTCCATCCTGGCCGTCACCTTCACCAACAAGGCCGCCAGCGAGATGGCCGACCGCGTCGACCGGCTGCTCGGCCATTCGTCGCTGGCAAAGCCGCTCATCGCCACCTTTCACTCCATGTGCGTGCGCATGCTGCGCCGCGACATCGAGGCATTGAAGGTCGGTGGCGAGGGCCTGACCCGCTCCTTCGCCATCTACGACGAGAACGACCAGCAGGCCATCGTCAAGCAGGTCATGCGGCGCATGGGCCTGGACACCAAGCAACTCACCCCGCGCACGGTCCTCGGCCGCATCAGCTGGGCCAAGAATCACATGGTCGATCCGCAGGAGTACTATCTCGCCAGCAAGGATCCCAACAGCGAGCGCATCGCCCACATCTACCAGAGCTACCGCGCCGAGCTGCGCAAGAACAACGCCCTGGACTTCGACGACCTGCGGCTCGAAGCCGTGCGCCTGCTCAAAGTTTCCGGCGAGGTCCGCGAGCGCTACCAGCGCCGCTATCGCTATCTGCTCGTCGACGAATATCAGGACACCAACCGCCCCCAGTACGAGCTAATGAAGCTGCTGGCCGGCGAAGCCAAGAACGTCTGCGCCGTGGGCGACGAGGACCAGAGCATTTATTCCTGGCGCGGCGCCGATATTCGCAACATTCTCGAGTTTGAGAAGGACTTTCCCAACGCCCGTATTGTCCGTCTGGAGCAAAACTACCGATCGACGCAGACCATACTCGAAGCCGCCGGCGCGGTCGTCGCCAACAACCTGCGCCGCAAGGGCAAGAAGCTGTGGACCGACCGGCAGGGCGGCAGCCTGATCGGCTACTACGAGGCGCCCGACGGCGAAAATGAAGCCCTGTTTATCGCCGACCGCATCCAGAAATTCTTGCGCGAAGCAGAAGCTGGCGAGCACGCGGCCGAAGCGCACTGCGCCGTCCTCTATCGCACCAACTCGCAGTCGCGACTGGTGGAGGAAGCGCTGCGCCGCTACAACATCCGCTACACGATGGTTGGCGGCTTCAGTTTTTACGAGCGCGCCGAGATCAAGGACCTGCTCGGTTACCTGCGCCTGGTCCGCAACCCGCACGACTCCATGGCGCTCAACCGCGTCATCAATACGCCCGCACGCGGCATCGGCAAGACAACCCTGGAAACCCTGGAGCGGCTGGCTCTGGAGACCGGCCAATCCACGTGGGACGCCCTGGCCGTGGCGCTCCAGAACCGGCTCATCCCCAACCGCGCATGGCAGGCCCTCGATTCCTTCCGCCAGCTCATTCTCGATGCGCAGGCCATGATGGACCCTGACTTTGCCGGCAAGCTCTCCGCGGACGTAGCCGCCGGCGCGGAGGCGGGCGAAGAAGCCGATGCCGATTTTTCCTTCGGCGCCGCCTCCGGAGATGCAATCGGTTCGGACGCGACCAGCGCGGACTCCGCCGTGGATTTCGACTTCGGCCGCAGCGACCACACCCAGATGCAGTTGCTCGACGCAGCCAACTTCTCGCCCTTTGCCAACGCCCCCAGGCGGCCGTTTCTGACCATGCCGAAAAAAGACCGGGTGCCCCAGGTCTCGCCTTTGAGACCTGGGACCGACGACCCCAAATCCGGAGCCAAATCGGAAGAAGAATCAGAGGAGAAGCCGCCCTTCCGCGCTCCCGGCGACGCGGCCACCCTGCCTGAGCTGATCCGCTTTCTCATCGACCGCACCGGCTACATCAAGGCTCTTGAAACCGAGGGCTCGCCGGAGTCCTTCAGCCGAATCGAGAACCTGAAGGAACTGGCCAACGCCGCCCACGACGCTGAAGGCCGCGGTGAAACCCTGGCAGAGTTCCTTGACCACGCCGCCCTGGCCTCCGACACCGACCAGTTCGACCCGGAAGCCCGCGTCACCCTCATGACGCTCCACGCCGCCAAGGGTCTGGAGTTTCCGCTGGTATTCCTGGCTGGCCTCGAAGAGGGTCTCTTTCCCCACTCCCGCACCCTCAACAACCCCGAGGAGCTCGAAGAAGAACGCCGCCTCTGCTACGTGGGCATGACGCGCGCCATGAACACGCTCATCCTGACCCGCGCGCATTATCGCCGCCGGTACGGCAACGACGCGCCCGAGATGAGCATTCCCTCCCGCTTCCTGGAAGAAGTCCCCAGCCAGCTGGTCGAGAATCTTGGCGGCCGCGCGCCGGCCTGGGCGACGTCCGGCTCGACCGCTCGCAGCGCTGCCTATGGCTCCGGTCGTGGCGCTGGGCGCCGCTCCGGCCAGTTCAACGACTTTGCCGACCAGCACTACAACTACGAAGACGAGAGCCAGGAGGCCCACGGGGCCGGAGACAAGCACTCCGCGCCGGGCGGAACGGTTGGATTCGGCGCCCCCGCAAAGAGTTCCTCGTCCAAACCCTTTGTTGCCTCGTGGATGACGGCTAAGGCCAAGCCGGCCTCGCCTAGTCCCGAACCCAATCCAAAAAGTGAAACCCCGGCAGCGCCGGAGAGTCCTTCGATCGACAACATAGCCCGCTTTTTTGGAGGAAAGTCCGGAGCCATCAAGCCGGGCGCGTTTCCGAGCCCGGCATCTTCTCGCCCGCCCATGGACATTGCCGCCCCCACCGGCGCGGCCAACCTCAAGAAGAACCAGCGCGTCCGCCACTCCAAATATGGCGAAGGCACCGTCCTCATGAGAGAAGGCGACGGCGACGACGCCAAGTTGACCGTGATGTTCAACCGCCACGGCATAAAGAAGCTGATGGAAAGGTTCGCCAACTTACAAAAGATTTAGCGCGAAGCCGCTCCTGCCGCCTCACTCCAGCCCAATCACCAGCCGCTCCCGCGCCGCCACGCCCTGCACAGCCCCAGGCCCCTCGCTCCCCATCCGCTTTGCCTGCTCCTCGCCGTGGAGCACCCGGAAGACTCCCTCGGCCAGGGCCTGCATCTCATCCTCGCCGGGATAGACGGTGATGGGCGCAATCCAATCGAGGTACCCGCGCAGCCGGCTCACCCCCCGCTCGGAAAACGCCATTCCGCCCGTCAGCAGCACGGCGTCCGCTTTGCCCGAGAGCGCGGCGGCCATGGCTCCGGCCTCTTTGGCTATCTGGTAGAACATGGCCTCCCAGACCAGCGCGGCCTGCTGATCTCCGGCGTCGATGCGCCGCTCCACCTCGGTCAGCTCGCGCGTGCCCAGATAGGCAAACACCCCCCCGTCGCCAAAGACATGGCGGTCAATCTCCCTCTGCACATACTTCCCGCCGAAGCACAGCTTCACCAACTCCCGCACGGGAAGGCCGCCGGTGCGGTCGGGGCCAAAGGGGCCTTCCTCAATGGTGTTCGAGTCGATCATCCGCCCCTCGCGGTGCGCCGAGACGGTGATCCCGCTGCCCATGTGTGCCACGATCAGCCGCAGATCCACATACGCGCGCCTTTGCTCCCGCGCAAACCGGCGCGCTACGGCCTTGGAGTTCAGCGCATGGCCAATCGCGGTGCGTTTAACCAGCGGCGAACCGGAGAGCCGCGCGCAGGGCTGCCACTCGTCCACAGTCACTGGATCGACGATGTAAGCGTTCACCCCGGCCGCCTGGGCAAACCTCAGAGCCAGCAGCGCTCCCAGGTTCGACGCATGCTCGCCCAGCCGCGCCAGGTTCAGCTCCTCCACCATCGCACCATCCACCAGATAAGTGCCGCAGGCCATGGGCGGCAACAGCCCTCCGCGGCCTGCAACTGTCGCAAACCCTGTCAGCGCATAGCCGGCCTCTTCAAGCGCCTGCTCAATCAGCCCAGCCCGGTACTCCAGGCGCGCAACCATCGGTCGGCCGCCAAAGCGCGCCAGTTCCTCATCCCCATGGCGCAGGTTCCGCACCCACTCGGCGCCCTCGGCTGTATACACCCCCAGCTTGGTAGATGTCGATCCTGGGTTCAGTACCAGGACGCGGATGATTTCGTCGCTCAACGGTTCACGCTCTCCGGGAATGAGATTTCCGGGCCAGAGAGAGTCTAACCTGCTGCCCCCAAAATGTTCAGCGCCCAGCGCCAGGCTTATTGCGGCCGCCGCGTCCGTTCCGGAACCAGCCCCAAGCATTCCTCTGCCATCGGTCTAGTCTTCGAGGTTCACTTGCCAATTCGTGCTACACTCTATTCAATCGTAGAATTCGATCTGAAGTTCTTGCCTGTTCCGGTTACCGCCTACTCGCAAACTTCCACATTGCGTTCGCGGTAAATCAGTATCGAAGGAGTAACACACAATGGAACAGGGAACAGTCAAGTGGTTTAACGACGCCAAGGGTTTTGGATTTTTGAGCCGTGAGAACGGCGAGGACGTCTTCGTCCATCACACCGCCATCCAGTCGAACGGCTTCCGTTCTCTCCAGGAAGGCCAGCGCGTCCAGTTCAATGTCACCAAGGGCCCCAAAGGCTGGCAGGCAGAGAACGTTCAGGTTGTCTAAATCCGGCCGTCCAAGGCATAACGCCTGGCGATCTGGTTCGGAATCAACAAGAGAGGGACGGCAAACCGCCGTCCCTCTCTTGCGTTTACCGGGGTCTTTTTTTTCCGAACTGGCCTGAGAAGCCAAATGACAGCCCTCAATGCTCACCCGCCAGCAGCTGAAAGCCGAACAACGATCACTGACAACCGACAGCTGCCCCCGCTAGGCGGCTGGCTTCAGGCTTTTCACGCTGACCTGCGGGATGGCCGGGTGAAGGCTTTCCTTGGGCGTCTCGTGGGTGCCTAGGTACTGCAGCACATCGTTGATCGAATCCTCAAAGCGCGACCCGGTTTTGTGCGTGGCCTTCACGCCTTTGGCCACAAGCTGGCAGACTTCAAAACGGTTCATGCCCTGAGCGAGGGCGCGGTGTATTTTGTTGGAACGCATGGACGAACTCCGGCAGTCAAGGTGGTTGCTACGTGGGGTGCGGGGCTCGTCGGAAGCTTGGGTAACGGCCGGGGCCGAGCAGGCTGGTCTCTTCCCAGATGCGTGTCTATTCAGATTGTACGCTGAAAACGCCTCCCGCGCCGCGCCTGAATTGGGCTCAAACGCGCTTGAGAAGCGGGTCCCAGGCTTTCCCCCTTGCAAATTCCCTGTTATCCTAGAGTTCACATTGACCCGTTTTGCGGGAAACCCTGAAAAGACTCGATTGGAAGAGGTTATACGTGGCAGACACTACCAAAGTCGAAGACAAGCTGGAACGCAAGAAACTGAAACGCGCCGCCCGCAAGAAGACCGCCCCTAAGGCAAAGCGGACCGGGGCGCGCGGCGAGAAGAAGAAGAAGGTCAAAAAGCTCGCGCGCGGCCAGTCCAAGCGCTAATCCGCCGCAACTAAGACAACCGAGGCTCCGGGCACGCCAGACGATGGCCTGCCCGGAGCCTTTCCATCCGGAGAAAGACCTCAGGGCCAGCCCCGAGCGCGTCTGCGCAAACCGAGGGCTGCCGGAACCCACACCGCTCAGCGTCGGCCGTCCCGGTTTTGGGCGCACCTGTCCAGCGGTTCCATGGGGCAGTCCTCATCCTGTACACTGCGGCGAAGGTATCCTGAATCGTGCGATAGGCTGGACATCGGGCCTTGACTCGCAACCGACGGGACCTTGCAACCCATCTGGATGAGGAGAACCGCCCTGCCCAGCCAACTGCTAGCCCGCAAGTCGATCGATAAGCTGATCCGGGAGTCGGAAGAGCCAGGCCACTCGCTGAAGAAGTCCCTGGGCCCGTGGTCGCTGACCGCGCTCGGCATCGGGGCAGTGATTGGGTCGGGGATCTTCACGGTCATCGGCACGGCCATGGCCGGACAGAAGTTCGACACGCCCAACATCCGGGATACGCCACTGCTCCATTACTTGTTGCACCACACGGCCCTGGCGGGGCGGCCGGGGGCAGGGCCGGCGCTGGCGCTTTCGCTGGTCCTGGTGGCCATTGTCTGCGTCTTTACCGGGCTGTGTTACGCCGAACTGGCCTCCATGATTCCCATCGCCGGATCGGCCTATACCTACACTTACGCCACCATGGGCGAACTGGTTGCCTGGATCATCGGCTGGGATCTGATTCTCGAATACGCCTTCAGCAACATGAGCGTCAGCGTGGGCCTCTCCGCCCATCTTGTCGATCTCTTCGACTGGTTCGGCGTTCAATTCCCCGCTCGATGGATCTCCCCTGCCTACTTACCCACCGGCCTACAGGATTTTGCAGGTAACTTGATCTACCCGTCCGGCTGGCACTTCGGCTTCAACATTCCTGCCTTTCTCGTCGTCATGATTCTCACCGTGCTGCTGGTGCGGGGAATTCGCGAGTCGGCGCGGGCCAACAACATCATGGTGCTGGTTAAGATCGCCGCGATCCTGGTGTTCATTTTCGCCGCCGCCAGCTTCGTCAAGCCCCACTATTGGCATCCCTTCATGCCCAACGGCTGGACCGGCGTGCTCACCGGCGGGTCCATCATCTTCTTCACCTACATCGGCTTCGACTCGGTCTCGACCGCGGCCGAGGAGTGCAAGAATCCGCAGCGCGACCTGCCCTTCGGCATCCTGATGACCCTGGTGGCCTGTACCTTGCTCTATGGCGGGGTCGCCATCGTGCTCAGCGGCATCGTGCCCTGGCAGTCCATCATGGGCGACGCGGCCCCGGTGGTGAACGCGCTCAAGCGCCTGTCGCTGCAGCCCGGCGGCGCCAACCTGCACTGGGTGCGCCTCTTTGTGCTCATCGGCGCC
>JARLGE010000237.1 GCA_031296215.1 Occallatibacter sp.
GGACCGGCGTGCTCACCGGCGGGTCCATCATCTTCTTCACCTACATCGGCTTCGACTCGGTCTCGACCGCGGCCGAGGAGTGCAAGAATCCGCAGCGCGACCTGCCCTTCGGCATCCTGATGACCCTGGTGGCCTGTACCCTGCTTTACGGCGGAGTGGCCATCGTCCTCAGCGGCATCGTGCCCTGGCAGTCGGTCATGGGCGACGCGGCGCCGGTAGTCAACGCCATCAAGAAGCTCTCCCTGCTGCCCGGCGGCGAGGGCCTGGTCTGGGTGCGGCTGTTCGTGCTGATCGGCGCCATGCTGGGCATGATCTCTTCCATCCTCGTCTTCCAGCTGGGCCAGGCGCGCGTCTGGTTCGCCATGTCCCGCGACAGACTGCTGCCCACAGTCTTCAGCCGCATTCATCCCCAGTTCCGCACTCCCGCCGTGGCCACCTGGGTGGCCGGCTTTGTGGTGGGTATCCCGGCCGGACTGCTGGACATCGGCACCGTCTCCAACCTCTCCAACATCGGCACCCTGTTCGCCTTTGTGCTGGTCTCGATCGCCGTGCTCATCCTGCGCTATCGCGAGCCGGAACGGCACCGCAGCTTCAGGGCTCCGTTCGGTCCCATCTTCCCGGTGCTGAGCATCATTTTCTGCGTAGTGCTGATGATGGGCCTGGAAGTGATGACCTGGATGGCCTTCTTCGCCTGGCTCCTCATCGGCCTCCTCATCTACTTCTTCTACAGCCGCCACCGCTCGGAGTTCGCCAAACCGCGGTAGCTGTCCATGCGGAAAAACTGAAGGCCGGGGCCGGGCGCCGCGTCGTTCGCGAAGTTGTCGATGCCAATCTCCATCCTCACGCATCGAGAGCATTACACTGGAGCCGGCTCGGAACGCACCCAGCAAAGGACCCCAATGACCACGCGACGCGAACTCTTGTCCATGGGCTGCGCCCTGGCCGCAACCGCCATGCTGCCCGGCTGCTCCCGGTCCCAATTGACTTCCCATGCCAAATCGGGCGACGCCGATCCCATGAGCTTCGTCAACCCCGAGTTCCGCGCCGGGCTTGAGAGGCTCCATGGGTCGGAAAGGCCGCAACGGAAGATCGATGCCGCGGCGTTGAAGCAGATGAGAGCTTCCATGGACCAACCCGGCGGGCCGCTCCAGCCCTCGCCCGCGGTCACCGAGCGCCTCATCCCCGGCGCCCCCGGCGCTCCCCTGGTTCGTATCTACGTCGCCGGAAACGCCGCAGGCGCCGGCAAGCCCGCCGTCCTCCACATCCACGGCGGCGGCTACATCATGGTCACTGCCCGCGGCTCCCGACAGGACATCCAGGAGCTTGCCGCCACGCACAATTGCGTCGCCGTCACGGTCGATTACCGCCTCGCTCCCGAAACCCGTTTCCCCGGCTCGCTCGAGGACATCTACGCCGCACTGCGCTGGATGCACACGAACGCCAACGAGCTCGGCATCGACGTTGCCCGCATCGCAGTCAAGGGAGAGAGCTCCGGCGGAGGCCACGCCGCCGCTCTCACCATGGCTGCCCGCGATCGGGGCGAGTTTCCCCTGTGCCTCCAGGTCCTCCTCTACCCCATGCTCGATGACCGCACCGGCTCCTCCCGCCAGCTTCCGCCCCACATCGGCCATTACATCTGGACGGCCCAGGCAAACCGGTTTGGCTGGAGCTCGCTTCTCGGCGTCCCTGCCGGCTCAGATGCCGTGCCTTCCGGCTCGGTCCCCGCGCGCGCCGCCAACCTCGTCGGCCTGCCGCCAGCGTTTATCGGCGTCGGATCGATCGATCTGTTTGCGCCCGAAGACCTGGAATACGCCCAGCGCCTGATCGCGGCCGGCGTGCCAACCGAAGTGAGCCTGGTTCCGGGCGGCTTCCACGCCTTCGACCTGATCTCCCCCGAGGCCAGCCTCAGCCGCCAGTTCAAACAGGCCTGGAACGAGGCCATCCGCCGCGCCTTCTCCAAAGCCTGAACGGCAGAGGCCGGGCTGGAATTTGGCCCTCTCCGGGTAAACTCGAAGTGTGACCGGCATTCAAGACTTCATCCGCCGCCTGCCTAAGGCCGAACTCCATCTGCACCTCGAGGGAACCATCCTGCCCGCCGCGCTGGTGGAGCTGAGTGCGCGCCACGATGCCCGGCCCATGAAGTTGCGCGAGGCCAAAGCCCTCTACCACTTCGACGATTTCTCCACCTTCATCGACTGCTTCAAAGCCGTTACCCGCCGCCTCGTCGACCCCGAAGATTATGAACTCGTCGCCTGGCGTATGATCGAGCACCTGGCCAATCAGGGGGTGGTCCACGCCGAAGTCTACATCTCGGTCGGGGTCATTTACATGTGGCGTAACTTCGACCCGCGCGCTTTCGAGCCCGTCTTCGCCGCCCTGGAGCGGGCCCGCGAACGCGGCGAACGCGAGCTGGGCCTCTCCCTCTATTGGATCTTCGACGCCGTGCGCCACTTCACCGTCGAAGAAGCGGAGCGGGTCTTCTCGAAAGCCGCCGAGATGCGCCCCCACTACCCCTCCATCGTCGGCATCGGCCTGGGCGGCGACGAGCGCCGCGCCGGCTCCGCGCCCTTCCGCGCCCTCTATGCACGCGCCCGCCAGGCCGGCCTCCGCCTCACCAACCACGCCGGAGAAACCACCGGCCCCGAAGCCATCCGGGAAGCGCTCTCCATCGGTTCGGAGCGCATCGGCCACGCCGTTTCCGCGATTCAGGACGCCGCCCTCGTCGAGGAACTGAAACGTGGGAACATCGCCCTGGAACTGAACCCCACCTCGAATGTCCGCACCGGCGTCTGCGCCTCCTTCGCCGAGCATCCTCTGCGCCGCTACTTCGATGCCGGCCTCCTGGTCACGCTCAACTCCGACGATCCGGCCTTCTTCGGCTCCGACGTGGCGGGTGAGTACCTGCTGGCCCACACCCAGCAGCGCTTTACCCGCGAAGAGCTGCGCACTTTAGCCGCAAACTCCATCCGCGCCAGCTTTCTTCCCGAATCAGCAAAGGCCGCGTGGCTCACCCGGATTGACGCAACCGGTTAACCAAAAGTGGTACGCTCGCCTTCCTTCAGGCATGCCCGTCAAAACAAAACTGGGGTATGATGTTCGTGTAGGAGGCTTCAAGCCCATGTCCGCCGATCCCGAAGTTCTTGCCACCGCCGAAGTAACCGCCAACGACGAAAAGTGCGAGCGCAGCACGCTGCGCGTGATTGGCTGGTTCTCGGTAGGCATGGCCGTGGCCGCGCTGGGCATCTACCTGGGCAGCGAGCTGCGCACCCGCTACAAGTTCAAGCGCCGCACCCCCTACGACTTCTACGCCAACGCCGGCGAACA
>JARLGE010000238.1 GCA_031296215.1 Occallatibacter sp.
CAGGGTGTGAACCTGGGAACGGTGAAGTCGCGGCTGGTGCGCGGCCGGGCGTTTCTGAAGGCCATCCTGATGGCGGCCTCGGCCGCGGAGCGGGCCGACGAGAGCGCGGCCCGAGCCACAGCGGGGGCGGCGGCATTTGAAGTACCTCTGGGAGAGGAGGCGCGATGAGCGGTTGCAGCGAAGTGCAGGCGGGATTTACGGAATATTTGGACGGACGGCTGAACGGACGGGAGATGCAGCTGATTGCCGCGCACCTCGACGACTGCCGGGATTGCGCCCGGGAGTGGGCGTCGCTGCGTGAGACGCAGGCGGCGCTGGGCGCGTTGGGCGCGGTGCCGGAGCCCGCGGACATGCTGCTGCGGATTCGCGTGGCCGTGAGCCAGGAGCGCGCGCGCAACCGCCGCGGCATCTTCGAGGGCTGGGAACTGGCCTGGAAGAACACCGTGGGTCCGTTCCTGCTGCAGGCCGGAGCCGGTTTTGCCAGCGCCTGTCTGCTAATGGGCTCGATGATTGTGTTGATTACGATGTTTGCCCAGCCACAGGTGGCGCAGGCCACCAAGGACGAGCCGCTGGGTAATCCGACGGCGCCGCGGCTGGTGAGCCCCTTGAGCGGCGCGGGGGACAGCCAGATCGGCGATCTGGCCGGCCCAGTGGTGGTCGAGGTCTATGTCAACGGCGCGGGCGCCATGTACGACTACCGCATCGTCTCCGGCCCCAACGACGCGGCCACCCGTTCCGAGATTGAGACCATGCTGCTGACCAGCCAGTTTGAGCCGGCGCGGTTCTTCGGCCAGCCGGTGCGGGGGCTGGCGGTGCTGTCGTTCGCCGGGGTGTCGGTGCGGGGGTGAAAGGCAGGGAACAGGGAACAGGGAACAGGGATCAGGGATCAGGGATCAGGAAAACAAAGGCCCTGCTCGGACGTTGTCTGGGCGGGGCTTCTTGTTGGGCGGCGGCGGGGCGGGTTGCGGATGGGGCGAATTCTTAAGGAATCCCGCTCATGCCTGGACGCGCGGCGTTTTCCGTTCCCGGTCCTGAGCGCTGGCCTGAAGATTGACTGATCCTGGCGCATCCAGACGCTGGACGGGGGCATTGCCGGAGTGGTTCCGGGCCACGGTGGAGGCAACTGAATGGTTACCGAAAACGCGGCTTCACTCCTTCCCATCTCAGTTCATGTAACCTGTAGCTGTTCTCGAGTCAGCCCGTTCTGGTCTACGCTTTCCCAGAAGATGGAAAAAATGCAGGAAACCGGCCCGGCGCGCACAACCTCATATCGATAACCCTTTCCAGGTCCCAAAGGGAGGGATCATGTCCAATCCCCCAAAATCCGGTCTCTCCGACAATTCCATTGGCGCACTCGCCTACTTCACCCCCATCCCGGCGACCTTCTTTCTGGCCATCAGGCGCTACAATAAGCGACCCTATGTGCGATTCCACGCCTGGCAGTCCCTCGTATTCAGCGCTTTTGTATTCATCTTTGGCTTCATCTTGAGCTTTGTCCTGCCGTATGCCAGGTTCCTTGGACCTCGTCTCTTCTTGGGACTATGGTGGCTGGTCGTTCTAATCTGGGTTGCCATTTTCCTCGTTTGGCTCTGGTGTGTGGTGAGCGCGTTGAATGGCAAGCGGAGCAAGCTTCCGATTCTTGGAGACTGGGCAGATGAGCAGGCCTACCGGTAACCCGCCCGCAGGCCGTTCCGTTCGGGTGGGCCGGGCCTGTTTGCTTTCCTTCTGCGGGGTTTCGGCGCGGGGATGAAAGGCTGGGAGAAGGGACTAGGGAATAGGGAATAGGCAATAGGCAATGGGGAAGAGGCAGTAGGGGAAACCCGTGCCCGCTTGGATGTTGTCCGGGCGGGCCTTCTTGTTGGGCGGCGGCGGGTCGGTTTGCGGATGGGTGATTTTCCGGGAAAAGCGCTCATACCTGGACACTTGGGCGTTTTCGGGGACTGAACTACCGAGCCGAGCACCGTTGACCGCCAACCTTCGGTGGACGAGTGGTCTGGGCGGTTGCAACAAACGAAGTTAACCAAACCGCTTTGTTCTGAAAATGAATCAGCGAGTCGCCCATTTTGTCGACGACAACTTCTGGGAGGGCGAGTTCGCGGCAACCTCCATGAGTCGGCGGTCCAGAAACTCCTCCTGTCGCTCTTGCTCCTGGATCATCCTGCTCCGTGAACGAAGATGCTGAGCCGGAGGCTTGGCGCCCGCACCCCCGGCTCCTCGCTTCCAGTCATTGAGATGCGCCCGTATCGTTGGAAGGACGTTGCTCGAAATACCCCGGAGGCAGGCCCGGCTCGTATGTGACGTCGCCGTCGGGCTTGGGACCCTTGCTCGAACCGCCGAAAATCATGGCGATGACGGTGAGGATTACCCCAAAGACAGACGCCACGTCTTCGGCAATCTTCTGCGCGGACCAATCGGAAGTCACGCTTGCGGTGCCTCCGCCGACACCGCTCGAGCGGATGCAGGCCCAGTTGTTGCGAACGTCTTCGCTCGTGCCCCAGGTGTCCCAGTCGAGGTCTCGCAAAGTGTTCGGTGAGTCGGTCCCGCCGACCGAACCGGATTCCGAAGCGGTATAGGCGCGATTCTGTCCATCTTTCACGCTCATGACCACCAGGCAGGCGTAGGAGGGAAATCCATCGTCGTGGAGATGGCCGCTAAAGTGCGTGGTCCCGTCACTGAAAATCTGGAACCGCGCATTGCCGCCGACCGAAATTCCAGAGCCGAATGTGATGTCGGGATCATTGACGGTGAACGCCTGGGGCAGAAGCGTAATCCCTGCCGATGCCGTCCAGAAAATGCTTCCGTTTTGAAAATCGCTCTCCCGCCCTCCGTCGCTGTCGTGCTCATCGGTGAGTGGATAGCCCAGGTAGCTGGTCTCAAAGCCGAGTTGGGCCCAGGTGGCATGAATGGCGCCGCGAACTTCATGCGCGCCGGTGGCGGGTGTCCAGTAGATGGAGGCCTGCGCCGTTGCATTGCCGGGCAGAAAGCTGGTGATGTGGTTGAAGCGGCCCACGCCGTCCGCACAGCCGGACTCGTCGGTATTGGGGTAGCCGTATTCTGTGGCGCCGAGAGAATTCCACTCGTCCTGAATCAGGCCGCCAATCTGAAATGCGCCGAGTGAGGGATGGTAATAGATCGATCCGCCGGAAAAGTGGTTGAATCGGCCGATGCCGTCGGGGCAGCCGGTCTCGTCGGTGGTCGGAAAGCCCAGAAAGCCGGTCGGGCCTCCGAGTTGGTTGTATTTATCGCGGATGGCGCCCTGCACTTCGTGCGGAAGTTCGCCAAAGAGGGCATAGGCCGTCGCGTTCTGGTATTGCTGCATGTATCCGCCACCGGGGACATCTTGCACTCCGCCGATGGGCGCGCCTATGCCGGGGTGTTGGGCCGCAAATTCAGGAAAGTCGGGGATCAAGGGGTTCATAACCGGTGGTCCATGATGAATCGGCGTGAAAACAGGCATGGGATCTCCTTTGCTGATTGGGGTTAGAGGTTGGGCGGTAAGCCCGTCAATGGACGAGGCTGGTGTGCTGCTGGTTTGAAAGAGAAAGATTTCCGGAACCGGAATCCGTTCGACCCGGGATCATTCCCTTCCGCGAATTTCGATTCGTTTCCCGGCGGCCGTCGCGCACCCGGTGATGGTTGGGCTTCCACCTTCGGGCACGAGTACGATCGATGCGGAAGTCGTGGTAAAGCTGTCGCCGTCCCGTCCAATCTCGATCCATTGAGTGATGGTCTGGGTCTTGGTCAGAACGCCGTTCAGTGTGATGAACGCGACCGAGACTGCTTTGAACCCCTGACGATCGTGTGTCCAGACACCATGCCCAGGGCCGCGGAGAGCAGGAAAAAACATCGGGTTGGATGTCGTCTCCACGATGGTTCCGCCGCGTTCGAAGGTGAGCAGCGAAAGAAACGGGGAGCCCAGCGCGGCTCCGTTCTGGCAGTTGACCTGAGTCACCTGAACGGTCCAACTGCCCACCAGAGCCTGCGGGGCGCTGTCCGGATCTTCGGTCTCAGCCAACGCGACTTGGCCGAGCGAGAGCACGTAAAGACTGGCTGTTGCCAGCGCAAGCAAACGCTTGAAACTTTTCGATCTCACGATGTATCCTCCGGTTCGTCGATCAGCCGGAATTTGTCCTTCCAGCTTTGAGGTCTATACTGGTTGCCTCGTGCCGCGAAAATCTTTAGACCGGTCTGAAAGAATTCTGAAATCTTGTGAAGGTGCGGATGATTCTGAATGCCTGACCCCGAGCCGATGGTTTACGAATTCGAGGACTTCCGGCTCGATACCGGAAAACTCCTGTTCTCGCGCGCGGGCGAGCGCATTCCGCTCACGCCCAAAGTCTTCGAGACACTTCTTCTCCTGGTCAAACGACAGGGCCAGATCCTGGCGAAAGAAGAGCTCATGTCTGCGATTTGGCCCGACACCATGGTTGAAGAAAACAACCTCAACCAGAACATCTCCGCTCTGCGCCGCATACTGGGTGAAAGTCCCGGCGAATGGCGATACATCGCCACCGTTTCGGGCAAAGGCTATCGCTTCCTTCCCGAAGTGCGGATACTTTCCGGCCGCAGCCCTGCGGAGCCTGAGCGGGTCAGGATCGGAGTTTTGCCCTTCGAGAATCTCGGGGCAAGCGTCGACCATGAATATCTCGCCGATGGACTGACCGAAGAGACGATTGCCTCCCTCGGTCAGGTCGATCCAAAGCACATCCGCGTCATCGGCCGCACGTCCGTCATGGCATATAAACGGACCTTGAAATCTTTGGCCGATATAGGAAAGGAACTGGATGCCAACTATCTGATCGAAAGCTCGCTGCGCGCGGAATGCGACCGTTTCAGGATTACCGCCAAGCTGATTCGCGTCCACGATCAGTTACAGATATGGTCAGCTTCTATCGACAGTGAACCGAAAAGCATGTTGGCGTTCCAGCAGGAGTTGAGCAAAGCCATCGCGGAACAGGTCCGCCTTACGCTCTCACCCGAGCGCCTGCGAGCCCTGGAGCGCCGTCAAACGCAAAATGCCGAGGCTTACCTTCTCTACCTGCACGGCAGGCACTTCTGGCAACAGCTCAGTCCACCCACCACCCGGAAGGCAATCGAATACTTCACCCGCGCCACGAATATCGATCCGCAATACGCACTTGCCTGGTCTGGCCTGGCCGACTGCTACACAGCCGGTCCTGTGAATGGAGATGCGGACCCTCATGGCTTCTGGCCCCTCGCTCGCCAGGCCACAACGCACGCCCTGAACGCCGAACCTGACCTCGCGGAGGTCCAGACGTCTGTGGGTTCACTCCGGTTTTGGCTCGACTGGGAGTGGGACGCAGCGGAGGCCGCGTACCGCAAAGCCATCGAACTCGATCCTGGTTACCCGTTGGGACACCGCATGCTCGGCGTTGTTTTGTCGCACAAGGGCAGTCATTACGAAGCGCAGGCCGCGATCCGTCGCGCCCGTGAGCTGGACCCACTTTATGTCATGCATCAGTCGCTCTCCGCGCAATTTGCCTTTGCGGCTCGCGACTACCCCGCCGCCATTCAGTTTGCGCGCCAGGCGGTCGTGGTCGATCCCGGGTTTTGGATCGCGCAGTTCCAACTGGCGCAGGTTTATACGGAACTGGGGGAATACGGGCCGGCGCTGGCCGCCCTAAGTAACGCGGGCAAACTAGGCGTCAATTCCAAGGTCATTGCTCTGAGAGGTTACGTCTTCGCCCGGATGGGCAGAACTGACGATGCCAATGAGGTCCTGAATACGCTGCTCTCCATCTCCCGCGGGCGATATGTTCCCCCTTACGCGATAGCCCTCGTGCAGGCTGGGCTTGGCCACCACGATCTTGCCCTGCAGTGGCTCGAGCGCAGCTACAGCGCGCGCGACGTACATCTCATCTTTCTGACGATCGATCCGAAATGGGATTCGTTCCGCAGCGACGAAAGCTTTTCACGGCTTCTCGAGCGCTGCGGTTTCCCCGCAACCCGCTAAATCGTCTGCACCCATCGCCACGACCCACTTTTCGAGCAAGTCCCTCGGTTGCGCCTTCAGATAAACGGGTGAAGTCTCCTTCGTCGCGTAGACGTCAAAATTGCGCATCGAGGAGGCGGGTGGCCCCGATCCCGGGATATTTCCAAACCACAAATGAGGGTGCCCCCGGACCCTCGTCCGCCGCGGCGGAGGGACCGGGGATGCCACAGACCTCAACCCGGAATCCGTTCGCGATGCTCCCGGTCAATCCCCTGAAGTCGGCGTGTCGGAAGTGGCCGGCTGGTGACGAGGGTTTGATCGCGGCTTCGCCGCGTACACGATCTTCAAAATCCTTGTGGATGGGTTTGTGCGGGGGTTGAAACCCCCGCCTCCCTCCGGGTCGACACCGGCAAGTCGGCTCTTAGGAAGGTTTCCCCGGCGTTGGCACTGTTTGGGGTGCATCGCCGGCAACCCGGACGCTGGGCCGCTGCTTGTTTTGCCTCCCGTTTGACCCTGCTGGTGCGTCTAACTAGACTGGACGGCAGGGTTCCTTCTAATGACGCTTTCTCGATTTCGAACGTTGGCGGCGCTTCCGGCTGCTGTTTTTTGCCTTTTTGCGGGGCTCTCCGTTTCCTCGGCTCGCGCACAATCCTCCGACAGCGGTTCGGCTCCCAAACAGGCCAAGGAGCAGAGTTCGTCTTCGCAGCCGTTTCAGCAGGAGAAGGCGCCTTCGCTGATCGATCCGGCGGGGCCGACGGTCTCGCTGACCAGCTCGGAGCCGGTGTTTCTGATGGCGGCTGCCTTGAACGCCTGCGGCTACGACGAGGGCCTGGAAGACAGCGCGCCGGTGCGCAAGCGGGTGCGCGACGAGATGAACGATGCCCTGGCCAGGAGCGAGGAGGCGCGCGCCCGGCGGGACAAGGTCTGCCTCTACATCGCGCAGCACCGCATGACCGGCTCGGAGCACGACATAGCGCAGTACATTTCGCTCGCTCTCTACCTGACGCCGCCGCCGGAGATGGAGACCTCGGAAGAGCTGGCGGAGATGCCGCCCGACTCCACGCAGGTGGTGGAGATTGTGCCGCTGCTGAAGGACTTTGTAGCCGCGGTGGACCTGCACGGCATCTGGCTGGCAGTGCATCCGATCTACGACAAGGAGGCGGACCGGCTGCACGATCCGCTGTCGAAGATGATCGTGGGGACCGATCTTTACTTGAAGATGCCGGCCTCGACCTACCAGGGGCGGCGGTTTCTGGTGGTGATTGAGCCCATGCTCTCGCCCAGCCTGGTGAATGCGCGCATCTATGGGACCGACTACATTGTGGTGGTTTCGCCGGTGGACGGGAAGATCCGCATGACCGACGTGCGCCACACTTACCTGCACTACATCATTGAGCCGCTCTTGAACGCGCGGGCCAATGCCATCGACCGGACGCAGCCGATTCTGAAGGAGATCCGCGAGGCGCCGCTGGAGTTCCGCTACCGCTCCGACACGGTGCCGCTGACCATCGAATGCCTGATCAAGGCGATCGAGGCGCGGACCATGGATACGGGCATTCCGGAGTACAAGATTCCGTCCAATGCCGACCGCTCGGACCTGCCGCGCTATGAGCACGAGCGGCAGCTTTACCAGCAGAAGGTGGACGCGGTGCGGGTGGCCACGGTGCGCCACGATATGACGCAGGGGTTTGTGCTTACGCAGTATTTCTATGAACAGATGGTGCAGTTTGAGAAGGACCCGGCGAGCCTGCGCGACACCATCGGCGAGATGGTCTACAGCATGGACGTGGACCAGCAGGCGCATCGGGCGCGGCAGATCGACTTCGACAAGGAGGCCGACGGGGAGGTGCTGGGGCGGAGTCAGCCGCGCAAGCTGGCCGGCCTGGACCTGGCGGAGGCGCGTCTGGCGGGCGGAGACACGGCCACGGCCAGCGCCCTGGCGCGGCAGGCGCTGGCGGAGCCCTCTGACACGCTGGACTCAGTGGCGGCCGGGGCGCGGGCCAACTTCATTCTGGCGCGGGCGGCGATCATGACCGGGCACCCGGACGAGGCCATCGACCGCTTCCAGAAGACGCTGGCCACCAGCAAGCAACCGCGGCTGCTGGCCTGGTCGCACATCTACCTGGGCCGCATGCTGGATTTGGATTGCAAGCGGGACGAGGCGGTGAGCGAGTACCAACTGGCGCTGACGGTGCGCGACGGGCAGCAGGATACGCGGCTGGCGGCCGAGCGCGGCGTGAAGGCGGCGTATGCGGTGCGGGGCCACAGTTGCGACGAGGACGCCGACGAAGACGCACCGGGCGGCAAGCCGGCTGGGACACAGCCGCCAGCTGGAGCGGCAACCGGAACCGCCAAACCGCAATAGTCCAGCGGCGGTGAATCGGGGGCCAGAGCGGAACCAGAGTAATCGAGGCCCCCGCAGATTCTTGAAGGTGGCTTTTTCTTGAGGAAAACGCCACTTGGCGGGGTTGGCTCCGAGTTACATCCACTCTGGTTCCGCTGTCGGCGGCAGCGTCTGAACATAAAATGGGAGAGAAGCCTGGCGGGGGTCCTCCGTTGCGGCGTACTTC
>JARLGE010000239.1 GCA_031296215.1 Occallatibacter sp.
AGTGGCCGTGCGCATCTGCGACGAGGCCGTGCAGTTGTTCGGCGGCTATGGATTCATCAAGGACTATCCGGCCGAGAAGTACTATCGCGACGTGAAGCTGTGTACCATTGGCGAAGGGACAAGCGAGATTCAGCGCATGGTGATCGCGCGGGAAATTCTCAAGGTGCATCCGTCCCGCGGGTGACTTTCAAGCGCGGATGCAGCAATTGCAGAAAGACAATGGGAAATTCGGTCAAGATCGTGGAGTGCCCGCGGGACGCATGGCAGGGCCTGCCCGCGCTCATTCCGGCTGAGCTGAAGGCAGCCTGTCTGCGCCAGCTCATCGCCGCCGGCTTCACGCATATTGACGCGGTGAGTTTTGTTTCGCCCTCGGCCGTGCCGCAGATGGCGGATGCGGAAGAGGTGCTGCGGCTCCTCGGTCCTTCGCCGGGCGTGGAGTTGATTGGAATTGTCGTCAACGCCAAGGGCGCGGAGCGTGCGATCGAGACCGGCGCTGTCCAGACGCTCGGATTTCCTTACTCCGTCTCGGCGGGGTTTCTGCGGCGCAATCAGCATCAAACGCCTGGGCAGTCGCTCGATGTGCTGCGGTCAATCGATCCGCTGGCGCGCGGTGCGGGGTTGAATCTCGTGGCGTATGTGTCAATGGCCTTCGGGAACCCATACGGAGACGCGTGGAGCGCGGCCATGGTGCAGGATGCGTGTGCCCGCCTGATCGAGTGCGGCGTACAGCAGATTTCGCTGGCCGACACTGTGGGGCTGGCGACGCCTGAACGCATCGCGGAGACGCTCACCGCGGTGCTGACGGCGCAGGAAGGAATCGAGATCGGCGCGCATCTGCATGCGCGCCCGCAGGATACTGCAGCGAAGATCCGCGCGGCTTACCACGCGGGGTGCAGGCGGTTCGATGCCGCCATCGGCGGCCTCGGCGGATGCCCGTTTGCGCAGGATTCTCTGGTTGGGAACCTGGCAACGGAAACATTGCTGGCGGAGCTGAGAACGTTGGGCGCGGAGACGCCAAGGCTTGAGCCGCTCGATGAACTGATTCACGCGAGCGCGCGATTGGCAGCAGATTTTGGCACAGGGGCTGGCTGATTGCCCGCGCGACGCGAGGGAGGATTGGTTTGAACTACGAGACGATCTTAGTTGCGGAGAACGAAGGCGTCCGGACGATTACGCTGAACCGTCCGGAGCGTCGCAATGCCATGACCCCGGCGATGCAGGAGGAGTTGATTTGGGCGATGGAGGATGCAACCGCTGGCGATTGCCGCGTGGTTGTGTTCAAAGGCGCGGGCGATGCGTTCTGTTCGGGGCTGGACTTGGCGGCACTGCAAGCAATGAACAACCAGCCGCCGGCCGAGCATCGCGTGGATGTGGAGCGCGTGGCCAGGCTGTTTCGCACGTTGTATGAGTTGCCACTCGCAACCATTGCGGCCGTGCACGGCGCGGCCATCGGCGGCGGTACGGGACTGGCCACCATCTGCGACTTCACTCTGGCGACGCCGGCGGCCAAGTTCGGCTATACCGAAGCGCGTATCGGCTTTGTGCCTGCGCTGGTGTCGGCGTTCCTGGCTTTGCAGATCGGCGACAAACGATCGCGCGACCTGCTGCTCACCGCGCGCCTCTTTGACGCAGCGGAGGCGCACCGGCTGGGACTGGTGAATGAGGTCGTGGCGCCGGAGGCTCTTCAGGAACGGGTGAACGCATTGGCGCTCGTGCTCAAGGCAAACAGCCCGGAATCGCTCGCTGCGACCAAGCGCCTGATGGCCGCGCAGAACAAAGCCTGGCTCGATGCTGCGATTGAGACGGCCATTGAATCCAACGCGCGGGCCCGGGAGACGGCGGATTTTCGCGAGGGGCTGGCCGCTTTTCTGGAGAAGAGGAAGCCGGTGTGGAAGCGGCCAGTGTGATCGCCGCTACGCTACCGCATCGCCGCAATGCACGGGAGCGCCGGTCTGCTGCTCCACCTGCCCGCGCGTGACGCCGTCGGCAAGCTCAATCAGTTCGAACCCGGCGGGCGTTATATCCAGCACACATAGATTGGTAATTACGCGTTGGACCACCTGGGTTCCGGTGAGCGGGAGAGTGCAGGCACGCAGCAGCTTGGGACTGCCGTCCTGCGCGGTGTGTTCCATCAGCGCGATGACGCGCTGCACGCCCGAGACCAGGTCCATGGCGCCGCCCATGCCCTTCACGCGCTTGCCTGGAATCATCCAGTTGGCCAGGTCGCCGCGCTCGGAGACCTGCATGGCGCCGAGGATGGCGAGATCGATATGGCCGCCGCGGATCATGGCGAAGGAGTCGGCGCTGGAGAAGGTGGATGCGCCCCGAACGAAGGTGACGGTCTGCTTGCCCGCGTTGATCAGGTCGGCGTCCACTTCGTTCTCGCGCGGAAACGGTCCCATGCCGAGAAGGCCGTTTTCCGACTGCAGCGTAACCGTGATGCCCGGGGGGATGTAATTGGCAACCAGGGTGGGGATGCCGATGCCCAGGTTCACATAGAAACCGTGCTTGAGTTCGCGGGCCGCGCGGGCGGCCATTTGATGACGGGTCCAGGCCACGGCTCTACTCCTCGCGGATGGTTCTTTTTTCGATGCGTTTTTCGGGGTTGGGATTGTGCACCAGGCGATGGACGAAGATTCCCGGCGTGTGAATCTCGTCGGGATCGAGTTCGCCGGGGGCGACGACGATCTCCGCTTCGGCCACCGTAATCTTGCCGCATGTGGCCGCGTTGGGGTTGAAGTTGCGCGCCGTGCGGCGGTAGATGAGGTTCCCATGGAGATCGGCCTTCCAGGCCTTCACCAGCGCCAGATCGGCTTGAATGCCGCGCTCCAGAATGTAGGTGACGCCATCGAAGTCCTTGTGCTCCTTGCCTTCGGCGATCATGGTGCCGACGCCGGTGCGCGTGTAGAAGCCGGGAATGCCCGCGCCGCCCGCGCGCATGCGCTCGGCCAGGGTGCCTTGCGGAGAGAATTCAACCTCCAGCTCGCCCTCCAGAAACTGGCGCTCGAACTCGTTGTTCTCGCCCACATAGCTTGAGATCATCTTCTTTACCTGATGGGTGAAGAGCAGCATGCCGATGCCCCAGGCGTCGACGCCGGCGTTGTTGCTGGCGATGGTCAGGTTGCGCACGCCGCTCGAGCGCAGGGCGAGGATCAGCGCGTCGGGAACGCCGCACAGACCGAAGCCGCCGACGGCCAGCAGCATCCCGTCGCGCACGATGCCTTCGAGGGCGCTGGGCGCGTCGGGCCACAGCTTGGTGAAAGCCGATGCGTCTTGCGATTGCCGGTTGGGCACGATGGTTGCTCCGTTGCGCGGGCTGGGCGCAACCCCATGCTATCTCCAAAAGCAGGCAGGCGGAACTCGAATCAGCTAAGGTCGCTCATGACCAGCATTCTGGGTTCGGTCATCTCGCCGATTGCGGAGCGGATGCCTTCGCGGCCCAGGCCTGAGTCCTTGACGCCGCCGTAGGGCATGGGGTCCAGCCGCCAGGCTGGTGTATCGCCGACGATGAGCGTGCCCACCTCGAGCTCCCGGTAGGCGGTGAGGATCCGGCCGGCGTCGCGAGTGAGGAGGCCTGCCTGGAGGCCGTAGCGGGAGTGGTTGACCTCGGCCAGGGCGTGTTCGAAGTCGTCGTAGGGCTCGACCAGAACGACGGGGCCGAAGACCTCTTCGTCGCGGATCTTCATGCCGGTGGTGGTGGCGGTGAGGATGGCGGGGGTGATGACCGAGCCGTGGCGCTCGCCGCCCGCGACCAGCTTGGCGCCGGATTCGACGGCCTCGCGGATCCAGGCTTCGACGCGTTCCGCTTCGCTGAGGCGGATGAGGGGGCCGACCTCGGTGAGTTCTTCGGCGGGATCGCCGCAAACCAGCTTGGAGGAGATTTCAACCAGCTTCCACAGGAAGGTCTGAAAGATTTTCCGCTCGACAAAGACGCGCTGGACGCTGATGCAGGACTGGCCGGCATAGCCGAAGGCGGCGTGGGCGGTACGCAGAGCGGCCTCGTCCAGGTCGTTCCAGTCGCTATGGACGATAAGGGCTGCATTGCCACCCAGTTCCAGCAGGACCCGCTTGCGGCCTGAGTGAGCCTTGAGTTCCCAGCCCACCTTGGCGGACCCGGTAAAGGAGACCAGCTTGATGCGGTCTTCCTTTTCGGCCAGGTGCGCGGTGTCGGTGTTGGAGAGGGGCAGAATGGCGAGTGCTTCGGCGGGCCATCCGGCCTTGAGAATGACTTCGCCGAGAGCGAGGGCGGTGAAGGGCGATTGCGGGGCGGGCTTGAGCAGAACGGGGCAGCCGGCGGCGATGGCGGGCGCGAGCTTGTGGGCCACCAGGTTCAGGGG
Organism: Occallatibacter sp.; assembly: GCA_031296215.1. Classification (GTDB taxonomy): domain Bacteria; phylum Acidobacteriota; class Terriglobia; order Terriglobales; family Acidobacteriaceae; genus Telmatobacter. Next base: position 4,338 of record JARLGE010000239.1, read on the forward strand.
AAAGTTGAATGGGGTGATAGCCAGGACGGGGCCGATCGGGAAGCGCTGAACGAGTCCCCAGCGGCCTTCGTTGCCTTCGGTGAGGTCGAGGGGAAGGCTTTCCCCGCCGAGACGTGCGGCTTCTTCGGCAGCGGTCTTGAAGGTGAGCACGGCACGATCGACCTCGGCGCGGGCTTGGCGCAGAGGCTTGCCGGCTTCGGCAAGGATCAACTGGGCGAAGCGATCCTTTTGCTCCAGGAGGGCGGCGGCGACGTCCTCCAGAATCTCGCGGCGCTTCCAGCGGGGCAGGGCGCGGGTACGGCGCAAGCTGGCCACAGCGTGGCTCACCGCCTGGCGAGCGTCGGCCCAGGTGGCCACGGTAACGCGGCCCACCAGGCCCTGGTCCCACGGCGAGCGAACCTCAAGCGCTTCCCCGTCGATCCATTCCTTGCCGCACAGCAGAAATCCCGTCTGTGTTCCCGGCCGCATTTTCATGGCTTGCGCTCCTGTTCAAGAAAAAGCTGCAGTGTTGATGGTAAATAGCCGGGACGGGTTGGTGGGCGGAAAGAAGATCGGACGAGGGCCAGCGCCTGGGTGGAAATGGGAGGAGCGATGCTGGTTTGGGCTTCGGGTTTGGGGCAGCCCACCCCGATCGCAAGCGGAGAGGCGCGAACAAAACATGGGCCAGGGAGGTTGAAGTTGAGGTATATTGGCTGGAATCCGGAAAATGGAAACGGTGCGCGCTAGAGCAGGCACACCGACCATACCGGGTGGAAGCAAGGAGAAGAACGTGGCTGAATTGCCTGAGAATCGTGGAAATGAAGGCTCCCCCAACGTGCAATCCGGCGCGCCGGCGCCCCCGCCGTTTCAACCGGTCTCTACCCAATACCAACCGGTTGGGGCGCCCGCTGCCGCTCCGCCGCAACCCGCCGCTCCACCTGCCAAGTCCGGAGGCAGCAGCGCGGTCAAGATCATTCTCATCGTTCTGGGGATCTTTGCCTTCTTCGTCCTGCTGTTGGTGGCCGCGTTGATGTACGGATGCTACAAGGTCCGGAAGGCCATCCAAGTGAACAGTTCAACCGGCGAGACAAGTTTGAGTGTGCCGGGCATGTCGATGAACGCCGACTCCGGCATGAAGTTCACAGCCAGTGAGCTGGGAACGGATATCTACCCCGGCGCAGAGCCCAAGAAGTCAGGGAATATGCGCATGAACATCGCCGGGAATTCGGTGGTGAGTGCGACTTTCCTGACTTCGGACCCGAAGGGAAAAGTGGTTGATTTCTACAAGGACAAGCTGGGCAGCGGCGTTACCTCCATGGACTTTGGCTCGAGCGCGATGCTGACCTTGAAAAAGAGCGACCATGACCAGGTGACGGTGACCATCGTGCAGGAAGCGAATCAATCCGACGGCAAAACCCAGATTCATATTCAGCACACGTCGGACAACCAGGCCAAGTGAGAGCTTTGCCGCGCGGGGCGCGCGGTCGCTTTGCCTCCGCGGCGGTGCGCCTGCGCCGGGAAGCGCGAGGGCGCGCCCTGCCCCGCTGTTTCTCCTGACGCCCCGGCTGCGATAGACTCCTGGCTATGATCCATGACGGGCGCAGCAGGAAGCTTCCCTTTGACGCCGCAGAGGCGGTCGAATATCTGAAAGCAAATGACGCGAAGCTGGGCGCGCTGATGGAGCGCGCCGGCCCGTTCACGCTGAAGCTCGATCCCTTGCCCTCGCCCTTCGAGTCGCTGCTCGAGTCGATTCTTTACCAGCAGTTGCACGGCAAGGCGGCGGCCACGATCCATCGCCGCGTGCGGGAGTATTTTGGCGGCGATCCGACGCCGCGGATGCTGCTTGACACGCCCGATGAGCCGCTGCGGGCGGCGGGCGTCTCCGGGAACAAGATCAAGGCATTCCGGGACCTGGCCGCGAAGACGCTGGACGGGACGGTGCCGGCCCACGCGGCGATCAAGAAGCTCTCTGACGCGGAGATCGTGGAGCGGCTGACCGCGGTGCGCGGCATCGGGCCCTGGACAGTGGAGATGCTGCTGATCTTCCGCATGGGGCGGCCGGATGTGTTTCCCGTCACGGATTACGGAGTGCGCAAGGGGTTTGCGCTGACCTTTCAGAAGGTTCCCAAGACGCGGG
>JARLGE010000240.1 GCA_031296215.1 Occallatibacter sp.
CTGCATGACAGCTCAAACCCCAACCCGGTGGCGCATCCGCCGCAGGCCCTGCATCCTGACCGCTTCTCGCCTGGATCGAGCGTCAACACCACGCCCGATGCCGCGCCAGCATCAAATCCCGCAGATGAGCCCGACTCCGCCGGAAAGCCCGTCGAGCAAAAGCCTGAAATCGCACCGGCAAAGCCAGCCAAAACCGCCAAGCCCGCGCAGACCAAGCCGCAAGCCAACCAGCCCCAAACTAACCAGCCGCGGAGGAATCCATAACCATGCCTCTGCTTGCTGCCGACCTTCGCCGCGATCCCGGAATCCGCCGCTATCCCATGCTCGCCTATGCGCTCGTGCCGCTGGCCGCGCTGGTACTCCAGGCCTGGCTGCCCCGGGTTCTCGGTCCTTACGCTTGGTTTGACCTGCCGCTGGTCATCACCGTCTACTTCGCGCTCGATCGCCGCAGCCCTATTCAAGGAACTCTGATGGGCGCCGCCATGGGACTCTTTGAAGATGCGCTGTCGCACCATGCCATCGGCGTCAACGGCATCGCCAAGACAATCGCCGGCTTTCTCGCCGCTTCCATTGGGGTCCGCATTGACGTTGAGAATCACACCATCCGGCTCCTTCTCACGTTCTTGCTTTCCCTGCTTTCCAGCGGGCTGGTAGTTTTCGTGTCGCGCTTCATGCTCGGCCTTGATCTGGATTGGCGCTGGTACGTTGCTCTCTTCACCGCGCTAGGCAACTCACTCATCGCGGTGGTGCTGTTTCCCCTGCTGGACCGTCTGGAAATCAGGGATTAGAGCTTAGGGATTAGGAAACTTCTCGCTTTTTCGAGATTTTGAAAGGGCATGACCTTAGTCGTGCCGCTAGTAGCTCAGAATGAATCCGGGCTTTACAGGTTGCGGAAAAACTCTAGGGAAGCGGCAGAAAGAGAAAGGGCATGACTTTAGTCGTGCCGCCAGTAGCACAAAATGGACGTGGGCTTTGGCCCCTGCGGAAACCTTCAACGGCACGACTCAATAAGTTCGACTCATTTAGGCGAAGAGCATTATGGATACGGGCAGAATCAATCGCAACGAAAAGCTCTCCACCGTCAAGCTTGCGGTGGTCCAGTACGGCATTCTTCTCATGATGCTTGCACTGGCGTCGGGCCTTTGGCGGCTGCAGGTGCTGGGCGCGGACAGCTACCGTGTCCTGGCCGAGCAGAACCGTGTCCGGAAGGAACCCGTCCTGGCAGCCCGCGGCAAGTTCTTCGACCGTGAGAACCGCCTCATCGTCGACAACTACCCCTCCGTCTCCTGCTTCCTCGTGCGCGAACAGAACCAGAATGTGGACGCCGATCTCCCTTTGATTGCCAAGGGCCTTGACCTGAATGTCGATGACCTGCGTGCCACCTTGCGTCGCTACCGTGCCTCGCCCGGCTACCAGCCCATCCCCATCAAGCAAGACATCACCGCCGACGAACACGCCTTCATCGAGGCCCACCGCAACGAGCTGCCCGAGCTTGAAACGGTGGACGAGGAGCGGCGGCTTTATCCCCGCGACGGCTATCTCTCCCACGTCATTGGCTATGTCGGCGAGGTCAGTGAAGACGACCTGAACAATCCGCGCTTTGCCTACTACATGCCCGGCGACGTGGTCGGGAAAGCCGGCGTCGAAGAAACCTACGACGAACTCCTGCGCGGCCAGGACGGCTCCCGCGACGTGATTGTTGACAGCCACGGCCGCGAAGTCGGTTACCTGGGCGTACAGCACGCCAAGCCCGGACAGGATCTGCGCCTCACCATCGACAACGACCTGCAACGCGCGGCCGAACTGGCGCTCGGCGACCGTCAGGGCGCCATTGTGGCCATGGACCCGCGTAACGGCGAGATTCTGGCCATGGTCTCCCACCCCAGTTTTGACCCCAACGACTTCGCGGTACGCATCAACCGCACCGACTGGAACAAGCTCATCACAGATCCTGATCATCCCCTGATGAACAAGGCAATCCAGGCCCAGCTTGCCCCCGGCTCAACGTTCAAAATCATGATGTCCGTCGCCGGCCTCCAGGAAGGTGTCGCCCAGGACATGAGAATCAACTGCGCCGGCGGCTGGGGCCCTTACGGCTTCTTCCACCACTGCGACGAGCATCACGGCGCCGTCGATATCCACAACGCCATCCCCTTCTCCTGCGACACCTTCTACTACATGCTCGGAGACAAGCTGGGCATCGACCGTATCGCCAAGTACGCCACTGAATTCGGCTACGGCCAGAAGACCGGCGTCGACCTCCCCGGCGAGCAGGCCGGCCTCATGCCTTCCGCGCAGTGGAAGATGAAGAACTACCACAACCGCTGGTATCCCGATGAAACGCTCGACGTCGCCATCGGCCAGGGCGCGGTGGAAGCTACGCCGCTACAACTGGCCCGCATCATCGGCGGCATCGCCTCCGGCGGACACATGGTTCGCCCTCATGTCGTCTTCCCTGACCAGCTTCCCACGGACTTCCACAAAGCGCTTCTTGAAAGCTTCCCCGGCTCCGGCGACACCACTGTCCCAATCGACCCGCAAAATTGGATCACGGTAACCGACGGCATGGCGGAAGTCACCCAACCCGGCGCATTCCACACCGCCGGCTCGGCA
>JARLGE010000241.1 GCA_031296215.1 Occallatibacter sp.
AGGGCTACCACCCCGTTGGCGCCGGCTTCGGCCAGCGGGCTGCCCGCCAGAAGCGGGCTGTAGCTCTTGAAGAACTCAACCAGGCCGGCGGCGCCAACCGTCACCAGGAACGGAGGCACCAGCGGCACAATAATTCCGCCGCAGATTCTCCATCGGCCGCCCTGGCCCAGACCGACGCTGCGGTTAATGGCGTCCATTGCGGTGCGGCCCTCGATGGCGGCTGCCGGATAGGCAAGCGCATAGCGGCAGTACAGCACGATGCAGGGGACGGACCCCAGAATCCAGAGGGGCACTTGCAGAAAGGCTGGGGCTCCGGAAGCTGCCAACGGCACCGCAATCAATGTCACAACAATGAGAGGCCAGACGGCGAAGATCCCTTGCAGGATAACCAGGCCCACCAGGCTGCCCTTTCTTGCAGTGAAGGCGCCGAATGCCTCGCGAACGGTGATGGTTTCGCCCAGGTTCACTTTGGAAGCGGCCAGGCAAATGGCAGCCGTGGCCACCGCCTGCAAAACAATCTTCGCCACCCCGATGACAAACGAAGCGCCGTAGCTCAGCAGCGTCAGCGCGATTTGCGTGGCGTTGGGGTCGGTGGCAGGCGACGGTGGGTGGATCGCCGCGATCGCTCCGGCAAATTGCGCCAGGCCGGGGATAGCCCCAAGTCCGATAAACAGTGCGAAGTGTTCGCGGATAATCTGCACGCCACGGTCGAGGATTCCTCCCAGGTTCATGGGGCGCAAGCTTTCTGTCATGCACTTTCTCCGGTGTTCGAATGCATCGAGTGAAGTTCTCCGCCGTTCTGTCCGGCGGAGCGGACCGCGGACTCAACTCTCCGCGGCGATTGCGACGGGCGTAGGCGCGGGCGGAGGGCCGTCCTTGCGCAGGCGCTGGTCGCGATAGAAGACGGCGAAGGAGATGGAATAGGCGGCCATCAGCAGCATGCTCCATAGCAACACCACGACCAGCGCGCAAACGGCGAGCAGGCCCAGCGCGGCGTAGCCCAGCGGCGTCAGGTTGTGGAGGTGTCCGGCTCCGGCAACGGCTGCGATGGCGGCCACCATGAACCCCACGAAGTAGAGAACCATCATCAGCGCGTAGCCGATGGCGTAAATCAGCAGCAGCATGAGGAAGATGCGGCCCTTGGCGCCCTGCGTGAGCAGGCCGCTGCGGGTGATGGCCCGGCTGGCGGCGAGGCTCTCCTGCACGCAGGCGGAAAAGGCCAGCGACAGACGCAGGCTCATGATGACGGCGTAGACCAGCGAGCCCAGGTAAATCAGTATGACGAGCGGAACCAGGAAGAACAGTGCGGCGGGGCTGGTATTTCCCTTCGAAGCGACGCCCAGCAGCGCCGCTCCCAGGCCGACGACAAACGCCAGCACCAGGATGGGGCCGGCGACGATCAGGCTGCGTAGCACCGTGAGCCAGGTGTAGCGGCCCACGTTGCTCCATGCATGGCGCAGGGCCTGGGCGGCGGTCGGCGCGCGGTCCTGGTCGGCCGCGAGCGCGGCGTAGGTTGAAGCGCCGTAGTAGAGCCCGTAAGAGAGCAGCATGAGGGGAATGCCCAGCACCAGGAAGGGGACAACGATTCCAAGGATGGTGGCGGTATTGGGCTGCGCGGGCGGCCGTTGAAAGACACCCGAGGCAAACAGCGCACCGAAGAGCACGCCCTCGAAGACGATGAGCGCGCCGATGGGTATGAGGCCGATGCCCACGAACGGCTTCCAGTAGGCGCGCAGCAGGCGGAAGACGCGCTCGAGAATCTGGCCGAAGGTCATGGGAACCGCGGCCCCGAGGGGCGCGGCTGGCGGTACTGGCGGGTAAGGCGGAGTGGAAAAATTCGAATCGCTCATGCTGGTTCTCCCCAAGCTGACTTGGCGGGTTTCGTGGTGAACTCAAACTCCATGATTAGCCGTTTTTTGAGGCTCGCGACACGCATGAAGGAAGGTTTGTCGAGATCATAGTGAAAATGAGGCGGTGCGTATATCACTCCAAAGGGCGCGATGGGTCGCGCGTGGACTGGCTGTTACTGCGGCAGCCCACCGCTGCCGCCCATGTAGACGCGCAGTTGGGCCGTCATTCTCCGCTGGCCTGCTGTGGCAGTCCAGGTGAGCTGCCGCCATCCCTTGCCGCCTGAGGCGGGCGAGGAGACCTGCGCCAGGATGGGGTAACACTCGCCCGGACGCACGGGATAGCGGGTGAAGGGAGTCTGATCCGTCCATCCGGCGGGCAAGGCGGATGTGACGGCGAATTCGACCGGGTCGCTCAGGTCGTTACAGGCCTGGATGGGGATGCTGAGCTTGTCGCCGAAGCCGGCTCCCAGTTCGGGCTCGGGCATCGCTCCAACCAGTTGCTGGAGATTGTGGGCGAACCAGAACTGGGTATAGAAGCTCCAGGGGTCGCCGATGCGGAACCGCAGCGAGTCCGGCGGGTCCGGATGCAAGCCGAATCCCTGCGCAGGAGCGAAGCGGACCGGGCTTGGGGAGACGCCTTCGAAGACATCTCCGGTGGCCGAGGCCGGCACGATGGTCTTGCCGAGGATGAGGGGTATGGGGTACTCGAAGTCCTTGAAGTTCTTGGTTGCGATGGCCTGATCGCCGAGGGCGCCCTCCTGGGTGCTGTAGAAGGCCTGCTGCCCGGCTTCAAGCTGGGCATAGGAGACGTGGCGCGATGGCGAGACGGTGGTGGTGTCGTAGCTGGGGCCAGCGCCGTCGATGAGACTCTTGCGAAAGGTGGGAAGCACCGCGGGGTCGTGCCAGTAGGGAGAAAAGACTTCAAAGGCATCGGAGAAGAAATAGAGCTTCTGCGGCTGCCAGGGGAGCAGGCCTTCGGTCAGGTTGTTCATGCCGGTGCGGTCGCGGGGCGGGGAGATCTGCTCGGGGAACCGTGTGGGGTCGGCGGCGGCATCGAAGGCCTCGGTGGCGAGGATGCCTGAGGCCTGGTGGTCTCCATGGTTTTCGCCGGCCACGGAGCAGGGCAGCCAGGTGAGGATTACCGGCGGCCGGGTAAGGCGGACGAGGCGGACGATCTCGTCCAGCGCCAGGCCGTGGTTCCAGTGGTCCAGCGAGCGCAGCGGGTTCTGTCCCGGCGTGTCATGGAAGCCGAGAAACCAGACGTTTTCGATGCCCAGCGAGCCGAGGGCGTGCCGGGCTTCCAGGATGCGCACCTGACCCAGGGCCGGACCGGCCTCATTGCCGACGGCGTTTCCGCCGCCATCGCCGCTGGTGGTGTAGATGACAGCCACGCGCTTGTGCTGATCGAGGACCAGGCGGGCCAGGTAGCCACCAACCATCACGTCGTCGTCGGGGTGGGCAACGATGAGGAGCAGATCGGCTTTATAGCGGTCGTCAGGCGGGAGCAGCGGCGGAGCCGGCGATGGAGCCGCGGTTGGAGACTGGGCTGCGGCCCGCGCCGCAAGCAAAAAGCAGCAGAGAAAGATGGGAATTAGAGCAAAACCAGAGTAAACGTGCCCCAGTTGAGAACCGCGAACGTGTCTTTTTCTTGAGGAAAAAGCCACTTGAGGGGATTGCCACTGGGTATAGCTACTCTGGTTTTGCTGTAGCCGTTTCATGGCTCGCATTTGCTCCTTTTGCGCAACAAGTTCGGAATCAGTCCGGGGGAGGGTCGGCCTCGCCTGGGTGTTGTGGGGGGTTCGGCCCCGGCGTTGGATCGATGGGGGACGCCGTGAAGTTCTCGACGGAGGCGGTTGGAGTCTCCTGTTCGAATTGAGGCGGCGCGGCGATGGGCTCGGAGGTGGGGTTGAGCGCAGGCGCCGTCATGCCCGCGGCCTCCATCATCCACTCGATGTCGAATCCCTCCTTGCGGATGCGCTGGTCGTAGTAGAAGAGGGTGAGGCCGGTGGCGTACATGGGGCCGATGAAGCTGTTGGTGAGGAAGCCGACGATCTGCTGGAGAATCTGAATCCACACCGGCACCTCGGCATGGTGCTTGGCCGCGGTGAACATGGCCACCATGAAGAACACCTGGGTGATAGCCACCAGGCCGATCTCGATAACGAAGATGAGCAGCAGGAGCAGGAAGATGCGGCCGCGCGATCCCTTGGTGAGCTCGATGCTGCGGCGGATGGCTTTGCGGGCCTTGAGGTCCTCGACCACCGAGGCGGGAACGGCCAGCGCATAGCGCAAGGTCATCAGGACGGCATAGACAGTGGCGCCCAGGGCCAGGACGAGAAAGCCGAGCGTGACCAGGCCGAGCACAATGGCCGCCTGGGGATCGGCGTTGGCGCCGCCCGAGGCGAACATCCCCTTCCGGCCCCCATAGGCGAACAGGAAGACAAAATAGCCAGTGAACAGCAGGACGAACGGAATGTAGACGAAGAAGAAGACGATGGTCATGAGCCACAGGTAGCGGCCCAGCCTGGGCAGGATGCTGCGGTAGGCAGCGCGTATGGTGGCCGGCTGGTCAAGGTTCAACCAGGCCACGGCGCGGTTGTTGGCGGCCACGGCCGCGCCGGCACAGACCACCATGACGGGAAAGATGAGTAGCACGAAGACGAGAGTGACCCATGGCAACTGCGCGGCCATGTGCAGGTGGAGCAACAGTTCCTGGAGCCCGATCTGGGCAAGATTAAGCACCAGCAGCACACCGGCGTAGACGGCGGCGATGCCCGCAAGCAGCATGAAGTTGGTGCGGTAAAGCTGGGCGGTGCGGTCCAGAATCTCGCCAAGACTCATGGGGCGAAGGTGGGTCTGCATGCAGGGCTCCTGAATAAGTGCTCGTAGACGCTTGGCGGGATGGTAGCACAGCGCGAAAACCGACCGCGGTGCGCAGGTTCACGGCGGAGTCAGGGGCATAAGGATAAAGAAATAACTGTGGCCGCGGGCATACGGTAAACTGGTCTCCGGCGCGATGAACGAATCACGCACCTCGGTCAACGACCTGGCAAAGCTCTGCGCCCACTCTCCCGATGCCGCGGAATGGGAAGAGCTTGTGCGCCGCTCCGTGCCCCTGGCCTCGCTGGTGGCGCTGCGCATCAGCCGCATGTGGGTCAGCGACCCTTCTCCGGCAACCGTGGACGATATTGTGCAGGAGGTCTTCCTCAA
>JARLGE010000242.1 GCA_031296215.1 Occallatibacter sp.
AGATCTCGGCGGGCGTCGAGTTGGGAGCAAGAATCTGGGCCGCCAACGAGTAGACGCCTGCCGGTATGCCGTTTGGATAGGTGGTCTGCGCGCCGGGAACGCAGGTGAACGAGGTCGCCGTGACCTCGGACGCCGGAACGGAGAACTGAATTCCCAGCCGGGCATTGCTGAGCGCCACTTGGGTGACATCGGTCAGGTACTCACCCGTCACCTTGACTGGGTCACTGAATTGCGCGGCGGGCTGGTTGTTGGGGGGAGCCGCCTGAAGAATCTGCGCGGGCTGCATGGACTGGGCCTGGAAATGGCGGCGCAGAACCGGAAGCGCCAGCGAGGGATTCTGCTGCGGCTGCAGCAGGACGACCGAGACCTGGAAGGGAAAGGTGGGGCGGTAGTCGGCCTTGAGCGCGGTCCAAAGCCAGGCCATCTCTTCCCTGCCCAGGGTTGCCGGGGTGATCTTGATCATCTCGATCTGGTCCGCGAGCCCGCAGCTCTTGAGCGGTTGGTTGAGGTTGTTGCCCGGAGGCAGATTGGTCAATGCGAAGTTGATATCGCTGCGGCTGATGATGGGGTTCTGGTGGAACATCATCAGGGCGTAGCCCAGCAGGCCCTCGGCCTGCCAGTCCGCGGAGCCGTATACGGTGAGCAGGTAGTGAAGGTCGAGCGCCAGGGGCGGACTCTGGCTGAGGGTCTTGCCGTCGGCCTGCAGCGAGGGCAGGGCCACATTGCGCCAACCGGGGTTGTAGGTGACCTGATGGAGAAAGAGATTGACCTGGTTTTCGGTTACGGTGAGATTGTTGAATTTGCTTTGAACCAGGTCCGGGGCCTGCGCGCTGACCGCGATCGTGCCCCCGAACATGGAGTGGAGGGGGCCGTAAACATTGCTCAGGTAGAACTGCAAAACGGCCGAGACGCCGGAGATGGCCAGAGCATTGCTCATCCTGCCCTCCCGCCGCTACGGCTCAGGTATTCGTCCAGCGTGAGCCCTTTGCGCGCCGGTGCGGGGACAGCGCGCGGCGCCGGCGGAGGCACGGCAATCACTTCGATGCGGCCGATGTGAATCTGGATCTCTTCCGTCTGGGGCGGAGCAGCGCGCCGGACAGGAACGTTGAGGGCAAGACCCGGACGGGAAGCGGCACGGGCAGGAACAGCCGGCAGATTCTGCCTGGTGGCGTCGCTGGGCCGCACGCTCTCGGGCCCGGCCGGGGCCGCGCCGACGGCTTCTGCGACGATCGGCTCAAAGGTCCATGCGCGCGACGAGGACGCGTCCTGGTGGAGCGCTGCCGACGGTGAAGGCGAAGCAGCGGCTGGAGTTTTGGATGCGCGAGCAGGCGCAGCTTCCGGCCCGTACGCCGGGTTCGGCGCCTCTGCTTCCGGTTGCCGCATCCCCAGTGGCGGCAACAGGGGCTGGAAGGTCTGGCCGGCCGTGGAGCTCGCAGCCAAACGCAATTCTTCTTCCATCGCTGGATTCTGGGGAGAATGCGTCCCCTGGATTTGCGACGGATGTGGACTGGGGCGCGCCGCGGGCGAGTTGCCTGGCCCGGATGGCTCCGATGCCGGGAATTGCGCAGAAGGGTGCGAGGAAGGCATGACCGGCAAAAACGCGCCTGCGATCGGGGCGTCCGCCGACGTTTCCTCGGCGTGAAACACGAAACCTGGCGCTTCCTGGCTGCGCGCGCCAAGGTAGATGGATTCCGTAAAAGGATGCACACGCGGCTGCTGCCGGATGGTGGAAGCGGCAAGTCGATGGAGATATCCGCTCATGCATGCACCTGTTCCCGATAGAAATTCCGCCGCGCCGGGCTGAGGCTGAGAATCTCCGCTTCGCTCCAGCCATAGGCGGAGGCGAGGGTGTGCACATCGAGCAAGAGGCGCTTGGAGCGGCCTTCGAGTTCAGACCAGAAGAAGGCGGCGAGGTCAAGGGACTCCTGAAACGAATCCCCGCAAACCGGGCACCGAAGATCGAGGAGGATCTCGGCCAGCGGATCGGCAAGCGAGAGTTGCTCGCCGATGGTCTCGAGATCGTCTTCGTTCCATGCGGTGGGAGCTTCCCCAGCGTCTTCCCGGACCAGACACAAGTCGAGCAGTTGAGTGACCGCGGAAGCCGGGGCGGATTGGGTGGCAAGGCGCGCCAGGTCGCGGCTGCTGGGCAGACGGAAGACGCGGCCGGAGATGGATACGGTTGGGGGCGCGTCAGCCAGCGCGCCGGTTTCGATGAGGGCGTTTCCGTCGACTTTGAACTCGAGTTTTTCGCCGCACTGCCGGCACGCGGTCCAACCGCTGAGGATGGGCCCAAAGCAGGCGCAACGCAACTGGGCGAGAGCGCGGTTGCGGCGCCCCAGCGGCCAGTCGGCGACGTTCTCCTGGCGAGTCTCGGGGAAGGCGGCCTGAACTGCGAGCAATCCCTGGTCGATCGGATGAAGCGCCTGGCCGCTCTCCCACAAGGCGAGATAATCGGCTTGGGTAAGAGCGTCCATACTAGGTTGCGACGATGCTCAGGGTAGGTTCGGCTGGTTCGGTCACGCTGGTGTCCCGCTCCCATCCTTCGTTCTCGAGCTTGATGTGCTCGATGGCGATGGCGTTGGCGTTGGCGTCCAGGTCCGGCATCGCCTGGTATTCCGATACCCAGCAGCGGAAGATCTTGTAAGCGATCACCAGTTGACCGGCCTCGTTGTAGAACTCCAGGTAAAGGTCCTTGCGGAAGTTGGCCAGCGACACCTCCGAACCGAGGCTGGAGCCGAAGTTCCACACCAGGCCGGCCCAATCGTGGAAGTTCTTGTCCTGGGTGAGTCCCCGCTCCAGGGTGATGGCCTCGTACTTGTTCCTCCCCGGCGACTTGTGGTCCGTGGAGGGGTCGCCGCCGCTGCGATGCGAAACCACTTCGGTGGTGCGCTTGAGGGTGCCCATCTTGCTGATGCCGGCGACGTACTGACCATCCCACTTCAAGCGGAACTTGAAGTTCTTGTAGGGGTCGAGGCGGGCGCTGTTTGCGGGAAAGATTGCCATCTGCGTTCTCCTTGGTGGTGCGGCCTGCGCGGGTTACGAGGCTTGCGCGACGATCTGTTGAATCTGAATCACGACGAACTCGGCGGGATACAAGGGGGCGAAGCCCACCAGGATGTTGACCACGCCCTGGGCGATGCTGGCGGGAGGATTGTTCTCCGCGTCGCACTTCACGAAGTACGCCTGCTGCGGGGTGGTGCCGGCAAAGGCGCCCTGCAGGAACAGGCCCTGCATGAAAGTTCCCACGTTGAGGCGTACCTGTCCCCAGAGGGTTTCGTCATTGGGTTCGAAAACCACCCATTGCGTGCCGTCGAAGAGGCTGGACTCGAGGAACAGGGCGAGGCGGCGGATGGGCACATACTTCCACTGCGAGCCGGCCTGGTCGTTGCCGGCCAGGGTACGTGCTCCCCACACCACGTCGCCGTAGACCTTGAACTGGCGCAGGCAGTTGACGGCCTGGGTGTTGAGGGTGCCGTTTTCCGCGTCGGTCAGCACGAACTGCAGACCCGAGTTGCCGGTGAGCCCGGCGTTGATTCCCGCCGGAGCCTTCCAAACGCCGCGGCTGGCGTCGGTGGCAGCGTAAATTCCGGCCACAAACCCGCAGGGCGGAAACAGCGCGGGGCGGTTGCCGACCAGCGGATCGGGAGCCTGAATCCACGGGAAGTAGAAGGCGGAGTTGGAGGCGTACTCGCCGGTGATGAAGCCGCTGCCCGGCGGTGTGCCGGCGGGTCCGCTCTGCATCAACCCGGAGATGGTTGTCTGCTGCGGGGAATCCACGATGAAAAACGCGCGCCGGGTGTTGCAATAGGCCTGTAGCTGGGAGATGGTGGCTGCGTCGGTCTCCCCAGGGATGCAGAGCAGGTTGAAGATTTCAACCCGATCCAGCACGTTGATGCCGGCATCGGGGTTGGAAGTGGAGAGGACGGCCAGCTCGAAGTTCTGATCCGTGGGACGCAAGACCGTGCCGTCGGCTCCGCCGCTGAAGGCCACCGGCGCGGAGGTGGGAGCCGGCGACCCGGTTGGAACCACGTTTTGGCCGTTGGCGGGATTGGTGAAGGTGATGTAACTGGAGTCGTTGTTGACCAGGGCCACCACGTAATTGGGATCACTGGGCGAGACCGAGAGGTTGACGTAGCTCTCCAGGGTCGAAAGCTGGCCGCTCGCGCCCATCCTCTGGAGCAGCAGATTGAAGCGGTTGGTGTTGGGAGCGGGAAGAGTGCTGATGCTCACTCGCAGGCTGTTGCCCCAGATGCCGGGGTTGGCGGCGAACAGGGTGAGTGCGCCCCCGGCCGAGGCCGAGGCGGCCACCACGCCAGGGCCGGCGATGGAGATCAGCGAAGAAGCCGAGGAGGCCCATTGCGCTGTTCCCGTCACCACCGTTGTGCTGCCGTCGGAGTTGGTTGTTTGCGCCAACAGCGACAGATTCTGTCCAGGTGCAATCGAGGTTGTCCCCGCGGGCAAGGTGGTGACGGCCAGAGAATGAGGAATGGGCGGCGTCACAGTGAGCGCGGCTGTGGCGCTGATGTTCATCCATGCGGCGGTAATGGTCACGGGCTGATTTGCCGCAATGCCATTGGCGGCGGTGACCAGGCCCGCCGCGGAGACTGTTGCGGCGACTGCACTGGGTGTCCAGGTAGCGTAGCCGGTCATGTCCACGAAGCTGCCATCGTCGAAGGTGCCGGTGACAGTGAATTGCTGGCTCAATCCGCTTGCCAGGATGAGCGTCGCCGGGGCCACGTGGAGTCCGGTCAGATGGGCGGGGCTGACATTGAGACTGGTGGAAGCGACAATCGGCGCGGCAGGGGCAGCCGGCGTATAGGTGGCGGTAATGGTGGTGTTGCCGGCGGCGACAACGGTCAGGTTGCCGCTGCTGTCAACCGTGGCGACGGCCGTGTTGCTGGAAGCCCAGGCCACGGTGGGCGCGGGTCCGGCGGCGCCGTTGGAAAGCGTGGCGGCAACGGAAAAGGCGGCCGGCTCTGTCTCTCCAAGCTCCAGGTCCGCGGGGGTAGGCACCGTCGCGTTGGCCGGAGAAATGGCCAGCGAAACGATCTCGGCGGCGGCGATGGCAACCGCAACTGTGTTCGCGGTGGGCGCCGGCAAAGGCAGCGTGAAGGCGCCGGGAAGTGCAGCTGCAATCGTGACAGTGGGATTCACGCCGATGGCCTGGAACTGGCCGGCAGCCAGTGGAACGGCCGCGGTGGAGGTGAAGGTGACTGCACTTCCGGGAGTGGGTGTCCAGCTTGCGATGGCGGTGATGTTGGGGGCGGTTCCGTCGGAGTAGTTGGCCGCCGCCGCCAGTTGCACGGTCTGGCCGAGCACCGCCGAAACCGAGGACGGCGAAACGCTGATCGAGCTGATGGTGGCCAGAGTGACCGTCAGCGTAATGCTACCGGTGATGATGCCGGAGACGGCCGTGACCGTGGCTGTTCCGGGCGTGGAGCCTGCCGTCACCAGCCCGGAGGGCGACACACTCAGAATGCTCGAATTTCCGGAGATCCAGACAACTCCGGGGGGAGCCGATGTGCTGCCGTCGGAGAAGCTGCCGCTGGCTTGTAGCTGCAAAGTGGCCCCTATGGGCAGCGGGGGAAGCTGCAGCGAGCCGCCCGCGGGCGCGGCAATGCCCTGCGGCAGCACCGCGACGCTCTGCAAAACCGGGGTTCCCACGCCCAGAGTGATGGCGGCCGAGAGCGCGCCGGAGGTCGCGGTGACGGTTGCCGTTCCGTAACCCATCCCCGCAGCCAGCGCGGTGGCGCAGGCCACGGGGTTGTTCGTTCCCCCGGCAAGCGTCCCATCCCACACCAGGCGGACGATGTAACACTGGCTGCCGCCGTTGGCAAAGAACTGGTTGACCGCATAGCCGAGCCAGCTGCGCGAGTCGAGCCCGCCAAACTGGGCCTGATAGTCACTCCAGCTTTGCACTAGTGTGGCAGCGCTCACCGGGCCTTGTGGGGCCCAGCCGACGAACGCTCCGATCGAGGTGGCTACGCCGGTGATGGTGTGCTGGCCGCTCGACAACTCTTCGATGTACACGCCGGGATATGTGAATGACGCCATAACGTCAACCTCCGTCCTGGATGGCCGGGAGAAGCCCGGCTGCTGTAACGCTGCAATGCTGGTGCTTTTGCCAGAGAACAGGCAACGCGCGCGATCTGGGAGGCGCAATTTGAGTAACCGCGCTCAGAGCCCCTGGTTGAGCGGGCCTGAGCGCGCAGGATTTGCGAGCTAGGCGCAATCCGCCTCCACGCAATGGAGACAGGTGCGCCGAAAATGAATGTACCCTTGAGTTGCTGCCGATGAATCAGAAATACCGAGGATCCGAAATTGGGGGAGCGGATGCTACTCGCGAGTCCGCGCCATACAGCGAATCGTTTACCAGATGATTAACCAATGGCACTGCGGGAGTGACCGAAAAACGGGGTATCTCTCCTTGGCTCGCCATGCTACCTATGGACGATTAGCGTGTCAACAGATTTTTTGAGGGAATCCGGAATTACTTCGGATGTTCACCTTGGGCGGACCACCGGCGAGCCAAACACCGCGTCTACCGTGTCGCCCATAGAACGCTTGACCAGCAGCACAAACGCCGGCAATCCAATCGAACCAGCCGGCCGGAACAACTGCGGATACCGGCTTTTCGTTTCCAGCCATCCGCTGACGTTCGCCAGAAGGCAACCCATCGCCAGGCTGTCGGAAACCATCGGAAACATCTCCAGATCGTGATACGGTGTTCCTCGCCGGAAAAGCCAGTCGCCATACCTTGCGAAGGGCCCAAACAGGATCACCCCAAGTGTTCTGCCCGGCGAGATTGACTCCGCGGCACAATCTTCCCCGCAATACGAGATGGACTCACGCTGCCCTCGCTTCACCGGAACTAACTCTTCAACAGCTTCTCAACCCCGGTTGACCATTGTTGCGCTGTGCGGATGACGCCGGACCGGGCTATTTGAAATGTGGATCGAAATATGAAACCCCGGTCGAAACCCTGCGCAACGGGTGAGGCAACCGGAGCAACTCTCTTCTTCATCGATAACTCGAACTCCTGTTTCGGCATCGTCAGTTGATGGGCTCGAACCGCTGCCCCGAACCGCACAAACAGCAGAGGTGTGCCCAGTGACAACCATCCGCATGCTGGGAACGATCGAAGCTGAAGACCAGCACTGGCCGCAAACCCCGAAGCTTCGGTCGCGGCAACTGTACAATGACAGACATTCGCTTTCAGAAAGGCCGAAATGGATACTTACTTGGTCACCGGCGCAGCCGGCTTCATTGGCAGGTCGATCGCCGCGGAACTGCTCGCACGCGGCAAGAAAGTCCGTGGCATCGACAACTTTGCCACCGGAAAGCGCGACAATCTCCGCGGGCTGGAGGCGATGGACTTCATCGAGGCCGATATCAACGATGCAGAGGCGGTGGCCACGGCCTGCCGGGGCGTCGAGTGTATCTTTCACGAGGCGGCCATCCCTTCGGTTCCACGCTCCATTGAAGACCCGGTTGCCTCGAACCGCGCCGGCGTCTCGGGGACCGTTCAGTTGCTGGTGGCGGCAAAGGACGCCAAGGTGCGAAGGGTCGTTTATGCCGGTTCGTCGTCTGTTTACGGCAATACCCCAACCTTGCCCAAGTCCGAGCGGATGCAGCCCAGTCCCATCTCTCCATACGCCGCGGCCAAACTGTCCGGCGAACTCTATATGCAGTCCTTCGCCAGGGTGTTCGGCCTTGAGACCGTGATCCTTCGCTACTTCAACGTCTTCGGCCCCTTCCAGGATCCAACTTCTCAATACTCCGGAGTTCTGGCCATTTGGACGCTGAAGATGCTGGCCGGCGATGCCCCCACGATCTACGGAGACGGGGAACAAAGTCGCGACTTTACCTTCATTCAGAACGTGGTCCACGGCAATCTGTTAGCCTCCGAGGCTCCCGCTGAACGAGTGTCCGGCCAGGTCTTCAATGTGGCCACGGGCAGCCGCGTTACACTGAACCATGCCATCGAGATCATGAGCCGTGCGACCGGGTACAACGGAGAAGTGCGCTATGCCATGGAGCGCAGAGGCGATGTGAAGCATTCGCTCGCCGATATCAGCCTGGCAAAGGCATGCTTCGGCTACCAGCCGCAGGTGGACTTTCGCGAGGGCATCGAGCGCACCGTCGCCTGGTACAAGACAATCGCCAAATCATCGAATTCGCAAGCCGGGAGCGAACTGTGATCTTTTTCCGCGCTGGATAGAAGCGCAGAAATAAAACGGAGAATCGAGACCCGTGAAGCGCGCATCGGCATTGGCCGCCTACGCCGGCCAGACCGCACGATTGGCGCGGCCAGAAGACGTATAGCCCATGTCGGCCGAGATACCCCGCACGCATTGCAGCAGGTGGTTGGCAATCGAAGGCAGCTTCTGCGCCGTCACCCGGAACGACGGACCGGAGATGCTCACCGCCGCAACCGGCAGCCGCTGCGCATCCAGGAGCGGCACGGCGATGCACCGCAGCCCCTCCTCGAACTCCTCGTCGTCCACGGCATACCCGCGCCGCCGCGTCTTCTCCATCTCCACGCGCAGGGCCTCCGCCGTGGCGATGGTGCGATGCGTATAGCGCTCGAACCGCGTCTTGCGCAGCACCTCGGCCGCACGATCCTCGGGCAGGAAGGCCAGCATCGCCTTGCCCACCGAAGTGCAATGCACCGGGTTGCTGGCGCCGATGCGCGTAATCATCCGCACCGAGCGGGCCGGCTCAATCTTGTCGATGTAGATCACCCGCGCGGCTTCCAGAATGCACAGGTGCGCCGTCTCCTCGGTCTCGGCCACCAGCCGCCGCAGATGCGGCTGCGCGCGGTCGCGCAGGTCATATTGCTCGATGGCTCGATTGCCAAGATCGAAGAGGCGCAGCCCCAACCGGAACTTGCCCGCAGGGGTCCGCTCCACCATGCGGTGCCGCTCCAGAACCATCAGAAAGCGGTGCGCCGTGCTCTTGTGCAGTTGCAGCGACGAGGCAACCTGCGCCAATCCCAGCGGCGTCTCGCTCTCGCCCAATAAATCAAGGACCGCAAAGGCCCGGTCCAGAGCCTGCACTTTATAGGTGCCTTGCGGAGCTGTGTCTCGCATTATGGTCCCCCATTTCGCCTGGTGACTACCTTTCCAGTCTGCGATGTACTAGAACCTGTGTCAAGTATTGAGACGGGATTTCTTTCAATGAGATCGCCGTCTCACCGCACGCAACGCCGGCCCGCCCCGTCGGAGCAGTCGAGCTGACCTTCCTGGCGTCTTCGCACTAGTCTGGAAACTGGGATTTGTCCACTTTTGACCCGCCGAAAGAGCTCCGTGCCCCATCCATTCGCGTCTTTTGCGAATGGGTGGGAGACCACAGATCTCCACTGGCGTTTTTCGAATGAGGTTCTCGGACCAAATCAAACGCAGGATAAAAACATGTGCCCTGTTGCGCGAGCACCGGAACCGGCTCCCCTGCCTACGGCTCCACCACATCCCCTTCGCCCGGCGCCAGAAACAGATTCGCCTCCAGCCCATGCTGGCGCGTGTAGAGGTCGTAGTAGCGGCCGCCCATGGCGAACAGTTCTTCGTGGTTGCCGCGCTCCACAACCAGCCCCTGCTCCACCACCAGAATCTGCTCGGCGCGGCGGATGGTCGACAACCGGTGCGCAATCACAAAGGTCGTGCGCCCTTCCATCAACTTGCTAAGGCCCGCCTGGATCATCGCCTCCGATTCCGAGTCGAGCGAGCTGGTCGCCTCGTCCAGAATCAGAATCCGCGGCTCCGCCAAGAGCGCACGCGCGATGGACAGCCGTTGCCGCTGGCCGCCCGATAGCTTTACGCCCCGCTCGCCCACAATGGTGTCGTAGCCCTCAGGAAACTTCTCCGCAAACTCGTCCACGCGCGCCGTGCGGCAGGCAAACAGGAACTGCTCCTCGCTGGCGTCGGGCCGCGAAAACAGGATGTTCTCGCGAATCGTCCCGTCGAACAGGAACGAGTCCTGCAGCACCACGCCCAGTTGCGAGCGGTAGGTGTTCAGGTCCACGTGCGCCAGGTCCACATCGTCCACCAGCACCCGCCCGCTGGTCGGCGAATGGAACGCGCACACCAGGCTGATGATGGTCGACTTGCCCGACCCCGACGACCCCACCAGCGCGGTCACCGTGCCCGGCTGGGCCAGAAAGGTGATCCCGTGCAGCACCGGCTTCCCCGGATCGTAGGCAAACTCGACATCCTCAAAACGCACCGTGCCCTGGATCGGCTTCATCTTCTCGGTCCGCTCCGGCGCCTGGTTCTCTTCCAGCTCCGACATGATCTCGTTGGTGCGGTCCAGGCCCGCGAAGGCCTCGGTCAACTGCGTGCCGATGTTCACGATTTGGAAGACCGGCGCCACCATCACCGCCAAGAACACGTTGTATTGAAAGTAGTCGCCAACCGTCCATGCACTCTTCAGCACCAGATTGCCGCCCAACCACATCACCAGCGACGAAACCAGCCCCAGCACCGTCGTCGACGCCGCGCCCAGCGCGCTGGTCATGGTCAGCGACTTCATCACGTTCGCCAGCAGCCGCTCCACGCCCGCGGCGAAGACGCTGGCCTCGCGCGCCTCCGCGTGGTAGCCCTTGATCACGCGCACCCCGCCCAGCGACTCTGTCAGTCTGCCCGTAACCTCGGCGTTGATCTTGCCCCGCTCCCGGAAGATCGGGCGGATGGTCTTGAAGCCATACTGCAAGACAAAAACAAACCCTCCTACTACCGCAAAGACCGTCAGCGTGACGGTAGCACTGCGATGGAGGAGAAAGAAAAAAACCATCACGGCGGTCAAAAGCCCGCCGGTAAACTCCACCAGCCCCGTGCCAACCAGGTTGCGCACGCCCTCAACGTCGGTCATGATGCGGGCCACCAGCGTGCCGGTGCGGTTCTCGTCATAGTAGGCAACGGAGAGCAGCCCCACATGCCGCTGCACCTGGCGGCGCAACTCGGCGATCAGCCGCTGGCCGGCCTTCGACAGCAGTTGCGTCAGCGAGAACGAAGTCACAGCCTGCACCAGCATCGCCCCAAAGACAATGGCGATAATGCGCGGCAGCATCTCAGGATGCGGGTGCTGGGTGGCGAGCACCTTATCGAGCAGCGTCTTCGAGATGTAGGGCAGCACCAGGCCAGCCACGCGGTTGATGACCATCAGGCAGAGGCCGGCCGCCAGCAATCCCAGGCGCGGCTTCACCAGTCCCCACACCTGCGGACCGATCTTCTTCAAGCTGGGCTTGGGTTTGGCCTTATCGCCCGGAACCCCGCGCGCTGCGCCGGGTCGCGGCGATCGCTCCGCGCGCGAGCCACCCATGCCCAAATTGCCGCCGCGCATGGTGCCCACGCGTTACACCTTCCCCGAGCGCCGCGCGGCAATGAACGACCGCACGCAGAGGATGACGTAGACCAGCAGCAGCACGTCCAGCGTGACCTTAGCGGCCAGCGCGATGTGGTCCGGCTCCAGGCCCAGCGACTTGGCATGAACGTAGCCGCGAGTGGCTTCGACCGTCCCGCCCAGAAACCCCAGCAAGCCAATCGTCACGTTGATGTGCATGAACAGCTTGCGCCGGCCCTCGTTGGGGCTGATGGCAAGAAAGCCGAAGACGCCCAGGGCCAGCCCGATCCAGGCCGGAATCAGCGCCGTCGGATGCAGGCTGCCCGTGCCCACGTAGCCAACCAGACCCAGGGCAACCAGCAGAACCGCAAAAACCAGTGTCAACTTTGCCAAACAAGACCTCTCTCACAACCCATCGCAAGGATAACAGTTGGAGAGATGCCCGGCGGACCTGCCTTGATGCAAAACGTGGACAGTGGCCGCGGGCTCACTTTCCCATAAGTTGGGTGCCCCATCCATTCCGCGCTCTTCGTGGTAGCAGTCCCGCACGGCCGGGTGCCCCATCCATTCCGCGCTCTTCGTGGAAGCAGCCCCGCACGGCCGGGTGCCCCATCCATTCCGCGCTCTTCGCGGAAGCAGTCCCGCACGGCCGGGTGCCCCATCCATTCCGCGCTCTTCGCGGAATGGGTGGGAGACCACTAAGCCCATGGCCCCGTTTCAACAGATCGCTACCGCTGAATCCGCGCCGACCCGCCCTGCGCAAAGGCCCGCACCTGGTCGACCGTCGCCATCGAGGTGTCGCCGGGGAAAGTGGTCAGCAGTGCGCCGTGCGCCCATCCCAGCTTGACCGCCTCTTCCGGCGCTTCGCCGGTGAGCAGCCCGTAGATGAACCCGGACGCAAAGCCGTCGCCCCCGCCCACGCGGTCCACCACGTCCAGCTCCGCCGTGGGTGCGGCATAAGTCTTGCCGTCGATCCAGGCCACCGCGCTCCAGCTATGCCGGCTGGTCGAGTGCACCTCGCGCAGCGTCGTTGCCACCGCCTTCACATGCCTGTGCTTGGCAACCACGCTATCGATCATCGAGAAGAAAACGCTGGGGTCGAGCTTCGACTTGGCCGCAACCTCCGGGCCCGGAATGCCCAATCCCTTTTGCAGGTCCTCCTCGTTGCCCACCAGCACATCCACATTCTCGACAATGCTGGCGATAGTCTCGACCGCGTGCTCGTTGCCGCCGTGGATCTTCCACAGCTTCTCGCGGAAGTTCAGATCGAAGCTTGTTACGGCTCCGGCGGCCTTGGCCTCGCGCATCATCTCCGCAGCCAGCGGAGCGGTAGTGGGCGAAAGCGCCGCGAAGATTCCCCCGCAGTGCACCCACCTCACGCCGCCTTGAAAGATAGCCTTCCAGTCGAAGTCTCCAACCTTGAGTTGCGCCGCCGCTTCGTTGGCGCGGTTGTAGAACACCACCGGCCCCCGCACGCCATGGCCGCGGTCGCTGTAGACGGTGGCCATGTTCGGCCCGGTCACGCCGTCGTGCTTGAAGTGCTTGTAGATGGGCTTCACGCCTGCCGCGCGCACCCGCTCGGCGATCAGGTCGCCGATCGGATAGTCGGCCATGGCCGACACAATCGCCGTGCGCATACCGAAACAGTCGGAGAGGTTGGCCGCCACGTTGAACTCGCCGCCGCTGACGTGAATCTTGCACTCGGTGGCCTTGCGGAAGGGAATGATCCCAGGGTCCAGCCGGTGAACCAGCGCACCCAGCGAAAGAAAATCCAGTTCCGCGTCGCTGCGGATCTTCAGCCCGTTGCTCATTGTTCTCTCCTCACTGTCGACAGAGCCCGGAAACAGATTAAGTTCGAAGCTCGCACTATGTCTCCAAAAAGAATACCGGGATCAGCCCTTCCCTGCAACCACTTTTTTCACATCCCCCGCAAGTTGCTCCGCCGTCCACTCGTTTCCAGGATAGAACTTCACCACCTTGCCGTCGGGTCCGATCAGCGTGGTGGAGAGCGTGTGCGTGATGCTTCCGTCGGCGGCGTCGCTCATGCCCAGATCGAAAAACTGCGCCATCTCCTTGAGCACCGGCGCCTCGGGGACCGCAAAATCCCAATGCGCAAAAGCCTCCTTGGCGCTGCTGCCGATGTACTCCGCCCCGTAGGCCCGCAAACGCTCCGGCGTGTCGTGTTCCGGGTCGAAACTGACGCACAGCAAGTGCGTCTTGGCATAAATCGCGGGCTTCGCGGCGAGGTCCTTGTTCACCTCGGCAAAGTTGCGCGTCACACGTGGGCAAAAGTCGGGCAGCGGGCAGCGGGTGTAGATGAACGTCACCAGCAGTGCCTTGCCCTTGAACTGCGTCAGGCGGATCGGCTGCCCATCCTGGTTGCGCAGTTTGAAGTCCGGCACCGCGTCGCCGGGCGCAGGCACGTGGTAGAAGACCGTCGGCTTGTAATCCGGTTTGGCTTGCGCCACCACCACAATGTGGTCGAGCAGGACATCGGCATCGGGATCCTGCGAGACCAGAACGTCCGCGGTAATCATGTCCCCCGGATGCAGTTCGCTGAGGATGCTCGGGTCCTTCAGCTTGTAGGGCATGGTCATGGCATCCATGAAGCCCGGAATGGCCTCGTGGTTGAGCGTGGCCTCTCCCTTTGCGCTGTCGGTCCGCACCACCTTGCCGCGCAGCTTGTAGACTTTGAAGTTCTGCGCCGAAGCGCCGGC